>NZ_JAMFKZ010000008.1:0-109381 GCF_023488045.1 Acinetobacter sp. ANC5681
TCATTGACAAAAAACCCACTGGAGACTCTCCAGTGGGATTATTTGTACAACGAAAACGTCAAGTAACATAATGCAGAAATTATACGCAATTATTATAACATTAGTTAGATAGTCTATTTTCTTTATTTTGGCATTCTATAGTTACTTGGCATCATATTTGTCCACTTTTTTAAAAGCACGTGAAAAATGAGAAATATCTGCATAGCCTAAAAGATTTGAAATCTCTTGAATGGATAATTTATTTTTTTAAGAGAGTTTTTGCTTTTGCCTGACGGCTTTCACTAAGTGAGATTTGAAATGTTGTTTTTTCATTTGCAAGTTGGCGTTGTAAAGTTCTATCAGTTAAACCAAGATGCTTAGCGATTTGGTTCAACGACAAAAATTGCTGTAATTCTGCTTTAGAAGTTCTTTATTAAATATTAAACGATCTTGATCAGCACCAAAATTCACTTTATATCCATCAGAATTATCAGTATTTCTAGATATATCTTGATTATTTCCTTGCAATTCCATTTGGATATCTAAGTTTTGTTGAGCTAGATTCTTCAAAATATGAGTAAAACCTAAAAATAAAAAAATAATAGCATGACGATTAAATTTAAAATTATTTAAAGGTTGGTTAAAGTTCAAATATGCTATTTCATGTTCAATATAAAGCTTTGGCTGAAAAGCTACATCTATTAGAAGTTGTTGCGGACTAACGTTCCAATGTTCGCGGGATCTTTAGTCTATACAGGTTTTGAGGTACTTCCTCCTTTTATTGCCTACCATGTCCTATATATCACAGATGAAGAACGAGAAAAAATTCTTATTCGTTTTGAAGAATACATAGTTAATCTAGACAACTTAACGCGCCACTGGAGTCCCCTAAATTAAAGAATTTCTACGATAAAATGAATTCAGTTTAAAAAATTAAATAAAACTGCTACTTAGTACTCCAACTAAATAGCAGTTTATTCGGTATTTTTAATTATTATTTTGTAACTTATAACACTCATCTAAAGCCAGTTCATAATAAGCTAAGCCTTCTTTCGCTGCTAAAAAAGCTTTTCTCTGAGAAACTGGATCTTTATCGCATAATCTCTTAATCAGCTCCATCGCTTCATAAGGATGTAGATCATCATAGTGTGCATGAGCTCTTAACCATGCCAATGATCTTTTATTAATATTTACTTCTGGTGTTTCTGTATAAGCTTGTATTCCTTTATAAACATGAATGGTCCAATCGCCTGTCGCCCACTCTATTGCTAAATTTGTTGCAGCAATACTCTCCGCTAAACTTCCCCTAAAATTTACATCCCATAAAAAATGATTGACTGCATTCATTGCTACTGGTGGTCTAACTTCATTCAACATTTCAGTCGTTATGCCAAAACCCTTCGCCCAATCTTGATACCAATGTAAATGTCTTTCTTCAACTTTGATATTTTGAATTAACCAATCTCTAGTCTCAGTTACACCATCTAAAGAAAAAGCCGTCGCTTTAGCTAAAGCACCTGCCATATATGATGGAAAATGAGCAACCAAAGGATAAAAATTTAATAATGCTGACCGAAAGCATTCTAAATTTAGGCTACCGCTTGCCATATTTAAAAATAAAGGGTGTTTGCTTACTCGTTCTTTTGCAGGAACAAGTTCATCCCAAAATTGTTGTGCCCATTCTGAGTGAGGTGTTATTTCTAGTTTTGTTCCATATTGCTTCATAACAGTCATTTCGATCCATCCTATTTCGTATGACTTATTTCAATCATTTTCCACGATTGCTGCTTATTTTTATAGCTAGATTGTATCCTAATACAATCAATATACAATGATTGTTATTTAATTTGTAACATTTTTTTATCTGTTCAGCATTTTATTAAGTTTAATCATTATATTAGTTGGTAATATATTCATATTACACCCGAAAAATATAGAATACTGGCAATAAAATCTGATTATCATAAAAAATGATTAATTTTATATAATCCAATACACATTTTATTTAATACAGTGTAACGTAGTTAACAATCCCTATTTACATTTATAAGAACATTGGGGGCGATGAGAGATAAGATGAAGTTAAAAGCATCCAACTTACTCGGGCAAGAACAGATTGACTTGTTAATTTCTCGCGGACTAAATTTAGTTTGGTTTCCTAAAGAATTAGAGGTCATTTATAAAGATCAGTATAAAAATGAAGCTGCATATGAATTCCGTTACCGTGCACCAATCATTCTATGCCTCTATTTATATTTAAGTTTTGGTACTTATCAAGTTCTACCTACAGAGCTACGCACTGCATGGGTCGCGTACTACGGTTGGGTGGGCATGATAATTGTTTTTGCATGGTTACTTGCTTTCATTCCATCAATGAATAGATGGTTTGATTACTATGTTTGCTTAGGCTCTACAGGTGCCGTCGCTCTTACTTTCACGTTAATTAATGTATTGGAACATGGCCAGAATAACGTTCTTTTTCATGCTGCCATGATGTATGCCGTGGTCATTATATATGGCTTCGTTGGTATGCGATTTTATACAGCGATGTTTGCTGGTTGGTCTGGTGGTTTAATTGGTATTGCTATTAGTGTTTGGCTTAATGGATCAATTGATTGGACTTACTTAAATCGAACTTATACTTCTAGTAGCTTTCTAGGAATGGCTTTAGCTTATGCAATAGATCGGCAACATAGAGAGAATTATCTACAAGACTGTATGATCGAACTAAATCGATTAGAGCTTATGCGTCAGGCGCAACAACTTTCAATTTTATCTCAACAAGATGCTTTAACTGGTTTAGCAAACCGTAGATACCTCGATGAAGTGCTTGAAAATGAGTGGAAACGCTCAATCCGTCATGAAGTTCCTATCACAATCATGATGATCGATATCGATTTTTTTAAACTATACAATGATACATTAGGCCATATTCAGGGGGATCAATGTCTTAGACGAATTGCCATTTTGCTGGGTTCAATCTCATCGCGAAGTGGAGATATTGCGGCACGTTATGGCGGTGAAGAGTTCTTACTTTTATTTTCCATGACGGATAAAGATCAAGCACTGATACAAGTTCAACGTTTAATGCAATTAATGCAATTAATGCAAAATATAGGGATTGCACATCCTAGAAGTAATGTCTCTAAATATGTAACGATCAGTGTGGGTGTTGCAACAACAACTCCTCATCTTAATGACAGCCTATCAGAGTTTATCTCTCAAGCAGATCATGCTTTGTATGTAGCAAAAAATAATGGTAGAAATCAATATCATGTTGCAACGAGTGAAAATGTAATTTCTGAGACTTTATAAGATTAATTTTTTATTATTAAAAAACATACTTGCGCGCAAAGTGTCGCAAGTATGTGAAAAATTAAAATTATGGCTCAATTGGTTGGAATGGAACTACAACATCAGCATTTTGAGCACGATGTCTTAAAAAATGATCCATTAGAACAATTGCTAACATTGCTTCAGCAATTGGAGTCGCTCGAACGCCCACACAAGGATCATGACGACCCTTGGTTAACACATCTGTATTTTCTCGATCAATTGTAATGGTTTTACCAGGAGTGGTAATACTTGCGGTTGGTTTTAAAGCAATCGCGACACGAATCGTTTGACCACTTGAAATACCACCTAAAATTCCACCAGCATGATTTGCAAGGAAACCATCTGTGGTTAATTCATCACGAGTTTCGTGACCAAACTGTCCAGCAACTGCAAAACCATCCCCTATCTCAACGCCTTTAACCGCATTGATACTCATCATAGCGTGAGCAATATCTGCATCGAGACGATCAAATACAGGTTCACCCCAACCGACGGGTACTTTTTCAGCAATAATTTCGAGTTTTGCACCACAACTAGTGCCTTGCTCACGCAATGCTGTGACTAATTGCTCGAAGCGAGGAATTGCATCAACATCACCACAGAAAAATGGATTATTTGGCACTTCAGCCCAATCTAACTTTTCTGCAATTTCATTCCCGATCTGTGTTACATGTCCGCGGATATCAATACCAAATTTTTCTGCCAAATACTTTTTAGCAATCGCACCTGCCGCAACACGCATTGCTGTCTCACGTGCACTTGAGCGACCACCACCACGATAATCACGGAAACCATATTTTTGAGTATAGGTATAATCAGCATGACCAGGACGGAATGTTTGGGCAATATTACCGTAGTCTTTTGATTTTTGATCTGTATTACGAATCAATAAACCAATTGATGTACCCGTAGTTTTGCCTTCAAAAACGCCAGAAATAATTTCAACTTGATCAGGCTCTTTACGTTGCGTTGCAAACTTAGAAGTACCCGGCTTGCGGCGATCCAAATCTTTTTGCAAGTCTGCTTCGCAAAGTTCTAGTCCCGGTGGTACGCCATCTACAATTGCCATCAAACCAACACCATGTGATTCACCACATGTGGTCACACGGAATAACTGACCAATACTATTGCCTGCCATTTTCAGCCCCTTAATTTTGAATAGATTGCTGGAATATATCTTTATAACGGCGGCATTGTTCCGCAGTTAATGCAAAAATACCAGAACCACCTTTTTGGAATGTAAGCCAATGGAAATCAACAGTATTAAAGTTTTGACGCATCGCCCATTCTGAATTACCGACTTCGATGACGATTAAACCATCTTCTGTCAAATAGTCAGCAGCTTGCGCTAACATTTTACGAACCAAATCCAAACCATCTTGACCAGCAGCAAGTGCAAGCTCAGGCTCGTGTAAGAATTCTTCTGGTAAATCTGCCATATCCTCTGCGTCTACATATGGAGGATTACTTACGATTAAATCATATTGATTTTCAGCAGGAATTTTTGCAAACAAATCAGACTCAAGTAATGCGACTTGATATTGCTTATCATGGTGTTCAGCATTAATTGATGCAACTTCTAAAGCTTCTTTGGAAATATCAGTTGCATCGACTTCAGAATCTGGGAATGCATAAGCTAAAGCGATTGCAATACAGCCAGAACCCGTACACATGTCTAAAATACGTTGTGGCGTTTTCGGATTCGTGTTTTCTGGTAAATTATTCAATGCTTCGAGCATTTGACCATTTTCATTCAAACAATATGGTGCAAATCGTTGTTCGATCAATTCAGCAATTGGCGAACGCGGAATCAGTACACGTTCATCTACATAATAAGGTTTATTACAGAAATATGCCAAATTTAATAAATATGAGGTTGGAATACGATCATTGATGCGACGTTCTAATAGACTTAAAAATTCTGCTTTTTCAGTTGGTAGTAATTTTGCATCTAATATTTCTGCATCAGCTTTCCATTCTAGGGACAGTGTTTGCAAAACAAGTGCAGAGCTTTCCGCAAAATAATCTTCAGTACCTTGACCTAAGTGTGCATCATATTGACGAAGTGCGGTTACACCAAAACGAATAAAATCTCGAATGGTTACTAAGTTTTCAGCCGCTTCTTGTAAATGTTCAGGGCTGATTGTAGGTCGCTCCACTTAGGCGTCTCCAAAAGTGCTAATTGCAAAAACGCTTTATTCTAACGGGATTAGCATCTATTTAACAGAAAAAAAACCGCCTCTATACAGAAGCGGTCATTATAAAGTATTCATATGAATTTTTAACGTGACAAATAACGCGTCATATCTTCAATGCCTTTTAGTGTCATTGGGTACATATGATTTTCAAAAATTTCTTTGATCCAGTTAATGGTCTGGGTGTAATGCCAGTAACCTTCCATTTCAGGGTTTAACCAAGCGGTTTTGTCAAAATGCTGACGTAAACGTCTAAGCCATACTTCGCCCGACTCATCATTCATGTATTCAACTGAACCACCTGCCGACTTGAGTTCGTATGGTGCCATACTGGCATCACCGACAACAATTACACGATAGTCGCGACCGTAAGTATGGAATAAATCCCATGTATTCATGCGTGTTGAACTACGGCGATGGTTGTCTTTCCAAACATAATCATAGAGACAATTATGGAAATAGAAATATTCTAAGGTTTTGAACTCAGACTTCGCCGCACTAAATAATTTTTCACACTCAGCGATATAGGCATCCATTGAACCACCAACATCAAACAGCATCAGCACTTTAATACGGTTACGACGCTCAGGAACCAATTGCACATCCAAAATGCCCTGCTTAGCGGTTTCACGAATAGTCCCATCAACATCAAGCTCTTCAGCCGCGCCTTGACGCGCAAACTTACGTAATCGGCGTAATGCAATTTGCATCTGACGTGTTCCCAACACCTGATCGTCATCAAGATTCTGGTATTTGCGCTGCTCCCATACTTTTACCGCTGAACGTTTACGCCCTGGCCCACCTATTCGGACACCTTCAGGATGATCACCAAAAGCACCAAAAGGTGAAGTTCCGCCTGTGCCAATCATACGATTGCCACCCTGATGTTTTTTATGCTGTTCACGTAAACGTTCTTCCAACATTTTCATCAGTTCTTCTAAAGAACCTGCTTTTTGTAGCTCAGCACGTTGCTCTGGTGTCAGATTTTTTTCTAAGAGTTCTAGGTCAAACCAGTCTTTAGGTAACTTGTGAACTTGTTTAAGTAGTTCATCTAGATCAAAAGTTTCAATGCCATCAAAATAATCTTTCATGGCACGATCGAATTTATCAAAGAAACGTTCATCTTTGACTAAAACTGTTTTAGCCAACTGATAGAATTCTTCCTGATCTGCAAATACCAGACCTGATGCAACCGCTTGGTTGAGATCAATCAACTCACGAGTTGTAACAGGTACACCATATTTACGTAAGGTGTAAAACAATCGCACAAACATGTGATTACACTCTTAGCGGCGTGACATAAAAGCTAAACGTTCAAGTAATTGTACATCTTGTTCATTTTTAATCAGCGCACCATACAATGGTGGGATTGCTTTAGATTTATCATGATTACGCAATACGTCTTCAGGCATATCATCTGCCATAAGCAAGCTTAACCAGTCAATTAACTCTGACGTTGATGGTGGTTTTTTTAAATTCGTGACTTCACGTAACTTAAAGAATATTTGCAATGCTTCACTGACCAAAGTATTCGAAATATTTGGAAAATGCACTGCAATAATTTCACGCATGGTTGCTTCATCAGGAAATTCAATATAATGAAAGAAGCAGCGACGCAAGAATGCATCTGGTAATTCTTTTTCATTATTCGAAGTAATAATCACAATTGGGCGTTGTGTTGCGGTAATGGTTTCACCAGTCTCGTAAACATAAAACGACATTTTGTCGAGTTCATGCAATAAGTCATTCGGGAACTCGATATCCGCTTTGTCAATTTCATCAATTAACAATACACAACGTTCTTCACTCGTAAATGCTTCCCACAATTTACCAGGTTTAATATAGTTTTTAATGTCATAGACTCGGTCATCACCTAACTGGCTATCACGCAAGCGAGAAACCGCGTCATATTCATACAAACCTTGCTGAGCTTTGGTTGTTGATTTGATATGCCAAGTAATTAGTTTTAGACCTAAACTTTCTGCAACTTGTTCTGCAAGTAATGTTTTACCTGTACCTGGCTCACCTTTCACCAATAATGGTTTTTGTAAAGCACGCGCGGCTTTTACCGCAAGTTTCAGGCTGTCAGTTGCAATATATTGATCTGTACCAGTGAAGTGTTGTGTATCAGCAGACATTTGAAAACCTTATTTTTCTTTAACTTTATGTGAATATCTAAACCGAACGTGCAAGTTTATTTGCACTGTATTTTGACCAGCAGAAGCCGATCAATAATCCTGTACCAATGACAAATAGAATCAAAGATAAATTTGACCAGATTAAAACATGCTCTTTTGTGAGCACACCAAAAATCAAACCAAAAATAGCAGGTGCTAATTCTGAATTGGGGCCTTCAGAGATTGTTGGTGTAGCAAGGATTGCAAAAACAATAATCCAAAGAATTCCGCCTATTGGATTCGGCATACGTGACATCAAACGATACCAGCACCATAATGCAATCATTGCACCTGTAACATACACAATAATCGCAACATTCTCTTCAGGGAATTGATCCAGTACAGATAGAATGTGAGACCATATTGCAGTTATCGTTTCAAGCACCACGCAAACCCTCTGGTTCTACCGCATTTGGATTAATAAGTCCTTCTGGCGGCATTTGAATAAAAAAGCCTTTGGTCTGTAATGAGTCTAAGACATGCAATACATTTACACGTGCAAGTTTGCGCTCACCATGAAGTTCCAAATGCATTACAAAAGTAGCTTTTCCAAAAGCTTGTAAGACACTCTCAGGAATAGACTCAAATGGATTTTCTGATTCCTGATCTGCAGAATAATTTGGACGAGCAATATACATATACATTTCGTCTTTTTTGCTTGATCTATAAATATCGCAGTGCATGTTTACTCACAACTCTTATCAATCTTAGAGACTATTGGTCATTTTTATTCCAACAGACTTTAAACAGCATACATGAAAAAAAAACTAGGTACATTAACGAATGTTAACGCAACAGTCGTCTTTCACAGCTGAACTATTTTACCTAGCTAACTTCATTTGCGCCGCCAAATATTCAATATCTTGTCGCAGTAATGCCACCAATGGCTTGGTCAAGATATCGTAGCGCCAGCCTAACAAATAATTCGGCAATTCTTGCTCTTCTAAATGGAATACAACATATTCATAAATTGCATTCAGCCATTTCTTACGTAGTAAGACTTCTTTAGGAATGCCAGTTTCAAATACGACTCGATCGATTAAAGCATCAATTTGAGGCGCAACTTCTTTAGAATTATTCTTCACAGGTCTTGCTATTCTTAATGGCCATTCATCTTCAGGTGGTAAAAACTTTAATAAATCCAAGATGGTTTTGCCATGTTCACGTACAATGTTTGGACGAATATCTTTAACTTGGGCAAGTTGGAAATTATTACGTGGATTTTTTTCCACTAAATCTAGCATTGTTGTATTTTTGAGAACAAAACTACGCGGTTGATTCATGGCTTTAGTAATTTGCTCACGCCAAATACTGAGCTGCTGTAATTGCATTAACTCACGACGTGAATGGCGATAATTACCAATATCGGTATATAGCTCTGTCAATGGAGTTTCTATCGCAATTTCTTTCGTTAAATTCTGACAATCTTCCAAAACATATTGATAAAGCCCTTTACGCTGTAAATCATGTTTTAATGTATCAGCGAGCTTTGTCAAATATAAGACATCATTTGCTGCATAATTAATTTGCTCTTGGCTTAAAGGGCGTGCCAACCAATCTGAGCGAGTTTGATCCTTATCAATATCAATATTTAGGCAGGTTTTTAATGCATTTTGATAGCTTACTTGAAGCCCATGACCAAGAAATGCCATTGCGATCTGCGTATCAAATACATTTTTTAATGGTTTTTGATCTGCATAATGATAAATTAAATCAATATCTTCGCCACACGCATGAAAGATATTCTGCTGTGCAGTAAAAACCTTCTGCCAAAACTGCTCTAAATCAAGTGCTACTCCATCTAGTAAAGCAATTTGACCATTACAATTAATCTGGCATACCCCAAGTTTTGGATATAAGGTATCAACCTTAATAAACTCAGTATCAAGTGCGTAGGTAGAACATTGTTCCATTTGACTGAGGAGAACAGCAAGGTCTTTTTGCTGTTGAATGAACTGAAACATATTTGCTCAAGTAAAATAATAAAAAACACTAGCAATACAACTGTAAAAATACAGTTTTTGCTGAAACGAAACTAAATTAAATCTACAAAGAATAATTTAATCACTATTCCACATGAAAAACATGAAATTACTCCTATTCTATTCATCAAAAACGAAAATCCTTTTCGTTTGCTTATACTGCCATAAATTAAAGCAAATATACCTAAAATAATGTTAGACAAAATGTAAAAGTGAATTATTTGTTTAAATTAATAGCATGAATTTACAATAAATATAAAACTATTTCATCTTCATACGATTATGTACCGCTTGACTTAACGTATGACTATCGACATATTCTAATTCGCCACCTTGTGGTACGCCTTGTGCGATTCTTGTCATGTGAATTGGCAAATGTTTCGTTGCCTCAACTAAGTAATGTGCTGTCGCTTGACCTTCCACGGTGGCATTAGTTGCTAAAATTACTTCTTCAATCTGTCCTTGGCTTAATCGTTGAATCAAATATGGAATACCAATTTCTTCAGGACCTATTCCATCCAATGGAGACAAATGACCACCAAGTACATGATATTTACCTCTAAAGCTTCCACTTTGTTCGATTGCCATGACATCAGCTGGAGATTCAACCACACAAAGCAATTGCTCATCTCTTTCTACAGACGCACAAATATCACAAATTTCATTTTCAGTTAATGAATGACAAATATGGCATTCGTGAATATGGCTCGAAGCCTCGTGTAATGCATAAGATAATGCAAAAGCACCTTCACGATTTTTCATCAGCAAATGCAACGCCATACGTTGTGCAGATTTTGGACCAACGCTTGGTAAAATACGCAATGCTTGAACTAGCTGTTCAAATCGTTCACTAAACACAGATCAACTCTATTATTTATAAAAAAGGTTCTCTAAGCCTCACCAAAAGACTTAGAGACTTTTGGCTTAGAATAAACCAGATAAACCTGGTGGTAAGCCCATACCTGAATTTGCACCTTGAAGTTTTTCTTCAGAAATAGCTTCGGCTTGACGTGCTGCATCATTCATCGCAGCAGCAATCAGATCTTCAATCATATCAGCTTCATCTTGTAATAAGTCTGGGCTAATTTCGATACGCTTAACGACATTACGGCAAGTCATAGTTACTTTAACCAAACCACCGCCAGCTTCAGCATGAACTTCCGTATTAGCAAGCTCTTCTTTGGCTTTTTTAAGATTTGATTCCATATCTTTTTGCATGCGCTGAGCTTGCTGCATGAGCATATTAATGTTCATAAGTTTCTCTCTTAAATTAAATCTAAACCGCGTGATAGGTCGCGAATAATATCATTAATATCTTCTAAACCAACAGAAACACGAATTAAGCCTTCTTCAATTCCTGCAGCCTGTTTGGCTTCAGGCGACATTCTACCATGTGAGGTCGTTGCTGGATGTGTAATTGTTGATTTAACATCGCCTAAATTACTGGTAATCGATAAGAAGCGCGTATTATCAATAACCGTCCACGCACCTTCACGTTCGCCTCTTACGACAAAAGATACAACACCGCCAAAACCTTTTTGCTGTTTTTTGGCTAATTCATGTCCGGGATGATCTGTTAAACCAGCGTAATACACTTTTTCAACCTTTTCATGTTGATGTAACCACTCCGCAAGTATTTGTGCATTTTCACAATGCGCTTTCATACGAATACTCAGCGTTTCTAAACCTTTTAAGAAAATCCATGCATTGAATGGACTCATTGAATTACCAAGGGTACGCACAACGCCATTAATTTCTTCAAGTAAATCGTTTTTGCCAACAACTGCACCACCTAATGCACGCCCTTGACCATCAATATATTTTGTTGCTGAATAAAGTACTAAATCAGCACCAAACTTAATCGGTTGTTGCAATACTGGTGTACAAAAACAGTTATCTACAGCAAATAATGCGCCATTGGCATGGGCAATATCTGCAATTGCTTGCATATCACCAACCTGTGCCAAAGGATTCGAGGGTGTTTCAATAAAGAGAATACGTGTATTTGGACGAATCGCTTGTTTCCAGCCTTCAAGATCATCCAAATCGACAAAAGTCACTTCTACAGCAAATTTAGCAACATATTTTTCAAATAAAGCAATGATTGAACCAAATACTGCGCGAGAACAAATCACATGATCGCCAGCTTTTAAATATGCCATACACATCGCATGTACAGCAGCCATACCAGAACTGGTCGCAACTGCACGCTCTGCGCCATCTAATATTGCTAAACGTTTTTCAAAGGCTTGCACTGTTGGATTGGTATAACGTGAGTATGTATTTCCTGCGATTTGCCCAGAAAATTTTGCAGCAGCATCTGCGGCACTTTCGCAAACAAAAGAAGATGTTAAAAAGATAGGTTCACTATGTTCCCCTTCAAAGGTACGATCATGCCCTGTGCGAATAGCCAGTGTTTCAAGTTGGTATTCTAAATCATCGCTTGGATTCATCGTTTTGTATGCCTTATGATCAGGTGTTTAAATATGCCAACATTTTGAGCGCCTAACGTATTTAAGGTCAAGGCATAAGATGAAATTATCGCTTAGACTTCGTGCAATCTTGACTCATGATGAGACTTTCAAAGATGAAATCACTTGTAGAACAGCAAAAAATAAATTTTAAACATCTGGCTATGCGTGTCTTCGATGCAGATAGGCTTGTATTGTCACAATCGACAGCTTATCAAGTGATTGCTGAATTTAAACAAACTCGTGTTCGTTTTTATGCTTCTGAGAACAAACGTTACAAAGAGCCATTGGTATTTACAGCTCCTCTTGCCATCAACATGGATATTTATGATCTATATCCATACCGCTCTTTGATTAAACATTTTCAAGAAAGTGGTTTTGATGTTTATCTAATTGACTGGGGTAAGTTGACTTACAAAAACTACCAAGTGAATTTCTTATCATTTATCGATAAATTTATTCCACGTTGTATTGAGGCGATTCAAAAGCATTCTAAATCTGAAAAAATCTCTTTGCATGGTTGGAGTATGGCTGGAATTTTTGTCACACTTTACACTGCTCGACACAGGCCAAATGCGGTTAAAAATTTAATTGTTTTAGGTAGCCCGATTGATAGTTATGCATCGGGTTATATCGGAAAATTATATAAAACACTGGCATATATTACGACGCGTAACCCAACCATCAAAGATTATATCTGTAACCGTTTACCTAAGTTGATGATTCATTCACCTGGTTTTTTAAACTCATTAGGTTTTAAATTGTTAGATCCTAAGAGTTGGATTGATGGCAATATTCAATTGCTCAAAAATCTTGATAACCTCAAACTGGTACAAGAAGACGCCACACTCAGCCATTTCTTAAATAATATGATTGATTACCCTGGGGGGATCAACCAAGACATGTTGTTTAATGTTTGGATGCAAAATCCATTAAAAAATGGTGCAATCACATTAAAGAATAAAACCATTGAGCTTAAAAACATTGAATGCTCATTGTTAGTTGGTGCAGGTAAAAGTGATCAACTTGTTACTTCTGAGGCAGCTTTTCCTTTAACACAGTTGACAAATAGTCAAGATGTCACGTTTACTCTGATACCTGGCGGACACTTAGGTTTAATGTCTAGTCAAAATAGTTCAATTGAGTTCTGGCCAACACTGACAACTTGGTTATCAGAACGTTCAACTCCAATAAAAAGGTAAACTATGACTCAATCTGTTGCATTCATCGGTTTAGGTGCTATGGGCTATCGCATGGCTGCGCATTTACCCAAGTATTTCGAAAAAGTTTACGTTTGGAATCGTAACTTTGATAAAGCTAAGCAACATGCAACAGAATTTGGCACTTTGGCGGTTGAACTTGCTGAAGCGGTTCAGGCAGATGTTATCTTTTCGTGTTTACCGACTAGTGATGACGTTGAAACATTAATTGATGGTGTGAATGTTAAATCAGGTGCAATCTGGATTGATTGCACCAGTGGTGTTCCTGAGGCAGCGCGCCGTCTAGCAGAACGATTGAAAACACAAAATATTGATTTTCTCGATGCGCCTGTCAGCGGACAAACCATTGGCGCAGAAAATGCAACACTTACGGTTATGGTGGGTGGCGACATTAATGCTTTTGAACGTGCTTATCCTGCGATGGCAGCAGTCGGAAAGCTCATTCAACACGTAGGTGATTCGGGTGCAGGATTTGCCGTTAAAGCAATTAATAACATGTTACTGGCTGTCAATTTATGGTCGGTTGCAGAGGGATTTAGTACACTCAAAGCGCATGGTGTAAACCTAGATGCAGCTTTGAATTGTATTAATGCTTCTAGTGGCAAAAGCATGGTCACAGAAACTGTTTTTCCACAACGCGTTCTCAGCCGTGAATTCCCTATAACCTTTGCATTACCTTTGCTCGCAAAAGATACAGGGATTGCGTTGAATTTAGTGCATGAGGCAAAGCTTCCAGCGCCTATACTTGCCTTAACCCAGAGTTTGATTCAAGCAGCAAACCTTACTGCAGAACCCAATAGCGACTTTTCTTCTGCTGTCAAAATGTATGAAGAGTGGACGAAAATTATACTAAAGTAAAAGCTCAAGGTGATAAAAATTACACTCCAATAATACAGTTTCATTGAAATTTCATTCATAAACCGTATATTAGTAGTTGAACTTAAGTCAAATCGTGAAAATAGACATATTTTCTTAATTTATTTGAGTTCATGCCTTTTAACTAGAGGAATACCTCATGAATAAGTTTACGGTTGCAGTTTTTGTTGGATTGGTAAGCCTTACAGGTTTTAACCTTCAAGCAGCTACACCAGAACAAGAATGTAAAAAGTTGCAAGATGACTATAATCTCATCTATGCATCGAAAGGATTTTGTTTTAAAGATGCAGATGCCAAGGCTAAATATGGTAATGAAAACTGCCATACAACAAAGCCTAAATTTTCTGACAGAGAGCAACAACGCTTAGATGAAATTAAAGAGCGTCAAAAAGAATTAAATTGCAAATAAAAGCCTTATTTTTAAGTCTTAGCAGTTTATTTTCTATTCTTGTCTGAAAAGCAAAACTTCTCATCTCATTATATTAAAGGACTAATCATGGCGTACGATGACCAAAATATTTTTGCAAGAATCTTAAGAGGCGAACTACCTGCAATCAAAATCTATGAAGATGATCAGGTCCTCGCTTTTATGGATATTATGCCTCAAGCAGATGGTCATGCTTTAGTTATTCCTAAAACACCTGCTGTTACTTTGATGGATTTACCTGCTGATGCAGCAGCCTATACGATTCAAATTGTTCAAAAGATAGCTAAAGCAATTGAAACCGCTTTAGATGCTAAAGGGATCGTACTAATGCAACTTTCAGGAGTTGCTGCTGGGCAAACAGTTCCACATGTGCACTTCCATTTGATTCCTAGCTCAGTTCATGAACTTGGTCGTCATGCAGCACAAATGGGTGATCAGGAAAAGATTAAAGCCTTTGCTGAAAAGATTAAAGCAGTGCTGTAAGTAAAAAATTATCTATACGATGGGGCTTTTCGCCCCACTTTTATTTATTAAATATATAAAAATCAATAACAAATATAATTATTACTAAATATGAATCGTCATCAAACTGTCATTTTTCTTTCACTTATCTGTCACAAAGTTTGCCGATACTGCATACAAGTCAGTGAGCTGTGTAACTTTATGTACACAAGCAAGCTTATAACAGTAACTAAGGCAACTGCCATTTACAAAAAGTGTTCTGGAGAAATCTCAATGAAAAAATTGCTTCTTGCTGCTACTGTAGCAACTTTAGCCATGAATGCAGCGCAAGCAGCACCAACATTGTATGGTAAGCTCAGTGTGACTTTGGAAAATATTGACAACAACGGCTTTAATGATGAAAGCGTAACAAAAGTAAATTCAAACGCTTCACGTTTGGGTGTGAAAGGTGAAGAAAAATTGACTGATAACTTATCAGCAGTTTATTTAGCCGAATGGGAAATTGGGGCAGATGGCGATGGTGATGCTTTTAAAAACCGTAACCGTTTTGTCGGTATTAAATCTGCTGGTGTTGCAACATTAAAAGTTGGTCAACACGATTCTTACTTCAAAACTGCAGCTAATAATAACCAAGATATTTTTAACGATCACAATGAACTTGACATGACAGCAGTTTTAGCTGGTGAAGATCGCCTAAAGAATGTTATTGGTTTTGAGACTGATAAAAAATTGTTGGGTGGATTAGCATTTAACATTATGTTCCAACAAGGTGAACAGAATGAAACTACTAAGGATAAAAACGGTCAAACAATACCTCTAGATAACTCTGCAAGTGGTCAAAAAGGTAGTCGTAATGGATTTGGTGATGGTGTTTCAACGTCTCTAACTTACGAAAATAAAGATATTGGTTTAAATGCAGCTGTTGCAGGTAACTTTGCAGTTGCATCAAAGTATAATGCTTATGGCTTATCTGGTGTATATACAGATGCAGTACGTGTAACTGGCTCACTTGATTTATCTCAAGTAGGTGCTGAAGGTTTAGTATTCGGTGGTTTATGGCAAACTGCGAAACCTACAGATGATACACTTGTAGGATACAAAGGCTTAAAAGAAAACGCTTTCGGTGTAACTGCTGCATATATCATTCCTTCTACACCAGTGAAGTTAAAAGCACAATATATCTCTGCGAAAACAGAAGTTGATGGTCTTGAAGATCGTAAAAATGATTTATATGGTGTAGGTGCTGATTACAATATCAATAAACAAGCTCGTTTCTACGGTGTTGTTGCTCAACAAAAAATTGACTGGCAGAAAGACAATAACAAGAAAACTGTTATTGGTTTAGGTATGGAATATAACTTCTAATCAGAAGTTTATTTCAAGTGTTAAATAAAAGGGCGTTTCGCCCTTTTATTTTTATATGCTTATCTTTTAAAAAAACCACCCACCAAATTCAATACTTGTTGAATATCTTGATTTGCTTCTTGGGGATTGGTATTACTTCCTTGCGGAGTCAAAGAATCAATCACTTGAGGTAGTACAGACGCAATCGCACTGTAAATTTCTTGCTTTGGCGCTTGTGCTTGTTGAGCAACCTGTTCGAGATCTTGATCATCAAATAAGCTTTGAATATTTTGGGTTGGAACATCTTGAGCATTTACTTGTTGTGGATCGACCCAGCTTTGTACCTGATTTGCCAAACCTGCATTTTTCAGTTTATCCAATGCACCTTGCAAACCGCCCTGTTTTTGAATCCATGCAAGAATTAAAGGCAAAACGGCGGTTAACAATGTTTGTGCTGTGTTACCACCTGCTGCATTACTGTGTGTTGAAGTATTACCACCACCTAATTGACCCAGTACAGAACCCAAAATTCCGCCTAGACCACCTTGTTGCTGGTTTTGGGTATTTTGTTGCTGTTGTCCACCAAGCTGTCCCAATACCGAACCTAAAATTCCGCCTAAACCACCACCCTGACCTGATTGTTGCTGACCGCCTAAAGCCTGTTTCGCTAAAATCTCTACGATATTTGTCAAATCTGTCATGGTTTTTATATTCCAGTTAGAATTATTTATTCGAAAAGCATACGCTGCTTTTCAGTATGAAAACAAAGTTAAAGTGTTAAAATTTGCAAGAACATTTCATCAGCTTATTATTATTTTATAACTGCGGCTTATTCAGAACCGCAGTAAACTCCAAGAAATCACCAACGAAACTTATTCCAATTTTCTGGATTTGCCCAAAATTTAGAGTTAAACCAATCAGGAACATGTTTGTAAGTTAAAATATTGAATTGCCATAGAGCAAAATCACTATCATGAGTAGTCTTATCAATAAGTTGAGTAAAACCTAGTGAACGCAATAGCTTTTCATCGTTTCGTTTACTAACAACAACAATCCTTTTAGCCATTAAGTCGCGTAACTTCACTAAAAGCTGCGCTTTATGTGTTTCAGTGATGTTTTGCATTGGCTCTGTATCAAATAATACAAAACCTAAATCATAACGTTGTGTAAATGGCAGATTTAAAAAGTCAGTTACGTTAAAATGATGCCATTGAATTTCAGCATTTTGATCAATTTGCTGACCTATACAAAGTGCAGTATGAATGGGCTGTTCTTTAGATAAATCGTCTAGCATAGAAGTGATGACATTTTGTTCAGCCATAACTGCAACCCTTGATTGAGAAAGATGAGAGTTTATTGATGGAACTACAAGGCATTTGTCACAAAATGCACGCAGCGCTCAAAACGCATAGTGTAACTGATCAACCAACCAGCAAGGCAAATGTTGAATATAAATTTATATTAGATCGTTCAGAAACTGATCTACCCTTCGTACTAGGTCAAGAATTAGAAATTGAATGGACTGGAAATATTTTTTGTACTTCGTGTGGTGCAAAGACTCCAAAATCATATTCACAAGGTCACTGTTTCAAGTGCTTCAAGACCAAAGCTGAATGTGATCTTTGTATTATGAAACCTGAGACTTGCCATTATCATCTTGGAACTTGTCGTGAAGATGAATTTGCAGATAAGGTTTGTTTCCAACCTCATATTGTATATTTAGCTAATTCAAGCGCACTAAAAATTGGAATTACTCGTATCGTTAATATGCCAACTCGATGGTTAGATCAAGGTGCAACCCAAGCTTTACCCATTTTAAAAGTTGGTTCACGCCGCTTATCTGGTCATTTAGAAACTTTATTTGGTACACAAATTGCCGATAAGACGGATTGGCGTAAGCTCCTTAAAGGTGAAGCTGAACCATTGAATTTAATTGAGCAACGTGACCAGATTTTGGAAGAATTTGCACCAAAAATTCAAACGATTCGAGATGAGTTTAGCCAAAACTTAGAATTCAATGAAGAACTTGAATTTTTAGAACATGAATTGCCTAAAGAATTTATTTACCCAGTTGAAAAATATCCAGAAAAAATTAAGTCCTTAAATTTGGATAAAACACCCAAAATTCGTGGTGTTTTACATGGCATTAAGGGGCAATATTTATTACTCGATATTGGTGTCATCAATATTCGTAAATACACAGGCTATGAAATGATTTTAAGAACGTAAATGATAAGGTGGCATTTGAAATGCCACCTTTTTTAACTTAATTTGTTTTTAAACAATTCAGAATTGCATCAACAGGATTTTCAGTATCTCCTGAGATTAATTGTTTATGCATACTTAGATGTTGCATCATCTGAATATGTGCTGTTTCATTATCCATTAATTTTTCAATTTCAGAAGCAAGGTGTTCTGGTGTTGCATCAGCTTGAATTAATTCTTGGATGACTTTTTTACCTGCAATGATATTAGGTAAAGAGTAGTATGGAATCTTAACGAGAAACTTAGCAATCATATAAGTTAACCAATGTAACTTATAAAAAGTCACCATTGGGCGATGTAATAACATTGCTTCAAGCGTCGCAGTTCCCGATGCTAGTGCGACAATATCACTCGCATTCATGACCATACGACCTATTTTAGATTCAGCATCGGTATTTTCTAAAATATAAATTTTTGATTTTAAAGTTACATCTAAATTTTGAATACCATGTTCAATTTGTTGTCTTCGAGCATCATTAATTGCTGGAATCAGAAACTCTAGTTCAGGATATTTCTTATGTAGTATTTCCGCAGCCCCAATTAACAAAGGCAATAGTCTGTCAATTTCACCTCTTCGACTTCCTGGTAATAAAGCAACGTGCATTTCATGTGCAGATAAGCCAAGCTGATGTTTTGCTTCTACAATTGGATTTTTTAAAGGTAATTGTTTGGCTAGTGGATGCCCAACAAAAGCTGCTGGAACATCGTAATTTTCATAAAATGTTTTTTCAAATGGGAATAAACATAACACTAAATCTATACTACGTTTAATACCATGTACTCGCCCTTGACGCCATGCCCAAACAGATGGACTTACGTATTGAACTGTTTTAATTGGTAAATTCTTTTCTTTTATTGTTTTAGAAAGACGTAAATTGAAATCAGGTGCATCAATTCCAATAAAAATATCCACTGGATGTTCAGTCCAACGTTCAACTAGACCATCACGTACAGCAAATAACTTCTTTATATCTTTCAAAACCTCCACAATGCCCATTACTGATAAAATTTCCATTGGATAATAACTATGGAAACCCTCAGCAATCATTTGTGGACCACCAATACCTTCAAATTCAGCATCAATTCCTTGTTCGCGAAAACTGCGCATGAGTTTCACTCCTAGAGTATCTCCAGAAACTTCTCCCACCACGATACCAATTTTTAGTTTTTGCTTTAACAAGACCAATGCCCCACTGAAATATTTGAATGATTCTAACAAAATGATTTTACATCGAATCATAATAAGCTATCCAAATTGTTCAAGATTGGTGACTATAATATTTGATCTAAAATTCCATTCATTACTTTAAAAATTATCTTGATTAACGATAGTTAAATGATTGCGAGTTTATTTTCAATTTATTAATATTAACAATAATCATTTTCATTTGATATTTATTCTCCTATTAGAAGATCATTCCATTACCTTAAATCAAACACAAATTACCTTAAATGGTGCTGGAAAAATTTTAGGCAACACAAGAAATAATAGTCCAGTAGCAACCTTAAATGCAGGCGTTTATGGTCTACATATGGCTACATTTGCGCAACCACTACTACGATTTGCTTTGTCTTGAATATGGAAGCGCTATAGGATTTGTAAGTTGGTGGCTATTTGCGACACCGATTACATTTCTACTTGTGTTATGGGTTAATGAATTAAAACCTAACAAAAATAAAATTTTAGCAAAATAGAGAATGTTTAAATCACTCTACTTTTCAATTAATTATTTTACGTCACTTTGATCAAACTAAGATTTACTCGACGAATTCATAAGTGCAAATTAATGAAACATGGCTGTGTAATTCAGTCAGTTTTTATACCGTCATCGACATTCTTTAGCTTTTTTTTGCATAAGTAAATCACTATTCATCACAACGAGTTATCTAAAAAAAGCATAAGATATGCTGGTTTTTGCATATTTAGGCATATTGATTATGTTTGGTCCTGTTGAATTTATTCTAGCTGGGGTTTTGGTTGGTTTCTGTGTAGGAATCACTGGTGTTGGTGGTGGCTCATTAATGACCCCGATTTTGATTAGTTTATTCAAAATTGAACCTCATATTGCAATCGGTACAGACCTGCTATATGCCTCTATTTCTAAATTTTGCGGTTCAATGGTACATGCTAAAAAACTAAATATTGTATGGCCAATTGTACTTTGGCTTGCACTTGGAAGTATTCCTGCATCTTTTGCCACCTCTTGGATTTTAGAACATTATTTAAGTCAATCAACGCATTATAAAGCTGTGCTGACCATGGTCTTAGGCTTTATGTTGACCTTGACAGGTATCTCTATTGTATTTCGTAGCCAAGTTGAAAAGTTCTTTGATCGTTTCCGTAATCGTGAACAAGCAAATATGGAAAGTGAGCAGCATGCTCTCCAGCATAAACGCTTATATATCGTCATCATGGGCATGGTTTTAGGTATTTTCGTCACCCTGTCTTCTGTAGGCGCTGGTGCTTTCGGGATTATGGCACTCGTAATTATGTTTCCTAACTTACCGATGATCCGTATTATTGGTTCAGATGTCGTACATGCTGTCTTATTAACCGCTGTTGCTGGTTTAAGTCATATGTCTTCAGGTAATGTCGACTTTCATTTATTAATGTGGTTACTTGTTGGTTCTATTCCTGCAATTATTGTCGGAACTTTAATTAGTTCGCGTATGCCAGAAAGACTTATTCGTAGAATCTTAGGTATTACATTATTTGCCCTTGGTGTTAACTTTATGGTT
The DNA here is from genome assembly GCF_023488045.1 of Acinetobacter sp. ANC5681. Lineage (NCBI taxonomy): Bacteria > Pseudomonadati > Pseudomonadota > Gammaproteobacteria > Moraxellales > Moraxellaceae > Acinetobacter > Acinetobacter sp. ANC5681. The sequence continues at coordinate 21,474 of NZ_JAMFKZ010000008.1, forward strand.
AATCCAGTTAAGGCAAAACCTAAACCAGTTGAAACCCATAAAGTTGCTGTTGTTCAACAAACAAGCCATTCATCTAGTATGGTTTAATTCTGAAAAAAGCCGATTGTTTTCCGCAATTTTTGCGAATCGATAGTTAATCAATCGGCTTTTCATGCTATATTCGTAGACAAAATAACCTCTTCTTTCGATTGAATTTGTGACAGCAATGAATACTCTACAGTCAAATCCAGTTTCTCAGCCAGATATCGACGACGTTAATATTAAAAGCATTCAAACCTTAATTACCCCTGCGGAACTGAAAGCTGATCTTCCTTTATCTGAAGCTGCATCTCAAACTGTGTTACAAGGACGTGCAACTGTACGTAATATTTTAGACGGCAATGACAAACGTTTGTTTGTGGTGATTGGACCTTGTTCAATCCATGATGTTAAAGCTGCAAACGAATATGCTGATCGCTTAAAAGAATTAAGTGAAAAAGTAAAAGATACTTTATACCTTGTGATGCGTGTATATTTTGAAAAACCACGTACGACAGTGGGTTGGAAAGGTCTAATCAACGATCCAGATATGAATGACTCTTTCAATATTGAAAAAGGTTTACATATTGGTCGTGGTCTTTTGCTTGAATTAAATGAAAAAGGCTTGCCATGTGCGACCGAAGCACTTGATCCAAATTCTCCACAATATTATCAAGATTTAATTTCTTGGTCTGCGATTGGCGCACGTACTACAGAAAGCCAAACACATCGTGAAATGTCTTCTGGTTTATCATCTCCTGTTGGGTTTAAAAACGGTACAGATGGCGGCTTGACTGTTGCAACCAATGCAATGCAATCCGTTAAACATGGCCACAGCTTCCTGGGTCTAAATGAAAATGGTCAGGTGGCAATTATCAATACCAAAGGCAATCCTTATGCTCATGTGGTATTACGTGGTGGTAATGGCAAGCCAAACTACGATGCTTCTTCTGTTGCGGAAGCAGAAGCAGCTTTGGCAAAAGCCAAAGTCAGCAACAAGATTATGATTGATACCAGTCATGCCAACTCAAACAAAGACCCGTACCTGCAACCTTTGGTTTTAAAGAACATCACAGAGCAAATTCTGGATGGTAATAAATCAATCGTAGGTATCATGGTTGAAAGTCACCTTAAAGGCGGTCGTCAGGATATTCCTGAAAACCTATGTGATCTAGTATATGGTCAATCTGTGACTGATGGTTGTATCGATTGGGATACAACAGAAAAAGCATTGTTAGAAATGCATGAAGCACTTAAAGATGTTTTACCAAATCGTTAATCTTTAAGTAGATGTAAAGCAGGCTCTCATGAGCCTGTTTTTATTTTTAAATTTTCAATTAAAGTTTCATGACTCACTAGATCTAAAACTACTTTTTCAATATTTGCCCTATTTCCGTTTGGGATTACAATTAAATTTTGTTCTATAAAATATTGACTGGAATGCAAATCATCATTTAGTGTTTGCATCAAACGAACAGGGTCATAGAAACTTAATTCATAATTTTCATTTTTATAGGTGAATAATAAAATTATCTACCCTGTAGATTCTATTCTCCATTCTTGATCATCGAAAAAACTGGAAAATTTATACGGTAATCTGCCATATATTTGTGTTCTTAAATATTGGATTTGTTTTGAACTGTAACATTTTTTTTAATTATACTGCTGCCACATTTCCCCTACGACGTATCGCTGATATGAAGTCCAGTTTTCGTCAACACTTGCTAAAGTGGCGTGCCTCATTCGGTGCGATTACTTTGCTTTGTTTGCTCTGGCATATCTTCTTACCAACGATGGTACATACTGGCGTCGTACCTGCACTCTATGCAATGCCTACACATTGCCAAGTCACAGATATTAAAAATAGTTTGATGTTGTCTGAATCTCATTCAAGTCACCATCACGCTATGCATGAAATGGATCATCAACAGCATTTACAATCGACTGCGCATGATCAACTGAGTGACTATACCAAAGAGGTTTTTGCTCTTGCTAGTCAAATCATGAAGCATTGTCCTTTATGTACACATGGTTTAGATGCTGTTGCAATTATTCCTTTAATTGCGTTTATTTTAATCTTTGTACTGGCTTGGTTTAGTCGTGTACGATGCCTATGTTATACGTGGTCAGAAGATCTGCAAATTCCACGTATCTTCTATATCTTTCCAATTAAACAAGCACCACCGCTCGCTCTATAAAAATGCTTTTTTAACATTCCGTATCCAGTGTCTCACTTCAAAATCCGAGCTACAATATTCGCACTGATGTAAAAGATAAAAAGCCTACAGGAACTTATAGCGGGCAAACTACCTATAACGCTTTTCAATCTTATGGCTTAAATTTACAGCATTCCATTAATTTGGATCAGGTTAAATTGATCATTGGGGCGATGGCAGATCATTCACCGAACCAAGCTCAAACCAATGATATTCAAGTCTTTCGTGATCCAAACACGCTAGTTTATACGGGTTTCAAACAACGTCAGTTGTTACGTGATTTCAACGTTGATGTCAATAACCAAGCATTGTACACACAAGCAAATTGGCAAGCTTTGCCGAATCTAAATTTGGTTGGTGGTGCACGCTATGATTGGATCGGTTATGACTTGGATAACAAGCTTGTTCCCTCTAAAGTTACAGGTGCGCCAGACGAAAAACGTAGTTTTCACAAGTCAAGCCCTTAACTTGGTTTTGTATGGAATATCTCACATGAATTAGATCTGTATAGCAATTGGTCACAAGGTTTTGTGCCACCAGAAGTTAGTAGTTTATATGGCGCAAATTTGGTCACACCAGATTTAAAAGAAGCCACATTTAATAATATTGATGCCGGTTTACGTTTCAAAGTTTTAGATGGCCGATTGGATGGAGAAATTACCTTATATCGTTTACAAGGTAAGGATGAAGTTCTAAGTTATACAAAACCTGATAATACCCGTGAACCAAGAAATGCAGGCAAAACCTTACATCAAGGTATCGAAATTGGTGGAACTTAGAATATTACTGAACAGTATGATCAACGTTTAAAGTTATCTGGAAGTATCGCTAAACACAAATATAAAGAATTTCAGCCCTCATCAATACTCAACTATAGCGGCAATACAATGCCAAACTCTCCAAAAAGTTTTGGCACAATTGAATATCAAATCAAACCTATTCCAGCATTATTACTTTCGGCTGAAGGTGTTTATGTCGGTTCATATTGGATCGATGATGCTAATACTGAAAAATATGATGGGCATACCATTCTAAATTTACGTGCAAATTATCGTAAAAATGCTTATGAGGTTTATGGGCAAATTCTGAATGTAGCTGATGTCCATTATGCTGACAGTACTTCATATAGCAGTAATCAAGCTAGTTATACGCCTGCAGCACCACGAACCTATTTATTAGGTTTACGTTATCATTTTGGAAAATAAACAATGAATGCCAATCAACTTAAGAAGTTACTGAAACCGCAGCCAAAGAACATGATCATCATAATCATGCTCAAAGTGCTGCCCCTGCAATTGAATTGATTGATGCGAATACCGCGACAAAATTAAATACCCTTGAGCAAAGTAAGCAGTTGGCTGCCGACTATTTACATTTACCAGTGGATCACTTTACACAAAGCTCTTGGGTCACCAGTTTTGGTGGTGAATATGGTTTTATCAACAAACGTTTACCCGTGGTTAAAGTTGAAAGCAATTTAAGCGATCAACTCAGGCTGTATATTGAGCCAAGTAGCGGTGTGATTGCAGCGCAAGTCACTCAACAAGATGCTTTAGAAGGTTTTAGTTTTGCATATCTACATCAATGGACATGGCTACCACTAGATAAAACACTCAGAGATATCTTGTTAGGCAGTATTGCTGGACTCATCGCTTTATTTGTGATCTTCGGTTGCACATTAGCAGCTCGAAAATCGTCCTAAGTTCTTTATTGATCCTTCTTAGTTTAAGGAGGATCAATTTTTTAGAATTAAACCTGTTAAATATAAAATGAAGCAACCACAAAACTTAGCATTAATCCTGTCTCAATCAGCTCAATTGCAGCACCAACAGTATCACCAGTAATCCCACTAATTCTTTTGATAAATAAGGCTCTTAAAAAAAACAACACAGTAATAAAGCAGATAAAAGTCAACAATCCTAACCATTTAAACACACAAAGTAATGCAATTGTAATGACAAAAACAGTCCACGTAAGTTTCTTTGGGATAAAATCAGTAATTGAACGTCCTAGCCCTTTATCACGAACATAAGCTGTGGTTAGAAATAAAAATAATGGAACACTACGCCCAAGTACTGGAACTAAAATCAAAAAAGTATTGAGATGCTGTTCAAGCAGCACATACAGCGCAGCAAACTTGAGTAAACAAACCACAACAAGACTCAGTACACCGATTGGACCGCAGGTTGGGTCTTTCATAATTTTGAGTGTACGTTCAGGATCACCAAAACCACCGACCCAAGCATCGGCTGTATCTGCTAGACCATCTAGGTGAAGTCCACCTGTGAGCCAAATCCATAACACTAAAATGATGCTGGCAATCAATAAAATTGGCAGCTTGACTAAAACTAGAGATGAAGCAAACAGAATCAGCCCAATCAACAAACCCACAAATGGATAAAATAAGATCGCCTGACCATTTTGTTTTGCACTGGGCATTGTTTTTAAGTTAATCGGCAAAACTGTCAAAAATTGCAAGGCAATCCAAAAAGGCGTCATATAAGCTCAATCATATTCGATTCATAATTTAGCAATTATGAGGAAATAAAATTCGGAATAGCAAGGCTATTCCCAATTTGAAAAACTAATTCTTAGATTATTGAATTTGATAACATTGTTTGAGTTTCGAATTTTTGATAGGCTTGACTTGCATCATAGATTGCTTGTTGTTCTGTTGATAATGGTTTAAGCAAATCTTGATCTTTATTCAAGCTATGGAAATAAAGTTTAAAACGATCTACGCCACCATCTTCAATAGATGGAATACTGGTACTGACCAAACTTGTATATGACTTAGGTGTAATTTGATTCTTCAATTGAGGTTGTTGTTGAATCAATTCAGCAGTAAAAAACTTGGCGCTATCAACCGCACGATCTACGCCTGAGCTTTGAACTAAGATAGATTCAGGTTGTGTCGCTGCTGTTTTAAATAGATCAGGTAGACGTTGTAAAAGACGGTCTGCGATACCTCGATGTTCTTGAATACCAAGCATCGTTTCATTGCCATATCCATACTGGCGAATCCCATCTACGCCATAACCCAGCAAAATATTTGCTTTCATCATATTTTCTAAATCAGCACCTAATTTTTCACCTAAAGGTGTTAAAGCATTCTCAGCCTTGGCTTGTTTCCATAAATTATAAAGTGCCAAATCATATTTAATGCTCGATAATCCTCGAGAACCATGACGTGCTACTAACTCTGTAAAAACAGGTTTGAAACCCTGTGGAATTGCTTCATATTTTTTTAGATCTTGTTGTGGTTGGTATGGAGTTTTAGTCTGATAATATTTTGATACCGTGTTATTTTCTGGGATTGTTTTTGATTCTGAGTGATCGTCGTTATTACATGCCGCCAATAAAATGCTCATGCATAACACACTGCTTTTCAATAATATATTCATAATGAATTTGCTTATAGGTCAAGAAATGACATGTATCATAGGCAGTCGCAATGACAATTCGATTACATGACCCAAGCAAATACTGGAAACAGAATAAGATTTTATGACTACTAAATTGCTGTCATTTCAGAAAAATGAATTTGATTGTCAACTTGGGTTAGGTTTAAAGCATATAATTTTCCTAACTCTGCGGGCGTGGTTAATAAATCATCTAGATTTTGCTGACGCGCCAAACAAGTCAACAATTTAATCACCCCACCATGCGTCACAACCAATGCCTTACTCCAGTTGTGTCGCTGCATTTGTACATAAATTTCATCAAAACCATCCATGACTCGTTGCTTGAATTGAAGCAAAGACTCTCCTTTTGGAGCATGATATTGCGTTGGAAATTGCCAAAAATTAGCCAATAGCTCAGGTGCTGTTTCATAAATAGTTTGAGTCGCAATACCCTCCCAATCACCAAAATACATTTCCTTGATTTCAGGATTGAGTGATAAAGGCAGTTTTAGTTGTTTCGCTAATGCTTGTGCAAATTTATGGCAACGCTGTAAAGGCGAACTAATGATGACATCCCATTGTGTCTGAGTATCTAAACGATGCTTAATAGTTGATTGCATCTGCAACCAACCTTTTTCAGTCAATTCATCATCTAAGTGCCCACGTAAAGTATGACTGAGTGTTGTTTCACCATGTCGTAGCAGATCAAGGTGCAACTTTATCACCTGTTACAGCAGCTTCAGCAAATGTTGCCATTTGATTATGTAAGACACAGGCAAGCTGAATCATAGATAATGCTGATCCTGCACCACTGCCTTCGCCTAAACGTAAATTCATCGTTAAAATTGGTTGGGCATCCAATTCTTTTAAAACACGCTGATGACCATATTCCGCTGATTGATGTCCAAAAAGCATCCACTCACGGCTTTGTGGTTGAATACGTACTGCACATAAAGCTGCGACCGAACTAATAAAGCCATCGACGATAATAGGTAAACCAATTTGCGCACATCGTATATAAGCCCCTGTGATTGCAGCAATTTCCAAACCACCTACGGCAGCCAGAATTTTTAATGCATCATTGGCCACATTTGCTTTATGAAGCTTTACTGCTTGATTAATCACTTTTATTTTATGTTGTAATTGCTCAATATTAATTCCTGTTCCTAAACCTGTCAGTTGCTGGGCTGATTCACACAGCAACAAACAAGCAAGTGCTGAAGCTGAACAGGTATTGCCAATTCCCATTTCACCTGCAATAAAAATATCCGCATCTTTCGCTTTAGCAAGATCAGCGCTATTTTTACCTAGCTCTAACGCTGCTAAACACTCTCGATTGGTCATCGCAGCTTGCTCTGCAAAATTAGCAGTGCCAGCACGAATAGTATGGCATTCAACTCCAAAATAATTGTAACTATCGCCTACTGTCCCACAATCAATCACTTGTAAATGGGCATGATGATGTTTAGCAATTACACTAATTGCTGCACCACCCGAAGCAAAGTTTTGCAACATTTGACGAGTTACTGCTTGAGGATAGGCTGAAACATTTTCTGCTACAACACCATGATCACCAGCAAAAATAGTAATCCAAGGTTTGTTAATTTTAGGGAAAACTGTTCTTTGTAAAGCAGATAAATTAATCGCAATTTGCTCTAAATCACCTAATGCGCCTGTTGGTTTGGTCAATTGAAGTTGACGTTGCTCAGCTTGTTGTTTTACATCTAGATCAGGTTGTTGTACTGCGGCTAAAAACCATTGCGCTTGTTCAGTCATATTATTTCTCATCTTTTAAAATCATTGGGAAACCTGCCACACAGAACACCACTTTATTTGCTAATTGCCCTAAAGCTTGATGTAAACGTCCCGCTTCATCCACAAATCGACGGCTAATTTCACCCATAGGAACGACACCCAGTCCTGTTTCGTTACTCACTAAAATAATATGTGATTTGAGTTGGGGTAATAGGTTTAAAAATTTGTCTGTTTGCTGCTGTTGTAATTCAGCATGATCGGATAACAATAAATTGGTGAGCCATAAGGTCAAACAATCCACCAAGATCACTTGATTATCTTGATCTAATTGCAACAGTTGATCCGCAAGAAAAATAGGTTCTTCACACAATTGCCAATCATCAGGACGTTGTTGTTGATGATGCGCAATACGCTGCTGCATTTCAGTATCTAAGGCCTGCGCCGTTGCAATATAAATGACAGATAAACCTGTCTCTTTGGCTGTTTGTTCTGCCAAACGACTTTTACCTGAGCGCGCCCCACCTAAAATTAGTTGCAACATGTCTAACCTAGTTCAATTTGCCGATAAGGATATAGGAATCCTTGTAAAATCTGTGCTTTATAATAACCAAAAGTCAGTTTTTTGACCTCAATATTTATAGTTTTTACCGAAAGTTGTTGCATCCGCTCAAGTACAATATCACTCAGCCAAGCTTCACGATACAAGCCTAAAGTAATATGCGGACAATATTCGAGTGCTGCAATTTCTCCAGATACTTGAGCAAATTGTTGACGAATTAGTTCTAGTACGCCCTGATGATCTTTAATCTGTAGAAACAAAGCACTACTAAAGCTATCGATCTGTATGATTTCAAGCTCAAAAGGTTTGAGCTGTAATGCTTCAATCAGCTTGATCTGCTGCTGTAATTGTTGAATCTGAAAATCGTCATCGTACTGATGAGCTGAAGGTTGTAAGAAACCACAAACAAATAGTGTAATGTGGTATTGGCGTTGCTGTACAGCAAGTAATAGATCAGAAAACTGTGTTTGAATTTCATCTAAATATTGAATCAATTCAGGTTGATCAATCTCAATATACCAAAGCCCATAATCTGAACGGCCCTTGTGCCATTCGGGATAGTCACGTATTTCGGTCGCAATCAACTGGGTGTCTGCTTGTAATAACACAACTTTAGCATTCTGTTTAAAGTTGTGTTATTCAAACATAAACCTAGATCGAAGTTAAGCTGCTTTACACTATAATCACTAATGCCTAAGCGGTTAGAGGTTTCAATTCCTCAGATTGTTGTGACATGAATACTTCGTCCTTGAGCTCTGTCTGAATCCCTTGATAGAGCTGGTTTAATAAGGCTTTCTTCTGATTTTCAGTAATGTCCATATGTTCGATATTGCTCTGGACATGCTTTACAATCTTAATCTCGTCCAGCTCAAGCATTTTCAGCGCATAGGCATAGCCATAAATTGCACCTTGCATTAACTTCTGGTAAGGAAGTTGTTGCTGCACATGAGATTCTAAACTGCCTAAAACACGCTCATTCAGATTGAGTTTTCTAAGCGGATCACGAGCTACACGCTCACATGGATCTTTATAGGCGGCTCGGCAAGAATGCAGAAAACTTTCCGCCATCCGATCCAGTTCTTTGGCTTGGTTGGGAATCATATTGGCCAAACCCAATTTAACTTCGTTGACCACCTGCTCTGCATATTTCATGATTTTTGGATCAGCCATAGCGATACCAATGGTTTCATGTCCAAGTGCACTGGCATACCACGCCAACATGGCATGACAGCCATTCCATAGCCGATTTTTAATGATTTGAATCTCAGAAATCTGATCAACTAAAATCATTTGACGCATTTTGCTCAACAATGGACTGCGATTTTCCACGTAAATCGGCATATCCATTTCACTATGGAATAGGATCAAATCCATATTTTGTAGGAATTGCCCTGTTTGGAATTGCCCACGCATGTCTTCTAAACAGTAAGTGATCTGCTGTTCTTGCTTTTCAGTCAGAGCGGTTTCCTCTGAAAGTTCAATCGTTTCTGGATTGAAATCATTTTGATATTGTTTAAATAAATTGTGCTTGATATTGAGCTGACGATATAAGGCCTGATCCGTCAGTTTTGACACCATTCGATTGACCACGGTATCGCAAAAATAATGTTCACTTAAAATATGTTCTGCAATATCTTCATCCGTCATGGAAAGTAAGGCTTCACGGATATGTTTTAAGACCAAATACTTTGCGCACACTTTATTGAGAATAATCAAAAAGGTAATCGGCTCATTGTTGTCTGCATCAGCTGACATAAAACGGGCGAATAGTCCCTTCGCAATCGTTTTCGCCTCGGATTCAATCGCTTGTTCTGGTAAACACAGTGCAATCAGGCTAGATTGCATATACATCTCTAACATCTGCTGTTCATTGTCAGCATCAATCACAGTGAGATTATCAATACGCTCATCATAACAAGACTGACCATATCGAATACTATAGCTACCAAAACTGTTCACTGATTCTAAATATAAGCGATTTCGAGTTGATGCCAGAATGCGTTTTGGGCGTGTGTAACCATCCCAATAGGACAAAATCTGTGCCACATATCCCCCACCAATAGCACCAAAGCCATGAATCCCAACAGTCAATTGATTGACACTTTGCGGAAATAATTCTTGTAATTGTGGCATACCCATTTCAGGGATATATTGATCCAAAGCATTCAGGCACTCATACATGTCCTGATAGTAAAAATTTGCTTTAGAGAGCATGTGATCATTGGGTTCTTTAATGTCTTTAAATAAAATCGTGATTCCGCCTGCATCATAGGCTGAACAAATACCATTCTCCGAGTCTTCAAACATTAAACATTGTTGCGGTTGTAGATTGAGTTTCTGTGCGGCTTTTAAAAAGATTTCTGGATGCGGTTTACCTTTTTCAACTTCATCCCCACAAACCAACAAATCAAAAAATTTATAGAGATTGGCATTAATTAGATATTCTTCTGCAATTGCTCGACGACTTGAGGTCGCAACTGCCATTTTTAACCCCGACTTTCTTAAACGTTCTAAAACTTGAACCAAACCTTTTTTAATCGGCACACCATTTTTACGTACAGACTCCAATTCCACCTCATCTGCACGTTTGCGAATGGCAGTATAAGGAACATCTGTACCATAAAACTTTTGTGCCAGTTGCTCCGATGCTTTGGCACTTAAGCCGAGACACTGCATCAAATATTCATCTGAAAATTCCTGTCCAATCAGCTCTTTTGATGCCTGTTTCAATGTCTGGAAGCGTAAACGCTCGGTATCAAACATTGTTCCATCAATATCAAAAATTGCCCCCTGAACAGGATAATCATGAAAAATCAGCATTGTTACTCCTCTGTTTTGTTATAATTTTTATAGAGTAACTAAAAAATAGGCTTAAAATTCAAATAGTAAACAAATGAAATAAATCTGATTAAAAAATAAACATAAAGACGACTCATAACAGCAATATATGACTGAAACAGTCGGAATACTTGCATTATGAGGAAAAAGATGAGTCATTTTTAGTCAAAATTCCTTTTATTCATCAAGTAGCAATGCAGTTTCACCCTCTTTTCGAATCAATATCCAACTAAAATAAAGACCAATCGATAGGGTTAAGAACAGTAATAAATAGAATGGGAAATGGGTATTAAAACGGTACAGGAATGTACTGAGTAAGGGGCCAACAATTAAACCCAATGCCTGTGTCGCAGTACAAAAACTTGCCATTTTAACCTGTGATTGCTGAGATACGGCTTGAGCAGCGCCTGTGGTAAATGCAGGTAATAAGCACGCCACAGAAATACCATAAAAAATATAACTTGCCTGAAACACAAAAATTGTAGGTGCGTAGAGTGAAAGTAATAGACCAAAACACATGGTGACTAAACCAATAATCACCAAACTATTTAATTTGAGTTTAAACACTTTCACGATTAAAAGCTGGGTTAGCACCAAACAGACCCCGACAACCAACATGCATTGAGAAAAATAAACTGCACTCTGTTGGCTACTGAGATAAAACTTATCCTGAATATAAAAACCTGCCGTCATATTTAAAGTCACAATTGCAACATAAGTGACAAAACCTAGAGTTAACCAAATCAGACTTTGCTTCAGAATTGGCTCATTCGCTCGTGCATTTTCTTTATCTTGTTGCGGATTGAATGACTCAGCCTGAACTTGCGGACTTTTATTAAACAGGATGCCGAGTGCAATACTGACTAAGCAAAGTAAAACCACAGCAATCCACATCGGGAAAAGCAAACCACCAAACAATAAAACTGAGGTTGCAAACGGGCCGATAATCATCCCAAAACTATTCATCGCACCAAACATAGCGATTTGCTTGCTACGATCAGCGGCTTCACTTGCATGTGTCATTACATAGCTTTGCAGACCAATTTGTGGCAAAGCCATAAAAATGCCTGTAGAAGCACGACTCAATACCAGTAAGATAAAAATCAATAACATGGGTAAAATCGCTTGTGTTCCAAAATACAGAATCAAGGTAAAAATAGCCCAAGTAAAGGTCATTCCCCAAAAGCCATAAATGACGAGTTGGTTGGGAGATAGCTGACTTTTCCTTTTTGCAATCCAGATCGAGGCAATTGCCATACAGATTGCCCCTGCTGAAACAATCACACCACCTTGGAATTCAGATAAATGTAATTGTCGTGTCAATGGAGCAAGTAAAGGGAGAATCATGGAAAAACATGTTCCATTGATCAAAGCAGCCAGTGCTAAAAAATTTAAATTATTGTTCATCATGAAAATCATCAACAGAAAAGGCATCTAAACAGATGCCTTTTTGATTAGATTAGTATTTGAGGGTATAGCTCAAACCATAAGTACGGCCTTGTGCAGGCAGGCTAGAGATAGGAGAATATACAGCTTCAGCTGCTTGACTAAATACAGACTTATAATCAGTATTCCAAACATTATAAACACCAAATCCTAATGTACCCGGACCGGCTTTCGCATTGGCAATCACATCCATCACTGCAAAACCTTTAATTTCTGCTGGTGGACGGCTTCCATACTTAATTGCATCTTTACACGCTTTATCCGTACCCCCAACAGCCAGAGTTTGAACGCGTAAACCTAGACCATCATTAAATTGCCAATCTGAATATACGGTACCTTTTAAGGGTGCTACACGAATCGCATCTAACTCTTGCCATTTTCCATTTGTATTTTTAAATTGACCACGTGTATAAGCTAAAGTACCACCGACATTCCATGCATCAGTCACCGCATACTTCACATTGCCTTCTAGGCCATAAACACGTTCATCGGTATCAATCACTTCGATTGCAAAGTTTGGTGGACCAAATTTCAAAGATTTATCCGACTTGTTATAGAACGCCGTAAGCCCTGTGGTTAACGCATTGTCTTGTAGACGCCAACCTAGCTCAAAACTATTCACTTTAATTGGATCAATGGTTTGATTGCTTACAACAAAGTTTGCTGGAACGTCTCTGAGCATACGTTGTACGTCTGGTAAGTTTGCACCTTGAGAGAAATTGGCAAAGACTTGTTGAGCATCTGTTAAATGATAAACTGCGCCTAAGTTAAATAAAGTTGCATCATGCTTGACCGAACCACCATTTAAAGTTTTAGGACTATATCCTGAGACGAAGTCTGCAACCATCGCTTCAGAATAAGGAACAGAATCCTGCACTTGGCTATCAATTCGTTCATGGCGCACGCCTGCTTGTAGGTTTAAGTGATCAGTGACTTCAAATTGACTCTGTAAGAAGAAACCAAGCTTCTCAGTATCTACATCTGGACCAAAAGCATAATTATTTAAAGGCTTAAACTTTAGACCATTACTACTGATAAAAGTATTTAGATCATAAAGTTGTGCTGTTTGTTTGCCATTTTCCTTATCGTAATCCACACCATAAGTTAGATTTAATGCACGTTCTGCCAGATTGAGCTTACTTTGAAGTGCTAAACGAGCACCAAAAACATCAATATCTGTTTCTGATTGGGTAACAATAAATGTTCTTCCACCTGGAATGGATGCATGTGCTAAAGCATTTGCACTTGGGAAGAATCGCCCTTTTTCAGTACGATAATAGGCCTCTGCATTTAAAGTCTGACCAAGAAAATCCTGATTTTCATATTGTGCATTTACTGCACTGCGCTTAGTACGTGGTTGAGTATCAAGCTCTAAACCTTTCACCGCTTTTTGACTAGGTTTTGCGCCTCGAAGTAAAACAGATAAGCCTGGACCATAATCAGCGCCATATTCACTGTCCTGCTCATCATTATAGTATTGCGCACCGATACTTAATTTTTGCTTATCTGCCAACTGCCAGTTTAAACGACCATTCACATCTACAGTTTCAGTATCTTGACGATCTGTTTGTGCAACTTCTGGACCTACACGATCACCGTGACTATCTTGAATTTCACCGCGTTGTGTATAGCTAGCACCTATAAAACCACTCCCATCCCCTTGGTTAAATGATGCAGACTGAAACGCTTCATAAGCTAAAGCATCACTTTTGAAATTATCACCTGAAGTTATACCGAGTTTGGTTTCAAAATTTACACCATCACCCGAACCTCTTTTGGTGATAATGTTGATAATCCCCCCAGTAGCACCAGCACCATAGATACTGCTTGCACCAGATACAACTTCAACTCGTTCAATCATGTCTGGGCTAATACTATTTAGCTGACGTGAACTATCACGTGATCCTGTTTGAGGAACACCATCAATCATATATTGCACAGTACGACCACGCATGGTCATCCCATAGTTACTGGTCGTACCTGAACTTGGAGTTAAAGATGGAACTAACAAACCTAAAATATCGGCGGTACTTTTCCCAGCAGCAGCTTGTTTGGCAATATCTTCTTGGCTAATACTGTAAACAGTTCCCGCAATCTCAGCGATACTTTGTGCTGAGCGAGTTGCTGTCATAACAATTGGTGCCAGTTGAGTTGGCTTCTCAGCCTCAACCGTTGCACTTTGATTTACGGTTGAAGTCTGCTCGACATTTTGAGCATAAAGTTGCGTACTGATCGTCAAGCTGAGCAGTGTTAATGATGTCGAAAGTGAACGAACTTTCATAAATAACCCCTAGATGAGTTGTTGCGTTTGTTTTGCTTTGCGAATAAGCAGTTGACTAAGCAACACGCTTAAAACAGATGAAACTGCGAGAATTAAATAAAAATTTCCATAGCCAAACGCTTTAGCTAAGAAACCTGACATCGCACCACCAATGAAATAAACCAATAATTCAAAACAGACCAAAATCGTAAAATCCGTTCCTGCTTGATCTTTAGAGCTGGTCTGCATGAAATGTGCATATAACGCCGTCATCGCGATATAACGAATTGCAAGAATGACAACTACGAATACACCAAGTAATCTGTGCCATTGATCAAACCAACTGAGTAGAACAGCTGCACCCAACAAGGCATAAATCAAAGTACGTGCCCAGCCTGCCCAGATCAGTAATTGTGTTGCGGCTATTTTTTTTAATAAAAATGCAGCTGAAACAGCGGCTAATAATCCAATACCCGCACCGATCACAGACATCAACACTCCAATCTCTGCCAAAGACCACTTTTGATCAATTAGCATCGGATTCAGCATTGCCATTGCAGGTGCTTCAACGAAGCGATAACACACGATCAAAGCTAAAGCCCATAACATTTCTGGACGTTTAAATGCACGGATCAAACTTGGCGGCTGTTTTGAGATTTTCTCTGTACTTGATTTTTCTTTAATTTGGAAAATAGCCAACATGGTCAGTGCCGTCATAGCGGCTAAGGAAATCAATGCAGTTTGCCAGCCATAAAGCTGGTAAAGCCATAAAGTTGCTGCTCCACCCACCATACTACCGAGCGCAACGCCGATGCTTTGTGCCATGCTTCCTAAGCGATATTCAGACTCTGAAAAGGTTTCGACGGTATAGCCATCAATGGCAATATCTTGAGTTGCTGCAAAAGTTGAAATCCATAAACCAACAATGACAAATACACCGAGGCCATAATCAAACTGTGTTAATGCCAAAGCAACAACACCTAGCACCAGTGCAATTTGTGTAAATAGCAACCAAGTCTTACGCTTTCCTAGTTTTTTTAAGTAGAAACGATCAATTAAAGGCGCCCAAAAGAATTTGAATGCCCAAGGAATATAAAGTAGCGACAACATGCCAATCCATCGTAAATCTACACCTTGATGGCGCAGAATCGCAGGTAATGCGACGTTATAAAAATATAGTGGTAAGGCATGCGCGAGATATAAAACCACCACGACACTCAGGCTCAAGGCTGAGACTTTCTGAATATTTAATGAATTTTGATTCATAAATACCTCTGCAAAGCCCATTGTGTGGCTTCAGCTTTATCTACGCTCACAAAATATGGAACATGCCAAGCTTTGTGCAGAGCTGGTGTATCCAATCGAATACGATCTTCTTCATCTTGAGCAATACGAGCAAAACCCAAGCAATATTGGTAAAAATCTTGTTTATATTGTTTATACCACTTGCCTTGGATTGCTCTATATTCCTCCGGAAATTCTGTATTTGCATCGGTTTGCATGATCAACACAAAATTTCGCTGATGTTCGAAATAGTGCTGAATCCGTGCTAACCATTGTTCAAATTCTGCAACAGAGACATTCGCCGCAAAGCGCATGTCTAAGATATGCATTTCATTGATATATAAGCTCATGTAACACTCAGGAATTTGGCTGGCTGATCTGCTAGCTGTTGTTGTGATGTTTGGTAATATTCCCCAAACTTGTTATAGAAAGTTTCTCTAAAGCAGTAGTACAACATCGCTGTTTTTTCAGGCATCGGTATTAAACGTTGGCTTTCATAACAAAGCTCTGCCACCACTGCTGCATAAGGTTTAACGGTATGATCTGGCTCACCCACAATTTTTTTCGCTTGTGAATGTTCAAAAATATAGAAGCTGAGCAAACGAATGGTTGGACGTAAAAAGCCCTTACCAAACACAGATTTATCACCAAATAGCAAATGCCAACCGAGATCATTGGCATCACCTTCGTAATAACGACCTAAACGATCACGTTTACCTTCATAAATTTCGGTATAGCCCACATCTTTGCCATCAATTCCGACGATTAATAAACGGTGATGGTCATCTGCCAGCATCTTGTCGAAGTAAACCTGTAAATCCAGTTCCGACTTATTCAATTGCCACTGCGGAATTACATGTGGCTCATGCATCCACTTATGTAACAAAGGAATATCTTGGGGATATTGCACTTGACGTAAGTAATACTGTGTTCCATCTTCGTGGTATTCAAAGTAGTCAGGTAATTGCTGAGAAATTGTTTTCATATCGAACCTTTATAAAATTTAGAAGAAGGCTTAACCCGCTTTCGATTCAGTTTGCTGAATCGACCATTCAGCCAATGTTTCAGGACTGACGGGGTTCGGGATTGGATCAAGGAATACCGGTACTGGACGCTCTGCTTCATCGTTATAACTGGTGGTAAATAAACGAACACGGTTTAAACAAATTTTGGTGTAAGTTGGGCGCAGCATCGCAAATTTTTCAGCTCGTTCAGCCAGTTCTGGATGCTGTTGGTTAAACGCAACAATGGTGTTGGAAATGGTCTGCCAAAAATCAAGTTCTGAATATTCTGGATAATCTTGTAAGAACACATTACAGATATAACGGTAATGCACCATGAACAGCCCAGTGAAAATAAAATGACTTAAATCTGTTGCTTCATGACGTAATAACAAACCGCCTTCAGATGGGAATTGAGCCAATTCAGGGAAATCTTCATCCACTAAATTGATGTCATCAATGAAGTCTTTTAATACCAAGGCTTTTGGCACACCATTTTCATGTACCAACATGGTGTTTTCACCATGCGGTGAAAAAGCCAAGCCATAGCGATACAGGCAAAGCAGTAACGGACTGAGGCAGATTTGGGCAAATTGTGCTAACCATGCCAAAGGACTCAAACCAGACGCTTGAATCAGTACACTTAGAATCGATTGACCTGAAATATCTCGATGCAAAAGTGCTGCCTGAGAAAGCACTTGTTGAGATTGATCAACATAGCGATCGACACTTTCACGCCATAAGCAACCGAATAGTTCTTTAAATTGATATGGTGCGCCGTCAATGCGGTCAAAACATGGCTGGTGAATGGTTAAAGTTGCAACCTCACCTAAGAAAATCACACCTGTATTCTGTAAGTCTTGATCTTGCTGATGAATTTGCTTTAACCATGCAGTTACTGCTGGCGCTGCAAGGTTACGCTTAGACGGCAATCCACGATAGACAGCGGTATTAAAGATACTGACTGGCAGTTTAATGTAATGACGTTGTAGGTTTGATGTGTTGCATAATGTCCGAATAGACTGCATTGGTACATAGCTGTCTTGGCTAATGTTCAGCTCAATAATTTTTTGGTCGACAATTTCATTGGCATAAGTTGGCACGAGCCATTGGTGCCATTGCCATGCATGTACGGGAATCAAAAAATAATTTTGAGGGTCTAGATTTTTTTCTTGGAGAATATTGATGAATTGCTGTAGTTCATTGGCATCAAATTCATGTTGATATAAACCACATGCACTCCAATCTTCAGTACTTCGATACTCTGCTAAATCACGATGTACAGCTAACCACAACACTTTAACTTCAGGAGAAAGTTCTGGTGCAGCACTTAAATAATCATCATAACCAAAGCCCATACGGCCCTTGCTCATAATCAGCCAAGGGTGACCACGTAGCATGCCTTCAACTTTATAGTGTGGTTCAGTCAGCACTGCTGTGCTTGGTAAACGCGCTTCATTGAATAGATGCGCTTCTGCCAACCATGTATTATTCATTTCCTTAATCAAATATGCTTTGGTGAATGGCTTTACATTTGCCTTGTCAGACATTGCGACAATAAACTCATGTAAGTTCCAAGCAGGTTGATCATTTTCCTGACTATGAGTCACATCACGTACCGAAGCTTCCTGAATATTCCAGTGTCCGAGTAGATATTGATTTCCTTGAAACTCATACTGACGATTGCCTAAATCTAACTGATAACGTCCTGCTGACAATGCTTTAACTTCAATAATTTCTTCATATAGAAACTCTGCAATCGCCATTTCAATAAGACGTTGCCCTGCGGCACGCCATTGCTGCTGATTAATTTTTAAAGTTGCAAAGTTCATATCAGTTTCTCATAAGTTGAATGTACAGAAGCAGTTTGTGTACGTGTGTTTGCACCACGACGATTAGGATGCGCCGTCATCACGTTCTGTTCTGTTTTCTTGAAAATTGAATGGTTTTTATTGGCAGAATTTTCACAAACGCACTCCTTTGATTGTGCTTTGTCGTCTGCCATACAAATTTTTGGATTTTGAGAGAGATTAAAGTGTTGGAAGGTTTGCGCTTGATTGCCTAATTCATAAAGAGGTTCAGCAAGCAGTTGATTAATGATCGTTGCTGCACGATAAGCACCAAGACCTAAATCAGGCGTGCCGACACCATGACTATGCATTTCTTGATTTTGAACAAAGATATGGCCATTCAACCTATGTACAACGCGATAGTCTTCTGTAATCTGCCAACGCTGTTTATGATCAAATTCGATGTATGGCTTAAGCAATTGCATAAAACCAAAATCAGGTGTGAAATAACCCGTTGCGGCTACAAGAAAATCACAGTCGAGATGAAAAGACTGAGCTGTAGCACGATGTTCGAAATGCAGTCGGATTTTTTGCATATCTAAGACTTCTGCATCTTTCAAATCACATTGACTATGTAAATGTGTCTGTATGCTTTGACCTGCAATGCTACGGTGATAAAGTCTTTGATAAATTTCCCGAATGGTTTTTGCACTAATCCCCTTGTATAACAAGGCTTGTTGCTTTAACTGCTGTTCCTTCTGCTGCGCAGTCAAATCATAAAAATGTTGAGCATAATCAGGACTAAAATGTTCTAAACCTAATGGTGCATACTCCATTGGGAAGAAACCTTGAGAACGAGTAAACCAATGCAAATCAAACTGATGATTGTCAGTGTCTTGCTGTTCGTCAAACAAGTCGATAAACACCTCAGCTGCGGATTGCCCCGAACCTAGTACAACAACATCGCCATGTAAATCTGTATCTGCATGCGTCATATACTGTGCTGAATGCAGACATTGTTGCGGACGGACTTTTTGAATCTTTGCCAAACATTCAGGCAAATATGGCACATTACCACTTCCAATCACTAAATGACGGCATAAATAACTTTGCTGAACACCATTTGATTCAACGACTACTTTAAAACCAATATTTTGAGGTTCAATCCTCAAGACACGAGATTGGTATTCAATACAATCAAGTTGTTCTGCAACCCATTGGCAATAGTGGTTGTATTCACAACGCGGAATATGTGGCTGCTCTAGAAAGTAAAACTTATACAAACGTTGCTGATGACGCAGATAATTTAAAAAGCTAAATGGACTGGTTGGATCAACCATTGAGACCAAATCAGCCATAAACGGTACTTGCAATACCGTATTAGGTAGTTGCATACCTGCATGCCAATCAAATTGTGCCTTTTGCTCAAAAAACACGTAGTTGAGTGAGCTTTTGTTTTGTAGCAAACTAGCAAGACTTAAATTAAAAGGTCCTAGACCAATTCCAATAAAATCAAGCATAACTGACATCCTTCTGTGAAATACGCAGTGGATTTGGCAGTTGCACGTAAACAGACTGATTTTCGACAGGCGCGATCAATTCGTCTAACTCATGCAAACGTGTCAGCAAGTTACCCTTATAAGGCAGAGTTGAATTGAACAGTAATCCTTGCAATAAGGTGCTATCAGGATATTGTTGTAATTGTTCTTCTAAAAATTCAGTTAAATGCGCTAACAATTCATCTTCAGTGATATAGCCTGTCGCACCGATGGCATTAATAATCCCAAACAAAGTATTGCCGAAGAAATAATAACTAAAACGTTCATCAACAAAATCTTTCGGACCTACCGCAAAGGCTTTTTCTTTCAGTTCAGGTAGCGCTTGTAGAATTTCAGTCGCAAACTCTTCAATATAATAAAAACCTTGGTTATCACGTAGCCATAAAGTTTTTGGGAAATGATTTTCGAGTTCCAATAATACATTTTGTTGATGTGACTCAAATGCCATACCAAAACGATGATATAGATACATCAAGGGTTGCAAACTGACCTCGAGGAAACGAGTAAACCAATCTAAAGTAATCTCTGAAAAACCCCTCTCAGGATGAGCTTTTGAAATCTTGGCAAATAATGCGTTAAAACGATTTAAAGATTTGCTTGGATGATCCTGACACAAGGATGCAATACAAGTGACTTGCTGTTGAGGATGGAAAGGCTGATCTCTAAAAATGCAGATACTTTCATTAATCACTTCATCATCAATTTTCAAGGCGATCCAAGCTGGGTCATTGACTGCCTTTAAACTTGGACATTTTTTTAGAATATTCTGACCAAACTCACTGTGCCAAAGACGATGTGTCAATTCACCTCGATGACATTCTTTGGCTAAATTCACTCGAATAGAATTGGTAATCATCACAGAAAGAGATGGCTTCACCATCCACGGTGCATTAAAACTCGCCAGTGTTCGAATTGAAGTGGTTGGAGAAAATTGCCAGCCTCGTAAGCCTACATCAATTAACTGCCCCGTTTGTTTTAAACGTTCAAACCAAGGCTTACTTTGTAAATAACGGGCTTGCCAAGGATGTAATGGGAGTAATTTATATTCGCTATGGGTTTTAACTAGATTGAGATCATTTTCAGACAAATACCACTGTAATGCCGTTTTTAATTGCGCTGAAATAGGTTCATCAGTCGCACTACCTTCCGCAATGTAATCTTGGTGCACTAGCCAATAATGAAGTTGTGTCTTGCCTTTGTGTTCAGGTGAAAACTTTAGCCAATCTTCATGTACAAAACCTGTTCTACTTTTCGGCGCTGGGTGCATGCTATGCCCCAGTATGAGTGCCTGCTCAGTTTCAATGAAACTCTGACCTGCTTTGACCAAATTATCAAAATCAGCTTCACGGTGTGCTAAAAACTGTTGTAGCGCATCACGACTTTGAATCCACTTCTCTACTAAAGATGCAGCATCTAATGGAATAGACGATTCAAAAACCAGTTCTTCAAGCAATAACCCAACGATTGCAACAGGACTAAATGATCTGATTTGTCCATGGATAATAATTTGTGGAAGATCTGCTAAACGATGTCGCCCGACTCGACTGACATAAGATAAAGGAAAATTACATTGTGCTTGAATAGAATGTATTGGGATTGATAACAGCGTCAAACCTTGGCTAAACCCTTGTTGTTGCGGACTTTGCTGATTTTTATTAAGCAAGTGACCTTTGCCAGTTTCTTGCGTATATGCGTTGACGAAGTGTTGTATCGCCAACCGATTGGCAAGTGATTGCATCTGTCGGTATCCTCTTATAAAGAGAGAGTTAATTTTTTTCGAATGTTTTGAGCTCTAAACAAACCTTATTACAATGTTATTCACTGTAGATAAGATCTATTGAATGATAATCATTATCGTTAATAATAGCAATTACAAAAAAAATTAGCCTTTTGAAATTAATACTTTGTTTTTTATGGTGAAAAATTAATTTAGATCAAGAAAAATACAAAAGATAATGATTCTCATTATTAAATATTTTAATTATGATTCATTCTTTTATTGTTTTTATAAATCAAATAAAAAGGACTTTATGTTTTAAAGCCCTTTTAAATATATTAACAATCTAAAACATCTGAAAATGTAGCTTCCAGTAACTTAGCTAGATCAATTGGGTTAAGACCAATGTCCAACCCCCTTTTTCCACCACTTACATAGATCTTATTTAATGATTTCGCTGTTTCATCTATTACAGTTTTGAGTCGTTTTTTCTGCCCTAGAGGACTAATTCCACCTACTAAATAACCAGTTAAACGTTCAGCATCTTTTGGATTGGCCATTTGTAACTTCTTACACCCTACTGCTGATGCAACTTTTTTTAAATTTAATTGATAATTCACTGGCAAAACTGCGATGAAATAATTTTTTTCATCGGTGACCATTAGCGTTTTGAATACTTCATCTACATTTAGATTGAGTTTTTCTGCGGCTTCTAAGCCAAAACTTTTTGCATTTACATCATGTTCATATTCATGAATTGTGAATGCTATTTTATTTTTTTCTAATAACTTACAAGCTGGAGTCATTTTTTTTCAGTTCTTTGCTTTAGTGATTGAAGTAGTATAAGTGTAGCATTTAAAAATTAAGGATTAAATTTACTTAGGCTATTTTTGAGATAAATCTATTCTTGATAAACACTCAATTAACCACATATATTTGCTAATAGTAAACAGAATGAGCTCAAGCAACGATGAGTTATAAACATAATAATTTGATGGCAATGCGTCACAATTATTGGGATGATGAGTCATCTCCTACTGTGCAAGAAGAGAAAATTTTTCTTCGGAATACTTTGATTGAAGAAGGTATTTTTAAAAATGCAACTTTAGACGACACCAAGTATTTTTTCTTTACATTACCCAGTATCATTATTGTGAAAGCTCATGCTTTAGGCTTTCATCATAGTCATGTAAAGCGTATGTTGATTGCTCATATTCATACTAATCGTGCTGCTTTAATGAGAAAATCTAATCTAAAAATTCAGTTTAGGATTTAGGACATCTGTATACGAAAGCCAAATTTGAAAGTTAAATTTTACTTAGGCTATTCTAATTTATTGACCTAATTCACAAATTTAAACTGATAATTCAAGAGATTGAACTATTTTAATACGTTCAAAAGCTGTAATATCCGCTACAATTTAAGTCTCGGCTTTCAACCCTCCGATTTCAGCATAGGATTTTTCTTTCATGTCAGATCAGAACGATAAGCTTAAGAATCTAAAAACCTCCTCTGTAGATCGTCGCTTATCTATTGCAAAAGCCTCTTTACTCGCTGGAACACGTTGGGCGACTGCTAGCGCTACTTCAATTTTTTCTAGTGAAGAAGAAAAAGAGAAAAAGCGTAAAAAAGCCATGGCTGAACAAGCTCATTATTTAGTTTCTGAAATAGGAAAACTAAAAGGATCAATTGTAAAGATTGGTCAAATGATGGCTTTATACGGCGAACATTTCTTACCTGAAGAAATTACACAAGCATTAAATACACTGAACAATCAAACTGTCGCACTAGCTTGGCCTGCAATCAAAGCGCATTTGCAAGAACAGTTAGGTTCAAAATTAGATGAACTCACGATTGATCATGAACCAATCGGTACAGCCTCACTTGCTCAAGTTCATCGTGCGACACGTAAATCAGATGGTTTAGAACTGGTTCTTAAAATTCAATACCCTGGTGTAGCGGAAGCAATTGATTCTGATATGAATCTCTTTAAGAACATGCTTAAACTCACACGTATGGTGCCACAAACTCGTGAATTTGATCAGTGGTTTGATGAAGTTCGTGAAATGATGCATCGAGAAGTCGACTATGACATCGAAGCCGCGACAACTCGCCGCTTTGCTGCACGCCTGAAAGATGATCCTCGTTATATCGTTCCTGAAATTGTCGATGAATTTTGCGCTAAAAAAGTGTTGTGCATGACCTTTGAACGTGGTGTGCCTGTAAATAGCCCTGTCATGCTCTCCCTCCCCCAAGAACGTCGTAACCAATTAGGCGAAGCTTCTTTGGAAATTGCAGTACGTGAGCTATTTGAATGGGGCGAAATGCAAACTGATCCGAACTTCGGTAATTATCTTGTTCGTTTGGGTAACGGCGATGATGTAAAGGACAAAATCGTTCTCCTCGACTTTGGTGCAATTCGTCAGTTCGATGAGAATTTGCTCACTGTCGCACGTAACCTGATCCATGCTGGTTATAACCATAACAAAGATGAAATGGTTAAAGCGATGACAGGCTACGAGTTCTTTGATGCAATGCCAGAAAGTATAAAACCTGGTATGGCAGATGTGTTCCTTATCGCCACAGAAGCATTTAGCTGTCCAGCTAACAATCCTGACATGCCTGCAGGTGTAATGGATGAGCAAGATCGCTACGATTGGAAAAAAAGCCAACTCCATAGTCGTGTCATGCAACAGGCAGCACAGTCTATGGCATCGCGCTATTTCTCGGTTCCACCAAAAGAATTTATGTTTATTAGCCGTAAGTTTATTGGTGCATATACGTTTATGACCGTGATCGAAGCAAAGACCAATGTACGAAAAATGATTCGTCAGTTTGCATAAGCACTATATCTAAAGTCATTTTGACCAATCTGATTTGTCAGTTTGGTCATTTTTTTTAAAATTTATTTTTCTGATATTTTTTTTATTCATTTAAAAACAATAATATAAAATCTATATACGAATCATTTTACCCTTTATCTTTCTTAATTGAGCACGTCAAACAAGACATAGTTTTTTTACTAGGGCCATGTCAGCATAATTTTACAACCATCCTCTAGGATAAAATCATGTCGAATATGATGAATAAAGCTCAAGGCTTTGGGCTATCTTTGATCACTAAAATCGCAGGAAGCGAAGTATTAGATCAACTCAAATTAAGAAAATTTGTAGAGAAATCATTATATCAAGGATCAAAAACAGGTTTTAAAGTACTGAATAAAACACAAAAAGCTTTTAAACCACAAGCAATTGATAAGCAACGCCTCCCGAATCAAGTTAATAAAAATTTGTTTGATCTCAGCCTGACTGAAGAACAGCAAATGACGGTTGATGCAATGTCTCAATTCGCTGAAGAAGTTTTATATGCTTTAGCGCATGACGCTGATCATCAAGCACAATTCCCAGAACAACTTTGGCAACATTTGGTCGACTTAGATTTGAACTACTATGCGTTACCTGAAGCATTAGGTGGTGTGGCAGCAGAACAAAATATTGTCAGTAATATACTAATCGCAGAAAGTTTAGCTAAAGGTGATTTCAGTTTAACAGCAAGTCTGCTCAGCACATTTAGCGTTATTAATGCAATTACCCGTTGGGGTTCAACACAAGTTCAATCGATGTATTTGCCTGTGTTTGCTGAGGATAATGACGTTACCGCAACATTTGCATTTCAAGAAGCGACTCCTGCATTTAATCCATATCAGTTAAAAACAACTGCAACTGAAGCAAACGGTCAATTCTACATTACAGGTGAAAAAACCTTAGTTATTCTAGGCGGTACTGCGGATGTATTCCTTGTCAGTGCCGAGTTTAACGGTCAATCTGACATTTTTGTTGTACAGTCAAATGAAACGATTGCAATCAAAGCTAATCCAGCAATGGGATTAAAAGCAACTGAAACAGCAACACTTCACTTCAATCAAACACCAGCTTTACGCTTAGGCGATGCTGATTTTGATTACACTGCATTTGTCGACCTTGGAAACTTAATGTGGTGCGCCATGGCGATTGGTACAGGAGAAGCAATCAAAGCTTACTGTATTAAATATGCCAATGAACGTACTGCTTTTGGCGAACCCATCTCGCATCGTCAAAGTGTTGCTTTCATGATTGCGGATATGGCCATTGAAATTGATGCTATGCGTATGTTGGTTTTAAATGCGGCAAGCTTGGCTGAAACGGGTAAACCCTTCCATCGTGAAGCCTATCTGGCACGATTACTTTGTGCCGAAAAATCAATGAAAATCGGTACAGATGGTGTTCAAATCTTAGGTGGTCATGGTTTTACTAAAGAGCATCCTGTTGAACGTTGGTATCGTGATCTACGCGCAACCGCTATCTTACATTCTGGCTTACATGCGTAATTTTGGAGAAGAAGAATGAACTTACAAAATCCGAAAAAATTTAAAATGTTGGTTGATCAGGCGCATGAAACTGCAATCAATGTTTTGCGTCCAATCTCACGCAAATATGATAAAGCTGAACATGCCTATCCAAAAGAACTCGATATGCTCGCTGCCCTATTGGATGGTATGAATGAAAGTGGCGAAGGTGTGGGTGCTGCCAATGCGAGTAAACGAGGGACAGCGAACCCAGATGCCATTGTGAATGGCGGTAACATGTCTGCGGCACTTGGTATTATTGAAATGTGTTATGGTGATACAGGCTTACTGCTCAGTATGCCACGTCAAGGCTTAGGCAACTCTGCCATTGCAGCAGTTGCGAATGATGAACAACTTGAACGTTTCAAAGGAACTTGGGCTGCTATGGCGATTACTGAACCTGGTTGTGGTTCAGACTCCGCGGCTATTCGTACAACAGCAACCAAAGATGGTGATGATTACATCTTAAATGGTGAAAAAATCTTTGTCACTTCTGGTGAACGTGCTGACTCAGTTGTAGTTTGGGCAACCCTAGATAAAAAGCTGGGTCGTGCTGCGATTAAATCTTTCGTTGTACCTAAAGGTACAGTAGGTATGAAAGTTGAACGTCTGGAACACAAGCTCGGGATTAAAGCCTCAGATACGGCGGTGATTAGCTTTACGGACTGTCGTGTACCTGCTGCAAATTTATTGGGTAATCCAGAAATTGATGTTGCTAAAGGTTTTGCTGGTGTTATGGAAACTTTTGATAACACTCGTCCACTTGTTGCAGCAATGGCAATTGGTTGTGCCAAAGCTTCATTGGAGCGTATCAAGGAAATTTTCAAAGACCAGTTAGATGCTGAATACAAAACACCATATTTACAAACCTCCAATTTAGCCGCACAGATTTACCGTATGGAAGCTGAGTGGGAAGCTGCTCGTCTACTTATGATTAAAGCCACATGGATGACTGACAATAAAAAGCCCAACTCTAAAGAAGCTTCGATTGCCAAAGCCAAAGCTGGACGTGTTGGTAATGAAATCACCCTAAAATGTGTCGAGCTTGCGGCAAGTATCGGCTATGGTGAAGATGAGTTATTAGAAAAATGGGCACGTGACTCAAAAATCCTTGATATTTTTGAAGGTACACAACAGATTCAACAGCTCATTATTGCTCGTCGTGAATTGGGTAAATCTTCGAGTGAATTGAAGTAGTCTAAATCTATAAAGGCATTCAGTTAGAAAAGGCTTTCGAGTCTTTTCTAATTATTCATATTCACAAAAAGCGAAGACACACGTTAAAATCTAGTTTAATATTAGGTTTAATCGTAAATTAAACTAGATTTCCTATGTATATCCCCCGTCATTTACAAAATACGCTTACCAAACTCATGCGGCAGTTCCCTGCTGTATTGATTACTGGTCCAAGACAAGTAGGGAAATCTACACTTTTGCAGCATACAGCACATGAGTATCGTTATGTCAGTTTCGATGATCCCTTATTACTCGACCAAGCCAAGCAAGAACCTAATCTCTTTTTACTCAATTATCCAAATAATGTGATTTTGGATGAAGTGCAATATGCCCCTGAATTATTCTCTCTATTAAAACTCGCAATCGATAAACAGAAACAAAATGGTATGTTTCTACTCTCTGGTTCACAAGCATTTGAACTGATGCATAACGTCAGTGAGTCCTTGGCAGGACGGATTGCAATTTTAAAATTATCAGGTTTATCATTACGAGAAATCCAAAAGATTACATTTGATCAAGCTTTTGTTCCAAGTCTAGATTACATCCAACAACGTGAACCCCATTTACAGGAAGTTGATGTATGGAAAACCATTCATCAAGGTTACTTGCCACGGCTGTATGAACAGGAAACAGATTGGGACATTTATTATGCTTCTTACGTTTCCACCTACATTGAACGAGATGTACGTCAACTGACCCATATCAGTAATATTACTGATTTCACGCGGTTCATGGTTGCAATTGCTGCACGAAGTGGTGAGTTGCTTAACTATAGCAGTGTGGCTCAAGATGTCGGGATTTCAGTCGATACGGTAAAACGTTGGGTAACCATTTTACAAACCTCAGGGATTGTTTATTTACTTCAGCCCTATAGCAATAATCATCTTAAACGTGCCATTAAGACTCCCAAAATCTATATGTTAGATACTGGGTTGATGGCATGGCTAACCAAGTGGTTAACCCCTGAAACCATTCAACTAGGGGCAAAAAATGGGCAATTCTTTGAAAGCTTTGTGGTGAGTGAAATTATTAAATCATTTTATAATCAAGGTAAAGAACCACCAGTTTACTTTTATCGAGATACCAATCAAAAGGAAATTGATTTACTGATTGAATATGACCAAACCTTATATCCCATAGAAATCAAGATGACTGCCAATCCCAATAAACGTATGGCACAGGCATTTGATATTTTGCGTAATCATTTACCTCACAATGAACTCACCATTGCCCATGGCACAATCATTAATCAATATCCACAAAAGCTATGGCTTGCCGAAAACTTACTCGCGTTACCTTTTAACTTTATTTAAATCCAGTTTAATTTAAGATAACATCGTAAATTAAACTAAAAAAATCGAATCACTTAACGCATCGTCACAAACTCTTCCGCAGAAGTTGGATGAATGGCAACGGTATTATCAAAATCTTTTTTAGTCGCTCCCATTTTTAAAGCAACCGCAAAACCTTGCAGAATCTCATCCATGCCAAAACCGATACCGTGAATACCGACAATTTTTTCATTTTCACCCACACAGACTAGCTTCATTTTGGTCGGCTGACGATGTTGCGTAATGGCGCTATACATCGCAGTAAATGATGAATTATAAATTTTCACAGCTTGCTGACCATATTTATCAATCGCTTCTTGCTCAGTGATCCCTACTGTTCCAATCGGTGGATGACTAAACACAACCGTTGGAATATTATCGTAATCTAAATGCTCATCTGGCTTATGATTGAATAATCGCTCAGACAATTTACGACCTGCTGCAACTGCGACAGGTGTCAGCTCCATTTTCCCTGTGATATCACCCACTGCATAAATTCCTGTTTGGGATGTATTCTGGAATTGGTCCACCTGAATATAGCCTCGTTCATCAAGCTGAACATGGGCTTTCTCCAGATTCAAGCTCGCCGTATTTGGCTCACGGCCTGTTGCCCAAATCAAGCAATCGACAGTATAAGTTTCGCCACTTTCTAAATGTAATACGACAGAGCCATCGGCATTCTTGGTGATTTTTTTAGGAACAGCTTGTGTATGTATAGTAATTCCATCCGTTTGCATCACTTCAACCAGCGTTTCACTGATGAACTGTTCAAAACGGCGTACAGGCAAGTCCTTACGGATAAACAGCCCAACCTGAGAACCTAAAGCATTCAATACGCCAGCCAATTCAACTGCAATATAACCCGAACCAATCACGGCAGTAGTTTTAGGTAAAGCCGTTAGTTCAAAGAAACCATTCGAATCAATGCCATATTCAACACCATCAATATCAGGCAATGATGGCTTTGCCCCTGTTGCAATAAGGATATGATCTGCTGTGAATTTTTCACCGTTGACTTCGATAGTATTTTTATCAATAAAATGAGCTGCACCATGGATTAAATCAACTTTATTTTTGCTTAGGCTATTTTGATAAGATAGATGAATTCGTTCTATATAAGCCTGTCTATTTTTAATTAAGGTTTGCCAATCGAAAGATTCTAGTTTGCTATTAAAGCCATAATCAGGGCCATACTTTTGGATGGTTTCTGCAACATGCGCCGCATACCACATGACTTTCTTAGGTACACAGCCAACATTGACACAGGTTCCACCAATCTCAGCCTTTTCAATCAAGGCGCATTTCTTTCCATACATCGCAGCGCGATTTACAGATGCAATCCCGCCACTTCCACCACCAATGGCAATATAATCATAATGTCTTGTCATCATTGCCTCATAAATCAATTACAAGATTATTTTTAAGTTATAAATAGATATACAGCAATAATATTCAAAATCTGTACTTGGTTAAGCTTTTTATACAAGAAACTAAAAAGGCACTGACGATTACTCATCAGTGCCCTGCTTTGGGAAAGCTTTTGTATTATTCAGTTGTTACAGCTTCAACTGGTGCTTGTTGTAAAGATTGATCCACGACACCAAATTTCTTAAAGATTTTTGCTCGGCGTTTTGGATAGATATTGGCCTTATTCAGGTCACCCTTGTAATGATCAAATACACGCTTATCCATCATTTTTGACCATAGTGGTGGAATTAATGCAGGCAACAGCATACTTGCATAACCACTAGGTAATTCTGGTGCTTCATCAAAATGGCGCAGTGCTTGGAATGGACGTGTTGGATAAGCATGATGGTCAGAGTGGCGCTGTAATTGATACAAGAATAAGTTAGTCACAATATTGTTATTGTTCCAGCTATGCTCTGGCATCGTACGTTCATATTTACCATTCTTATCTTTCTGGCGTTTCAAACCATAGTGTTCAATATAGTTAATAATCTCGAACAGACCAATCCCATAGAATGCCTGAATGGCTAAATAAGGAATGACACCTTTACCGAATAATCCGATCATTGAACCATGAAAAGCAGCACTCATTCCCCAGCCTTGCAATAATTCATTTTCAGTTGACCAGAATTCTTTACCTTTACGTTTTAAACGATTAGTTTCAATTTCAATAGCAGATTTGAAAGAACCAATGACTGTACGTGGCCAAAACTCATAGAATGTTTCACCCATTTGTGAAGATGCCGGATCTTCAGGTGTTGCAGCACGTTTATGGTGTCCATACGGATGTTCTACACGGAAATGGTTATATCCTGTAGGTACAAGAGCAAGATGAGAAAGAATATGATCTATACGATCATGTTTATGGCTAAGCTCATGTGCAGTATTGATTGCGATACCATTGATCGCACCCATTGAAATACCCAATAGGATTTTATCGATAAATGAAGTTTCTTTACGGCTAGATAAATAACATGCGTAAAAATTAGCTGCATATTGTAATGGAAGAAAGCTTTTCACTAAGCGTGAATAATACGGATCTTTTTCAAGTAGTTTAATATCTTCATCAGTTGGGTTATTTGCGTCTTTACCAATAAGAGTATCAATTGTTGGGATCACAATATGTAGAACGATTGGACCACCCAGCGCAAAAATCTTTTTGAATGGACGAGGTGCAAATTGATAACCTGCTAAAATGCCAATTCCAATTGCAGGTAAAGCTGGGCTAATTGCCCATAAATAACGTTTACGATCCAATTCAGTTTTCGATTTTGAAATGCTTACTGGCATAAGTTCTTGCTCAACATTTACTGGTGCATTCATCATCTTATCCATGTCTTTGTATATATGTATATTTTGATGAATTATGAATTTCATGACAGTTGCAAGCGTCCAAAAAACCTATGTCAAAGTCTTTGGCATCATCACCCCTGTTTTTGTCCTATAAACACATATTGTGTTCTTGCGGTAGCTCTCTATAATTTACAATCAATACATAATTTAAAAATCATATGGATGCTTTAAGTAAAATATTTGCTGATATACATTTAAATCACACCGAATATATCTACTTGAAAACTCAGGGAGAATGGAGTTTTATCTGTCAGGATCAAACTGCCCTGATTGTTTATATTGTTTTAGTCGGTTCTATCTATATTCAAATTGATGCACAAAACAACTTAGTTGCTCATGCTGGTGAAATTGTCCTAATTCCTTCTGGAACAGCACATACGGGTGCAGATAACTCCATCACAAAGCTTGTGAATGCAGTCGATATTTCAAAATTGTTTGATGGACATAAAGATGATGCTGTTGAATTCGGTACAGATTCGTCAGAGAAAAATCTTATTTTAAGTGTTCGTTGTCAGATTGACACCATCATGGCACGCCCTTTTATTCAAGCGTTACCCTCAATCATTCATATTCAACATGGAGAAAATACAGCACCTGAATGGTTACAAATTGGTTTGCACTTTTTAGCATTAGAGACACAAAATATTCAGGCTGGCAGAGATATTATTATTGATCATCTTGTAAATATTTTATTGATCAAATGTATCAGAGATCATATTCAACAGATCTCAAATCAACATGGATGGCTAAGCGCTTTAAATCATCCTGAGCTCAGCAATAGCCTTGCTGCAATTCATAACCATCCTGAAGATGCATGGACAGTTGAAACCCTTGCAGAACAATGCTGCATGTCGCGTTCAAAATTTGCAAGTTTATTTCATGAGGTGATCGGAGAATCTCCCTTGGCTTATCTACAACAACATCGTATGCGCTTAGCAAGCCAATATTTACGTAAAAGTAATTACTCCATTCATCTGATTGCAAATAAAGTGGGCTATTCTTCTGAAACAGCCTTTAGCCAAGCATTCAAACGAACTTTTGAAGTATCACCAAAGCAGTATCGACAGCAATTCATCGAAGCAGAAAATTAGAATATAAAAAAGACACCGAGGTGTCTTTTTTATTTCTGTAAATTTTAACGGACAATACCGCGTGTAGACTTTTCGAGTGAATCAATAAACAATTGTGCTTCAGGCGTCTTTGTCAGTATGTCGCTACGAATCTGCTCAATCGCTTGCTCAGTGGTTAAACCAGCCTTATAAATCAGCTTATATGCTTCTCTTAAACCCTGAATCGTGTCTCGAGTCCAACCTTTGCGTCGCATGCCTTCAATATTCATACCATATGCATGTGCAGGATTACCAGATGCCATCACGTAAGCAGGAACGTCCTTAAGAATTAAAGCTGCTCCACCAATCATGCTATATGAATCAATACGACAGAACTGATGAATACCCGCATTACCGCCTACAATAACATGATTGCCGACATGGACATGACCTGCAACGCCTACATTATTGGCAAAAATATTGTGATCACCAATTACACAGTCATGCGCAATATGGGTATTCACCATGAATAAGTTATGACTGCCAATTTTTGTTATTGCGTTATCCTGAACCGTACCTCTATGCAAAGTACAATGTTCACGAATAAAGTTATTATCCCCAATCTCTAGCCATGTCTCTTCACCTTGATACTTTAAATCTTGGCAAATTTCACCGACACTCGAAAACTGAAAAATATCATTATTTTTTCCAATTTTCGTAAAACCGCCAATTACCACATGTGAACGTAATTTAGTCCCAGCATCAATCGTTACATTTGGACCAACAATACAATACGGTCCAATTTGTACATCAGATGCAATTTCTGCAGATGGGTCAATAATTGCGGTTGGGTGAATTAGGTTTTGACTACTCATGTCTGCTCAATTTTTTGGTGGGAAATCATGATCTCGGCTGTTGCAGCGACAATACCGTCGACACTAGCCTTGCAATTGTACTTGTAAATGCCACGTTTTTGCATCACAAGTTCAGATTTTAAGATAAGCTGGTCACCAGCAACAACTTGTTTCTTAAATCTTACTTTTTCTGCGCCAGCAAATAAGAACAATGATCCTTCTTTTGGCTTTTGATTTGTCAATACAAAGCCTAATATTCCTGAGACCTGGGCAAGCGCTTCAATAATCAACACACCCGGCATAATCGGGTATGTCGGGAAATGACCTTGCAAAAACTCTTCATTAATAGAGACATTTTTATAGCCGACAATACTATTCTCAGTTATTTCTGTAACTCTATCAACAAGTAAAAAAGGATAACGATGCGGTAAATATTCACGAATCGTAAGAATATCCATGGGTAATTTAGGCATTGTAAATGCTGGAGATGTAGACTCAGTCATAATAAATTATTTACGTAACTTAAAGGTTGATTCAAGGGACTCTAATTGAGCTTGCATATGATCAAGCCTTTTAGTGATTTGGGTCAATGGCACATCTGCTAATTGTCTTAAGCGAACAATTGTCTTTTTCCAATGACTATTTTCAAATAATCCCATTCCAGAAGAATACGTTCCAGGCTCAGAAATATTTTTTGTGACCATTGACATTGCGGTAAGAGTGACGTTATCGGTAATTTCAAGATGGCCAACAACGCCTGATGCCCCACCCATAATACAGTTTTTGCCAATTTTCGCACTTCCTGCGATTCCACAATTTGCTGCAATCGCAGTGTTCTCTCCAATTTTAACATTGTGGGCAATTTGCACAAGGTTATCAATAATGACGCCATCTGCTAAAATTGTGTCATCTAATGCGCCACGATCAATACTACAATTTGAACCAATACGGACATCATTACCGATTCTTACCGAACCGAGTTGAGCAATACGGTGCCATTTTCCTTGATAAGGTGCAAAACCAAAACCTTCTGATCCAATCACCGTATTCGCATGAATACGAACCCGATCTTTTAACTTTGCACCGCCAGTAATCGTGACATGCGCATCAATGAAACAGTCGTTACCAATTTCAACATCATCATCAATAAAAGCATGTGCTTGGATAATTGTATTATGTCCAATAACACAATGCTCACCAATGACAGCATAGTGTCCTATATAAGCATTATCAGCCACAATCGCAGAAGGATGAATTTGAGCAGTACTTTCGATACCTCTTTGAGAAACTTTCTTCTCAAATAAATGTGTAAGAATTGCAAAAGCGAGATAAGGATTTTCTACAACGATAAAATTTTGCTTCGATGATAATTGTTGTTTTAATGCAGTTGTCACAATATAAACACCTGCTTCGCTTGCTTCAGCTTGTGCTAAATATTTTTCACCATTTACAAAACAAATGTGATGATTTTGTGCCTGTTCCAAACTAGACAAATTAGAAATTTTAAAATCTTTATCACCAAAAAGCTCACCTTTTACAAGATGAGCTATTTCTTCTAAACGATAAATACGTCTATTCATTGATTATTTCAGTGCGTTAACCTTTTGGATCATTTTATCAGTTAAATCATACTGAGCGTCAGAGGCAATTGTTGAATTTTTATTCAAAATAAGATCTAAATTATTTTCTTTTCTTAATTGCTCAGCGACTTGCTTCACTTTTCCTTCAAATGCAGTGTTCATTGACTGTAATGTAGACTGTACTTTAGTCTGTAAACCCTGTTGAGTTGTATTGAACTCATTTAACTTAGCTTGATACAGCGCAGTCATTTTTTGAATATCTGCTTGATTCATCTTAGGACCATCAGTTTGCGCTTTTTGCTGCATAGTTTCCAATTCTTTGCCTAATTGTTCTAATCGTGTCGATGTTGGTTTAACTGATTGGCCAAGAGCAGCATTTTGTTGTTTAAGATACGTGCTACTTTCAACTACGCGAGCTAGATCAACAACACCTATACCAGCAGCATTCGTCATAGCAGAAACCGTTAAACCTAAGCCTAACATCAACATCGTTAATTTTTTCATTATTTCGTCCTTTTATATTTTAAGAGCTTAAGGGCCGTACTTAGAAAGTACGACCAATTTCGAATTGAATAGATTTGGTATTATCACCACTCTTATCATTAAGTGGATAAGCATAACTTAATGATAATGGACCAATCATCGTAATCCATGTGAAACCAGCGCCAACGCTATAACGCATATTGCCAAAATCGAACTTGTAGTTATCATTACAATATTGTTTGATATCAACCGTACTAGAACCTACTAATATATTACCTTTTGGTATATTACATTGCGTATCAAATACCTGAGCACCCTCGGCAAAAAGTACAGGTCGAACTTGACGTGTCCAATCTCCTTTGAATGGTAAAGGTAGTGCCAATTCTGTTCCAAATTGAACTAAAGCATTCCCCCCAACTTCTTCTGGACTCGGGTCATTTTTACCAGTTGCTTGGAAAATTACACTTGGGTATTTAGGACCTAATGAACTGTTATCATAGCCACGGACTGATCCATAACCACCCGCATAGAAATTTTTATAGAATGGTAGGTCATTACCATAACCTAATTTACCATAACCTCTAAGCACAAAACCCATAGGTAATGATTTGAATGCCTGAGCATCATAAGTCATTTTTTGATAGTCAACATCACTACCTGGAAGGCCTACTTCTAGACCAACACGGTGCGACATACCTGACGTCGGAAAAAGTGGTCTGTTCAAGGTGTTATAAGACCAACCTAAATTCAAAGTATAAGTTAGGAAACTACCCTCGAAAGCACTATTATAAGTAATCTCACCACCTGGTTTACATTTACCTGTATAGTTACCATCTAAATCTTTATCTAATTGGTCTTCAGGACAATAAGTGTTCTGTGCAGTTGCTTTACCACCATTTGCCAACAAATAATCACGAATGTATGTAGATACACTTGGACCTGTTCTTACTTTAGTTTCATCGATACCTAAAGACGCACTAATACTCTGATTTTCATCAATTGGGTATCCAAAACTTAAACTACCACCGACACTATCAGTAACATAGTTATTAACGTTATAGTTCTCACTTAACTTCGTTTTTCGATAATAAACGTTATAACCACGACTCACGCCATCAATAGTAAAATATGGGTCCGTCACACTTAAGTTATAATAGTCTTGTGTTTCAGAACGAGATAAATCAATCGCAACACGGTTTCCAGTACCCATAAAGTTGGTTTGGCTTAAACCTGCTTGGAAAGTAATACCACCATTTTGAGAATAACCAACCGCAAGTGTCGTTGTACCAGAGTGTTGCTCTTCGACATTAATATTTAAATCAACTTGGTCTGGTGAATTAGGTACACGAACAGGTTTTACATCAACAGTTTTAAAGAAACCTGTACGTTCCAGACGCACTTTGGACAAGTCAATTTTTTCATTGCTTGCTAAAGCACCTTCCATTTGGCGCATTTCACGACGTAATACTTCATCAGCTGTTTTACTATTTCCAGTAAAGTTAATACGACGAACAGTGACTTGCTGACCAGGGTTAATATAATAATTTAGATTCACAATCCCTGTTTGATTATTAATTTCAGGTACAACATTCACTTCTGCATAGTAATAACCTGCATTACCATATTTGCGAAGTAGCAATTGCTTAACGGCATTTACTTTTTCTTGTGAATAAGTTTCACCATCTTTATATAATTTTAGTGCTTTTAATTCTTCAGGTTTATAGAGTGCATCGCCTAAGAATTTGGTTTCACCAAACTTAAATTGACTACCTTCATCAACTGAAACCTCAATAAAGATATGCTTTTTATCTTCGCTAATATTGAGTTGTGAATTGATAATATTAAAGTTGATATAACCTTTATTCAGATATAGAGCTCGTAACGCTTCTAAGCTTGCTGCCATTTTCTCACGTGCATAGCGATCATTACGTGTAACAATAGAAGCCCAACCGCTTTCTTTAACTGCAAAAGCTTGTTTAATATCACTATCACTAAATACAGTATTACCAATGATATTAATATCAAATACTTTTGCAGCAGTACCTTCATTAAAATTAAGCTTGAGCTCAACACGGTTATTTGGTCTAGCAACAGTATCAATTGTTACATCTGCATCATAACGACCTTGCTGAGTATATTGTTGTTCAAGCTCAGTCTCAATAATCTGTAATGCAGATTTCTTGAACACTTCGCCTTCAGCAATACCCATCTTTTTTAAGCCCTGTTCTAAGGCTTCTTTAGGGATAAGTTTATTGCCTTTGAATTCCAATTTTGAAATGATTGGACGCTCTACAACTTTAAACACTAATACGTCTTTTTCTTTATAAGCTTTAATATCATCAAATAAACCTGAAGCATATAAACTACGTATCGCCTCAGCAATCATTGGATCACTTACTCTATCGCCACTATTTATTGGTAACATAGAATAGATACTTGCAGGTGTTAAACGCACGAGGCCATCAATTCGTATATCTTGTGCAAGAAACTCATCTGCTGCGTATGCTTGTTGTACCACTGCCATCGCACTAACCAGTGCCAAAGGCATTAATAAATGTGTGTGACGCATGCCCATATATTTTCCAGTAAGTTAAATTCCGTTTGCGTTTTTTATAAACGCATGAAGTCGTTAAATAAAGCCAAAAGCATCATGCTACCGAGCAGTACCATACCAACTTTTAGACCAAACATCTGTATTTGTTCAGAAACAGGTTTACCACGTATTGCTTCAATAAAGTAATAAACTAAATGACCGCCATCAAGCATCGGTATTGGTAATAAATTTAAAATTCCTAAACTAACACTCATCAATGCCATAAAAGAAATAAAGGTTTGCCACCCCATTTCAGCACTCTGTCCTGCAACTTTAGCAATCGTAATAGGACCTGATAAGTTATCCAATCCAATTAGTCCACGTACCATTTTAGTAATCGAACTAAAAATCATACCTGACAATTGTGTTGTTTTTTCAACAGCAACCCCGAAAGCTTCTACAGGTGAATACTGAATGGTTTGTTTATAGTCATTCGGAATTGTGATTTTACCTGCATCACTTTTCACTCCGAGAACACCACTCATATTACCCATATTGTCACGTTGGCCTTGAGGCATCACTTGTAAATGAACCAGTTTGCCTTGACGTAGCACATCAATATTTAAGAGTTTTTCAGGTGAATTTTTTACAACATCAACGACATCAAACCAATCTTTCATTGCAACGTTATTAATCGCAACAATTTTGTCTCCGACTTTCATACCTTGACGTATTGCAGCACCATCAGTACTCAGTTCTTTTACGATCGCTGGAATCACAGGACGATAAGGTAAAAACCCTAACTCATCCAAAGGCGATTGGCTCTGATCTTTTAGAAAATCTTTAATCGGCAAACTAAACTGTTTTTCAGTTCCAGTACGCTCAACGACAATTGAAACCTGACCTGTCTCTCCAACACGATTAACTAAAGCGTAGTTTAGTTTTTCCCATGTCGGTGTCGTTTGACCATCAACCATGACTACTTTATCGCCAACATGTAAATTGACTTGAGCAGCAGGTGTATTTGGTACAATCTTACCAATACGTGTATTTAATTGTTCCTGAGCTGGTAAAAACAAAATCCAAAACAATAAAACAGCAAAAATAAGATTAATCAGCGGTCCAGCAGCAACAATTGCAATACGTTTCCAAGGTGACTGACGATTAAACGCATAATGTAGATCTTGCTCAGCAACATTACCTTCACGCTCATCCAACATTTTGACATAACCACCAAGTGGCAATGCAGAAAGCTGGTATTGTATACCTGATTTTTTCGATTGCCATTTAAGCAAAGTGGGTCCAAAGCCAATAGAATAGACTAAAACTTTAACACCTAATTTACGTGCGACCCAATAATGACCAAACTCATGAATCGCGATCAGTGGGCCTAATAATAAAATCGCCGCAACAATCATAAATAGTGCGCTCATACGATTTAACCCCCTATACCCACGATGTACTTCTCTGCATTACCTCTTGCGATCATATCAGTCTGCAAAATGATGTCTATGCTTTCTGCTTTAGCATTTTGTACAGCTTGTAAAGTATGCTCGACCACTTGCGTAATTTCAGTGAATCGAATCTGCCGATTTAAAAATGCAGCGACCGCGATTTCATTGGCAGCATTCAAAATTGTAGGAGCCAACCCACCCTCACGCATGGCTTGACGAGCTAAATTTAAAGCTGGAAACTTAATATTATCAGGTGCCTGAAAATTTAATTGAGCTGTTTCAAACAGATTTAAAGCAGGAACATCCGTCTTTAATCGTTGCGGCCATGCCAATGCGTGCGCAATTGGCGTACACATGTCTGGGTTACCCATTTGTGCCAAAGTTGATCCATCCACATATTGCACCATGGAATGAATAATACTCTGTGGATGAACAACAACTGTAACAAAATGTTCTGATATTGAAAACAAATGACACGCTTCGATCAATTCCAAACCTTTATTCATTAAAGTCGCTGAATCTACCGAAATTTTTTGCCCCATCGACCAATTTGGATGCTTACAAGCCTGTTGAGGCGTTACATCATGTAATTGTTCTAAAGAATGATTAAGAAATGGACCACCAGAAGCTGTTAATAAAACCTGAGACACTCCAAGTTGTGGCTCACCTGTTCTCTCAATCTGTAAATAATTGTGTGGTAATGACTGAAAGATCGCATTATGCTCTGAATCGACAGGAAGTAATAAAGCATTATGATCACGTGCTGCCTGCATCATGATGTCACCTGACATCACTAAGGCTTCCTTGTTTGCAAGTAACACTCGTTTTCCCGCTTTGACTGCGGCAAGTGTTGGTAATAAACCAGCAGCACCCACAATTGCTGCCATGACAATATCAACATCGTTATGTTCAGCGATTGTAATCAAGCCAGATTGATCAGTGAGTATCTCTATATTTATTAAATTTTCTTGATTAAAAAGTTGTTTTAACTCAAGTGCTTTTTCATTAGGAACAACAACAACTTTTGGACGATGTTGCTTACATATTTTTAAAAGTTCATCTAAACGACTATATGCAGAGACTGCAAACACATTGTATTGGTCTGGATGCTGCTCCAATACTTTTAATGTACTTTGACCAATTGAACCAGTGACACCCAATATACATACAGCTTGCGTCATTTAAAGATCTACACCAATGAGTTTCAAAATATACATACCTGCAGCAAAAATTGGTGCTGCCGCAAGCAAAGAATCAATTCGGTCAAGTACACCACCATGTCCAGGCAAAACGCGACCAGAATCTTTGATTCCAGCACGGCGTTTAATCATTGACTCAAACAAGTCACCTAGAACAGATGCAAAGACTGTGATGATTGATAGAACTAAAAATAGAATAAGTTGAATAGCAGTTAAATTTAAATATGAATATTGTACAACCAACATAATAATTACTGTCGTCGCAACACCACCATATAACCCTTCAACTGATTTATTTGGGCTAACTGTTGGAGCAAGTTTTTTCTTACCAAACTTACGACCGACAAAATATGCACCACTATCCGCGCCCCAAACAAGAAGGAACAAATACATTAACCACCATGGCGAACTATGCCAAACTGAATATAATGCAGTGACCGCAGCAGAAATTAGGATAAAACCTATGGCATACAAAGATACATTGTACCAGTTATCAGATTCAGGGAAGTTTTTGACCCAGTAAATACTACCTAGCCAAGTTAAAATAGATGCAGCCCACAGTAATAAAGCAACATCATCAAAAAACAACGCAAGAGTTGAAACTGCTGCTACGCATCCACCATAAATCCAAGCTTTAGGCTTTGAAACCACTGCTTCACCATGAGGCATAAGTTTAAACCACTCATATCCAGCTACCCCCGCAGCTAAGATCATAAGAATAAACATTGGATAATGTGATTGCGTTGCAAACATGCAACTTAAAACAACAGCAACTAATACCAATGCGGTTATAATCCGCTCTAACATTATTAATTCTCTATTTTCGCTTGTTGAATCTGTTCAGATGTTTTACCAAAACGTCTTTCTCGCCCTGAAAATACATCAAAAGCGTGGTCTAATTCTTTTACTGTAAACTCAGGCCATAATGTATCTGTAAAATACAATTCTGCATATGCCGCTTGCCAAAGTAAGAAGTTAGATAAACGATAATCTCCACCTGTACGTATTAATAAATCTACGGCAGGTAAGTCATTTAGACTGACATATTTATCGAATAAATCAACATTTATCTGATCTACTTGAACTTTTCCATCTACAACATCTTGAGCGATACACTTGGCTGCATGCGCCATATCCCACATTCCGCCATAACTGATTGCAATCGTTAGAGTCATAGAATTGAAAGATGCCGTTTTTTGTTCTGCATATAACATTAAATCTTTTAATTCATTTGATAATTTAGAACGATCACCAATGAAACGTAATGCTATATTGAATTTTTCCATTCGAGGTAGTTGTTCATGAATTGTGTCTTCTAACAATTTCATTAGCAAATCAACTTCGAACTGAGGTCTATTCCAATTTTCACTTGAAAATGCAAAAACAGTTAAAGCTTGAACACCCACTCTTTTACAATGTTCAACGATCGGATCAAGGACATTCTTACCTTCACGATGCCCATCACCTTTTTGCAATTTATTTTTTTTTGCAAAACGATTGTTGCCATCCATAATGATGGCAACATGTTTTGGAAGAAACGGTTCTTCTTGTAAGGTCATAAAAATTAGACCTTTATTAATTCTGCTTCTTTTGCAGCTAGACGTTTATCTACTTCTGCAACATATTTATCTGTGATCTTTTGAATATCTTCACCAGCACGGCGTTCATCATCTTCAGAAATTTCTTTTTCCTTCAATAATGCTTTGATATCACCTAAAACATCACGACGAATGTTTCGAATAGCAACTTTTGCATTTTCAGCTTC
Organism: Acinetobacter sp. ANC5681; assembly: GCF_023488045.1. Taxonomy (NCBI): domain Bacteria; kingdom Pseudomonadati; phylum Pseudomonadota; class Gammaproteobacteria; order Moraxellales; family Moraxellaceae; genus Acinetobacter; species Acinetobacter sp. ANC5681. The sequence continues at coordinate 64,009 of NZ_JAMFKZ010000008.1, forward strand.
ATTACGAGCAACTTTTTGCATGTCACGACGAGTTTCTTCAGTCAACGCAGGTAAAGGCACACGAATTGAATCAGCTGTAATTGGGTTTAAACCCAAATCACTTTCACGAATTGCTTTATCAATTGCAGAAACCATTGTACGTTCAAATGGCTGAACAATAAGCGTACGAGAATCTTCAACACCTACGTTAGCAACTTGATTCAAAGGAACGTCAGAACCATAGTAAGGAACCATCACACCATTTAAAATTGATGGGTGAGCACGTCCAGTACGAACTTTAGCAAAACCTTGTTCTAAAGAATCAAGTGTTTTCTGCATGCGCTGTTCGCTATCTTTTTTGAGATCGTTAATCATATGATCTTCCTTACTTATTCATTAGGTATTACAAAATATTTAAACATTAGTATAAAGAGCTTTCGGTCTCACGTACATTAGTTCGTAACGTGAGTACCCTCTTTTTCGCCCATTACTACAGAAAGCAATGCACCAGATTTGTTCATATCAAAAACTTGCAATGGAACATTATGGTCACGACACAAGCAAATCGCAGTTAAGTCCATTACACCAAGTTTTTCATCAAGTACTTGATCAAAAGTTAAGTTATCGTACTTCACAGCATCGTCATATTTGCTTGGATCTTTGTTATAGACACCGTCAACTTTCGTCGCTTTCAAAATAAGGTTTGCCTCAATCTCGATACCACGCAAACAAGCCGCTGTATCAGTTGTAAAGAACGGATTTCCCGTTCCTGCTACAAACACACAAACTTCACCTTGGCTTAAATGACGAATCGCATCACGACTTGAATAAGATTCAACAACTGTTCCGATCGGAAGAGCAGACATTAAACGTGTTTTAATGTTGCGACGCACTAATGCATCACGCATTGCCAAACCATTCATAACTGTAGCCAGCATCCCCATTTGGTCACCAGTTACACGCCCAACCAAACCGTCTTTTTGTAACTGACTCCCGCGATATAAGTTACCGCCACCAACTACAATTCCGACTTGTACTCCCAAACCAACCAAGTGAGCAATCGAAAGCGACATTTGATCAAGGACTTGGGCATCAATACCCATATCTTTATTACCCGCTAAAGCTTCACCAGAAAGCTTTAGCAAAATACGTGCATAACGTGGATTTTTAGAAGCTGACATACTTTTACTCCAAACCGACCAATCTCATAAATTCTTTTATCGCATTTAATATTAAGCAGACTTAATCTGAATTAACTTTGCAAATAAATCATATTCATCCGCATCAGTAATTTCGACTTCAAGCAGATCACCTGCTTTAATCACACTTTTATCAATATCTTCTACAAAAACATTACCGTCAATTTCAGGTGCATCCGCGTAAGAACGCGCCACCGCTACTGGAAATTCATCTTCCAAGCTGTCTACAAGCACAGTCATCTTTTGACCGATACGCTTTTGTAGTTTTGCAGCAGAAATTTCCTGTTGGACTTCCATAAAACGTTCATAACGTTCTTGCTTAATTTCTTCAGGTACGTGATCAGGAAGATCATTTGCCGTTGCACCCTCTACAGGTGAATAAGTAAAGCAACCTACGCGATCCAACTGGGCTTCTTTTAACCAATCAAGTAATATTTGGAAGTCTTCTTCTGTTTCGCCAGGGAAACCAACCACGAAGGTAGAACGAATCACCAATTCAGGGCATTTTTCACGCCACAACTTCAAACGCTCTAACGTATTTTCACTATGAGCTGGTCGCTTCATCAATTTTAAGATGCGCGGACTGGCATGCTGAAAAGGAATATCTAAATATGGCAGGATTTTCCCTTGAGCCATTAGATCGATTACTGCATCAACATGTGGATATGGGTAGACATAATGTAGGCGTACCCAAATACCAAGTTGCCCTAACGCTTCGCACATGTCGTAAAACTTGGTTTTAACAGGCTGACCATTCCAAAAATCTAATTTGTATTTTGTGTCCACACCATAAGCTGAAGTATCTTGAGAAATCACGAGAACTTCTTTGACACCAGCGCGCTTTAATGCTGCTGCTTCATCTAATACACTGCCTACTGGACGAGATACTAGATCACCTCGCATACTTGGAATAATGCAGAATGTACAACGGTGATTACACCCTTCTGATATTTTTAAATAAGCGTAGTGTTTAGGTGTCAAACGCACACCTTGTTCAGGGACTAAATCAATAAAAGGATTGTGTTTTGGCGGTGCAGGTACATACTCATGTACTGCTTCCATTACATCCTGATATGCTGCTGCACCTGTTACTTTAAGTACATTTGGGTGCATTTGGCGAATTTTGTCTTCGTCTTTACCTAAACAACCTGTTACGATAACTCGACCGTTTTCGCTCATGGCTTCGCCAATCGCGTCTAAAGACTCTTGTACTGCAGATTCAATAAAACCACAGGTGTTAACAACAACCAAATCTGCACCGTCGTAATCTGATGCAACTTGATAACCTTCAGTCTTTAACTGAGTTAAAATTCGTTCAGAATCTACCAATGCCTTAGGACAACCTAAAGATACAAAACCGACTTTGGGGGTCTTCATGAATCTGCGCTCCACTTGAATCGGCGTATTGTATGACTTTTCTTTGCTGCCGCATAGCTACAAAGCCATCTCTTTGTGTAATGCACCAAAATACAACCAAAATTTTAAACAAACCCTAACAACGCACCATTTTAAAGCATGATAAAATATTGAAATAACTCAATCTATGTGAAAAATACAGCATAAACTCATTATTTATGAATTAAGTTATTGAAAATTAGCTAATACAAAGTTGGCTTGCATTTTGCATTAAATACATTTCAGAAGTTAATGGCTATTCATCTATATTGATATTTATTGCGCCATTTTAAAACAGGACGATTCACAAATGGATCAACACACCACTATCGACTATCGACTTTTAGTAGATAATCTGACGACTGCCATCTTATTGGTCGATAGTAAACTTAATATTTTTTATTTAAATTCGGCTTGTGAAGCATTATTCGATGTTAGTTTACTTCGCGCATCAGGTCAGCCTGTGCTCAATCTACTTCATGCACATGACGATTCATTTAATACTTACGAAGCCTTGCTTAATACTTTAAACAGTGGTCAGCATTACACCCGACGTGAAGCGGTAATTAATGTCAACTTCAAACCGATTCATGTTGACTATACCGTTTCCCAATTAAATTCAGGTAAAAGCTATCACCCATTATTATTAATCGAACTCAACCCTATCGATCGAATGCTTAAAATTTCGAAAGAGGAAAATTTAGTGCAGCAACATCAAGTTGCTCGTCAACTTGTTCGTGGTGTTGCTCATGAAATTAAGAATCCATTGGCAGGCATTCGTGGAGCAACACAATTACTTGCACGAAGCTTAAGTGATGATAGTTATCGAGAATTTACAGATATCATTATTAATGAAGTTGATCGATTAACCAATCTTGCTGATACCATGTTAGGTTCGCGCCAATTACCAAGTTATGAACATGTTAATGTCCATGAGCCATTAGAAAGAGTTAGATCATTAATCGCGAACCAGACCAAGAAAAAAATTAAGATCACTCGTGATTATGACTTATCTCTGCCAGATGTTATGGCCGACCGAGATCAACTTATTCAAGTCATGCTGAATATCAGTGTAAATGCTGTGCAAGCGATGACTGAAAATAAAGATTTTTTTGTCGATTCTGAACCAGAGCTTACCCTTCGCACTCGTATCCAACGCCTCGTCACCATCAATGGTGTTTTAAACCGTTCAACGGTAAGAGTAGATATTGAGGACAATGGACCAGGTGTACCAGAAAGTATTTTAGAATCAGTATTTTACCCTTTAGTCACTGGGCGAGCAAAAGGTACAGGTTTAGGCCTAAGTATCGCGCAAAATATTATGCATCAACATAACGGAATGATTGAATGTCAATCCATTCCTGGAAAAACCATATTTAGCTTATATCTACCTTGGGAGTCAGACCGTGTCACGAAATAAAATTTGGGTAATTGATGACGATCGTGCCATGCGTTGGGTACTAGAAAAAACATTCAAAGAAGAAGGTTTTGACGTTACCAATTTTGAAGAAGCACAAACAGCGCTTGAACGTTTACACGATGAAGCTCCTGATGTCATTCTAACTGATATCAGGATGCCAGGAATTGATGGTTTAACTTTCTTATCTAAAGTTAAAAACACACATCCAGATCTACCTGTCATTATCATGACTGCACATTCTGATTTAGAATCTGCCGTCTCAAGTTACCAAACTGGTGCATTTGAGTATTTACCAAAACCATTTGATATCGATGAAGCTTTAGCATTAGTGAATCGTGCTATTTTACATATCAATAAATTGCAACAACAAGAAGCAACCAAAGCAACGACACCTTTACAATCAACCGAAATTATTGGTGAATCACCTGCAATGCAGGAGGTATTTCGTGCCATTGGACGTCTATCTCAATCCCATATCACGGTTCTTATAAATGGTGAATCAGGTACAGGTAAAGAACTTGTCGCACATGCATTACACAAGCATTCGCCGCGTCGTGCGAAACCATTTATTGCACTCAATATGGCTGCCATTCCAAAAGACTTAATCGAAACTGAGTTATTTGGGCATGAAAAAGGTGCATTTACAGGTGCAAATACTCAGCATCAAGGTCGCTTTGAGCAAGCCAACGGCGGTACATTATTTCTTGATGAAATTGGTGATATGCCTTTTGAAACACAAACACGCTTACTCCGTGTGCTTGCAGATGGTGAGTTCTACCGTGTTGGTGGACATATTCCAGTAAAAGTTGATGTCCGAATTGTAGCCGCAACCCACCAAGACTTAGAGAAGTTAGTGAATGAAGGTCGTTTCCGTGAGGACTTGTACCATCGCCTTAATGTGATTCGCATTCATATTCCGAAACTTGCTCATCGTAGTGAAGATATTCCTATGCTTGCGCAACATTTCTTGGCGCGTGCAGGTAAAGAATTAGGTGTTAGTCCTAAAATCTTACGTACAGAAACAACTGACTATATGCAGCAACTCCCTTGGCCAGGTAACGTTCGTCAATTAGAAAATACTTGTCGTTGGTTAACAGTCATGATTACTGGACGTGAAGTCTATCCAGAAGATCTACCTGCTGAGCTAAAACAAGTTGCTATACAGAAGTCGACGAATGATGCATCAGTTACAAGCCCAGCTTTAGTTGAAAGAATTGCTGTACATCATTGGGATGAGCTACTAGCTCAATGGGCGATTCAAAAGTTAAAAAATGGTGAAATGAAAATTTTAGATATCGCAACACCAATGTTTGAGCGCACTTTGATTAATGCAGCCCTACAACAAACACGTGGTCGCAAACGCCATGCAGCAGAGCTTTTAGGTTGGGGCCGTAACACGCTGACTCGTAAACTTAAAGAGCTTGGCATGGATTCACCAGACGATGATGAAGACGATGAAGTGCGTTCAGCATAAATCATAAACAGTCCATCAAAGCGAGTAATGATCACATTACTCGCTTTTTTACATTGAGATGTTTAGATACATGATCTAATGTCATAGCCATACAAAACATATGGTTTTTGCTATAATAAAATATTGCCTCAACACTCATTGAATATAATGACTGATATTTGTTACCCAAGTTGCGAACAACCTCAAACTCGTCGTGGTCAAGAACGTCGCCTTGCATTATTACTATGTGCAACCGATTTATTTCTTGAAAAAGGTTATGATGCGGTTTCCTTGGATGATATTGTCAATCATGCAGGTGGCTCAAAAGCTTCTATTTATAAATATTTTGGCAACAAAGAAGGTCTCTTTACTGCGATTTGTGATTATCGTCGTGAAGTGTTTTTTAAAGGTGTTTGTTTTCCATACACTTCAGAACAAAATAATTTAAGAACATACCTTGTACAAACATTACAACGCTTTTATCAACATATTATTCAACCTGAAAATATTGCCTTTATGCGCATGTTCACAGAACAAACTCAAAAAGATATACTATTAGCGCAATATTTTTATGACCAATGTGCTTTAAATATACAGAATACGATTGCATTTGCTTTAGGTCAGGCACACGACCTCAATGAAATATACTGCTCTACCCCTCATTTCTCTGCCATGATGTATTTCGGAATTTTACGTGATGTGGAATGGCGACTTTTAATGGGTTTAGAAGTTTCAGCAAATGACGCTGAAATAACTGATTATATTAATTATTCCGTTGATTTATTCTTAAAAGCTCATCAAAATCTAGAGCCTGTTGCCACTTTATAAATGAGTTGCGTTGTAGGCTAAAAATTCATCAGACAAGGCATGAAATGCAGGCAATGGCTATTCCCTTGCCAAGTTTCATAACGAGGTATGAGGGATTTTTAGCCACAACCCTTTGGGACAGGGACATTTTTTGCCGCTACTGCGTTATGTTTCTCTCATTTAGATCACTAAATTTCGCAAAACATGCCTTGTATCGTCTAAAAAACGTCCTCTGTCGCAACCATAGATAAAATGGCAACAGGCCCTTAATTCTTTTGCATTTTTTTTGGGGTGTAGTATAGTAGTCAATTCCTTTTTTATCACCACCCATTAAATAACAATTAATTATTGTTTTTATTCAATAATTATTGTGGGAGTAACTATGGCGCTTCGGCATTTCCTGACTTTACGAGACCTTTCAACTTTAGAGTTGCAACGTATTTTAGACCGTGCTCAAGAATTGAAACGCATGCAACATGCAAATACGGTTTTTCAACCATTTGTAGGTAAAGTCTTAGGAATGATTTTTGAGAAATCGAGTACACGTACACGTATTTCTTTTGAAGCCGGTATTTGCCAATTTGGTGGTAATGCAATTTTCCTTTCTCCACGAGATACTCAATTAGGTCGTGGTGAGCCAATTGAGGATTCAGCACGTGTCATTTCAAGCATGCTTGATATCGTGATGATTCGTACTTTTGGCCATGATATTGTTGAACGTTTTGCTTCTTATTCGAAAGTTCCTGTCATTAATGGATTAACGGATGACCACCATCCATGTCAATTACTTGCTGACTTGCAAACCTTTCAAGAACACCGTGGAAGCATTAAAGGTAAAACCGTTGCTTGGATTGGCGATGGCAATAATATGTGTAATTCATACATTGAAGCAGCACATATGATGGGTTTTAAACTCAAAATTGCTGCACCTGAAGGTTATGAACCAAAACCTGAGTTTTTGACTGAATTTGCCGATTGTGTAGAAGTGTTCAATAAAGCTGAGGATGCTGCGGTTAATGCTGACTTGATCGTAACTGATGTATGGGCAAGCATGGGGCAAGAAGAAGAACAAAAGCTTCGTGAAAAAGCATTTGCTGATTTCCAAGTGAATGAAAAATTAATGGATCTGGCTCATCCAGATTGTTTATTTATGCATTGCTTACCCGCACACCGTGGCGAAGAAATTTCTGAGCACATGCTGGATCATAAAAATGCTGTTGTTTGGGATGAAGCAGAGAATCGCTTACATGCTCAAAAAGCATTAATGGAATTCTTATTAAATGAGAATTTGAAGAAAGACTAAATAGCTAAAGAAAACAGCATCATCATGATGCTGTTTTTATTTTTGCGATCTAAATTGAACACTTAAATAAAAACACTTATAGTAGAAAAATCTTTTATTAGAAGAAGTTTCTCCTCTTGGTTGAAACTTTGATAACTACAAAGCGAACATTATGACTTCACTCGAACAAGCACTTTCTGAAATTCCTAGTTTTTCTTTGGTGCACGAGCATTTATTTAGTTCTGCTCAGCCAAGCGCTGAACAATTACAGCAAATTAAAGAATATGGCTGTAGTACAGTAATCAATCTTGCGACGAGCAAATCAGAAAATCATTTAGCTAAACAAGACCAAATCTGCTTGGATTTAGGCTTAAACTACATTCATATTCCTATTGATTGGGATCTTCCTTGTGCAGAACAATGCTTATTCGTTTTAGATTTAATTGCTCATCTCGTTCAAAATGAAATTGTTTGGCTGCATTGTGCCAAAAACATGCGTGTAAGTAGTTTGATGTATTTATATCGTCAATTTTATATGGATATGGATATGCCAACAGCTCAAGCATTACTTCACGAAATTTGGGAACCGAATGAGACTTGGACAGGTTTAATTCATAGTATTACTTTACAACTGCAAGGTCGTAAAGCAACACAGGAATTACAGCAGTCATTGATCAATGCTGATCATTTTGCTTGATGTGAAATTAAGACAGTTGCTGTTGCTAAAATACCTTCTTGGCGACCTGTAAATCCTAGTTGTTCCGTTGTCGTTGCTTTGATACTAATTTGAGTGATATCGACTTCAAGTACATCAGCAATACTTTGGCGCATTTCTAAATTATGTTTGGCAAGTTTTGGCCGTTCGCAGGCCACGGTAATGTCAGCATTGTTGAGATGATAACCACGATCCAGAATCAACTGATACACATGCTTAAGCAATACACGACTATCTGCACCCTTATATTCTGGGTCAGTGTCAGGAAAATGTTGTCCAATATCGCCTAAAGCCAATGCACCCAACAATGCATCACACAGCGCATGCAGCACCACGTCACCATCAGAATGGGCTTTTAAACCATGCGTATGCGGAATTTTAATCCCAGCTAAAGTAACGAAATTGCCTTCTTCAAAAGCATGTACATCAATTCCTTGTCCAATACGAATTTGAGCAACCATATGATTTTCCTTTTACAATATACTGAACAAATCTTGTATTCAGGCTTTCTATTTCGCTATAGTACAGTGAGCAAATTAGGCTGAACATATAAGTGATTATGCTGCTGAACACCTTAATAAATCAATTAAAGAAATCTGGTTATATCATCACATTGAGTTGTTTTTGCTCATCATTTGTATTTGCCGCATCAATTAATTGTACAACACAGAATGCTGAGCAAAAAAAAATTTGTTCTAAGCAATATCAAGACCAACGAACTAAGCTGAATAATAAGTTTTTAACCGCTTATCTTGTGACTGATGCTCCAATTCAACTACTACATGACACACAAAAACTTTGGCTTAATCAAATCCAACAATGCAAATCTAAAAATTGTTATCAGCAACAATTTGATGTTCGTTTAGATGATTTAAACTTTTATACTTCAATGAATCAGACGCTTACACAACACTATTTAAAATTTGAACATGGTGATTTAGCCAAACAACCTGTTCACATTCAGATTCATCAACTGGATAAAGATAAGTTAAAAATCGAAGGAATTGCTTATCGTAATCCCAATAATCGTGTGGAGACTCAAACTTTATCTTTACTTGCCTACACGCCCCCCGAACAAAAGAATCTCATTATTGATAATGAAAAAAAATGCCAGTACCAATTTGACTTTCAAAAAGCCTTATTAATTATAAAAAGTGGGCAAAAAGATTGTGAACGTTTTACAGGAATTTATCGTTTGTATGATTAATTAGTAAAAGTGATATAAGCCGATGTTTTCACATCGGCTTTTTATATTTAGCTTGGGAATTTTTGTGCAATTTCCTCGCTAATCAATACCGCTGTTGCGGCAGATAAAGTCCAGCCTAAATGCCCATGCCCAGTATTGTAAAATACTCGCGCATGTTTCCCCTGTTTCACCACAGGCAACATATTTGGCATCATCGGACGTAAGCCCGCCCATGGTACAGCGTGCTCAGTTGAAATATCAAAATTTTGGTTAACCCAATTAATTAAAGGTTGGATTCGATCTGTTCGAATATCCCGATTGTAACCATTAAACTCCGCTGTACCAGCTACACGGAAACGATCCACGCCTAATCTTGAGGTTACAATCTTTGCACTTTCATCTAGCAAGCTGACCCAAGGCGCATTTTTTACACTTCGCTCATCTTTAAGCTGAACTGTAATTGAATATCCTTTTACGGGATAGACATTGACAGTATCACCAAGCATATCGGCTAATTGGTAACTTCCAACGCCACCGCACACAACGATTAAGTCTGCTTCCATTATGGTCTGCTCATCTGCTTTTGAGTTCATATTCTCAGAACTCTTTTTACAGCTAACAATCACTTTATCTTGCAAACATTTAACATCAACAACATCCAAACCAAAGCGATATTTCACGCCATACACTTGCGTTCTTTCCGCCAAACCAACAGAGTACTTATGAATATCACCTGTTGCATCGCCTGCTGTGTAATATCCACCATAATAATCACCAGTTAAATTTGGCTCAATTGCCTTCATTTCTTCAGGTGTAATTGCATGACGTTCAAGTTTACCTTCCACTAAAACATCATTCACTTTTTTTGCGACATCAAAGTCTTCTTTGCTGTGGTACATATGCAAAATACCACGCTTTTCTAAATCAAAAGCAATATTCTCTTTTTCTGCAATTTCAAATAATCGTTGTCTTGCTAACAACGCCAAACGAACTGTTTCAATTGTATTTACTTTATAGTCCTTGATGTGAGTCAAAAACTCGACTAGCCAGCGATACTTATGCACACTAAAAGACGGATTGAGCAATAAAGGTGCATCTTTCTTACTCATCCATTTAATGCCTTTCAACACCGTTGCCTTCTGATTCCAGACCTCAGCGTTACAAGCAGACAACTGCCCACCATTGGCAAATGAAGTTTCCATGGCTGGAAATAAATGACGATCAATCACTGTGACTTCATAACCCAATTTAATTAATTCATAAGCAGACGTTACACCCGTAATCCCCGCACCAATAACAACAACATGTGGCATAGCAAACTCCTTGAAATGCATAACATTTCATAATGCTTAGCCCCATCTGTCATGGTACCTGAGAGTTTTGGCAGATGATTACCAATTAATCATGAAGCCTTCCCCTTCGGTGAGTGTTAATCGTAGAAGAAAAATTATCGCATGTTTCTACAAGTTGAGCACTGCTCTCCAGATTGTATTTCTATTATTACAGTCCTTCTGCCTGAGAGTTTCCGGGGTCGTTGCTCCTTCGGCGAGTTCATTGAAGAACTTCTCTCCCGCAATAATATTTATATCCATATAAGCAATATATATGCCGTTTAAAAATACAGACACTAAATTCTTGTAATTGTTTGTAGATTAAGATTTAAGCAATTTAAAATAAATCGAAGTATAAAAAAGCAGACTCGAAGTCTGCTTTTGAAAATTAAAATTTACATTGCAAAACTTGATCTGAAAACTGCCCTTTCCAGAGTTCTCGTAATGTTGGTAAATAGAATTTTTCACCAATCATCACTAATTCAGCATCAATCAGTGCATGAATCTCATGCATCAACACATAATCCAATGCAATCAAGGAAAGCTGTGCGTGTTTCTGAGAAATCTGCTTACGTTTAACCTGCGCTTTTTTGACTAACGCGTTGGCAAAATTTTTATCTTTATAAGCGGTAATAGCACTTAAACGCAATTCAATAATGCCCCAACCTTCCAATAATTTCTTAAATACTTCGAAATCTTTAGACGTTGCTTCCCATGTGACATTTTCCAAATTATTGTCTTCTGGTAATACTGGTAACAATAAATCAGCAGTGCTCGGAAAAATTTTCTTTAAATTCAACAGAAACTTAACAGGATTTTCATTTGGAAGATCAGAAAACTGGATATTGGTTTTGGTATCTGTCAAATAAATATTGAGCATAATGAAGCAACAATCAGGTAAATCAAAAGCATATTGTACGCAGATCGATTTATAAAAACTACTCATAAAAAAATCCCCCTAGGTTAAAGAAGGATTTTTTAAACTACCAATACGATTTACCTACTATTCGGAGAAACCATATTTTCAGGTCTAACCACTTCATCAAATTGCTCAGCAGTCACTAAACCGAGTTCAACCGCAACTTGCTTTAAGGTTTTGTTTTCCTTATAAGCTGTTTTGGCAACTTTGGCAGAATTTTCGTAGCCAATCACTGGATTGAGTGCTGTGACTAACATTAAAGAGTTATGCAAGAAATAATCAATTTTCTCACGATTTGGTTCAATACCTACCGCACAATGATCATTAAAACTATTACAAGCATCGCCTAATAACTGAATTGATTGCAACAAGTTATAAGCAATCACAGGCATAAATACATTCAACTCAAAGTTACCAGAAGCACCCGCCACATTGATGGTAGTGTCATTGCCCAACACTTGAGCCACCACCATGGTCATGGCTTCACTTTGGGTCGGATTCACCTTGCCTGGCATAATACTTGAACCAGGTTCGTTCTCAGGAATACTGATTTCACCAAAACCACAACGTGGGCCACTTGCCAACCAGCGAATGTCATTGGCAATTTTATTTAAGCTCACCGCCAAAGTTTTTAATGCACCAGAAGCAAATACTGCCGCATCACGTCCTGCTAAAGCCTCGAACTTATTCGGTGCAGTGACGAACGGTAAACCTGTTAACTCGGCTAACTCCTCTGCAGCTTTCACCGCATAATCTGGATGTGCGTTTAAGCCAGTACCTACCGCCGTTCCCCCTAAAGGCAACTCATAAAGACCTGCAAGTGCTTGCTGCAAACGTTTTAGACCATGCTCTAGTTGCGAAACATAACCACTGAACTCTTGTCCCAAGGTTAAAGGAGTCGCATCTTGCAAATGGGTACGACCAATTTTGACAATATCATCAAATTCTTTGGATTTAAGCTCTAAAGTCGCTTTTAACTTTTCCACTGCAGGAATGAGTAATTCATTGATTTGAATACTTGCAGCCACATGGATTGCAGTTGGGAAAGAATCATTGGTTGATTGTGCACGATTGACATGATCATTTGGATGCACTGGTTTTTGTGCACCTAGTACTTGTCCTAATTTCTGATTGGCAATGTTTGCAATCACTTCATTACAATTCATATTACTTTGCGTACCAGAACCTGTTTGCCAAACGACAAGCGGAAATTGTGCGTCCCATTGACCCGCAATCACTTCTTCAGCAGCATCAACGATATATTGACTTAAATCTTCAGGTAGTTGTTTTAACTCAGCATTGGTGATTGCAGCTGCTTTTTTCACCAAACCCATGGCACGAATCATGGCACGCGGTAACCGTTCTTGACCGATTTTAAAGTTCTGTAAACTTCGTTGCGTTTGTGCACCCCATAAGGCGTCATTTGGAACTTCAACTTCACCCATAGTGTCATGTTCAATTCGCATTTGCATAAACAACCTCTGCTTTATTTGGTTAAAATGTTCACGGGCTGAAGCAAACTGATGCTTTTGGCTAGCGAAGACTCAGTTCATATTGATGTATATTCGATAAGTCTTAATTATCCTAAACAAAGCCATTAAAATTGTAAATAAGAATCATTATCTTAATTGCCTGTTAAGGTATTTAGATAAAAACGCCATTCGTCTTCAATCATTTGTGATAGAGAACGTTTAGGAACCCAATTTAATATTTTTTTTGCTTTATCAATATTTGCACCCAATTGCGCTAACTCTTGGTTTTGATATACAGCAGGTTGCACTTGAATTTCGGTCTGAGTGACTCTCGCAACTTCATCAATCAAATTTTGTATAGATGTGAGTTGATGATGTGCAATATTGAATGCTTCCAAACAACTGGTTTGTGTTTTTAACCAATTTAATGCGATCAAAACTGCATCACAAGCATCCAAAACATGTAAAAAGCTTCTTTCAACCGTTCCATCTTCTGTCTGTGCTTGATTCTGCAATTCGATACAATCTCGCTGCATCGCTGCAACTTGTAAAGCTAAAGGCACAATATTTTTAGGGAGTTGAGTTACGTATTCTCCTAAAACTCCATGTTCAAAAGCACCAACAATATTGGATAACCTGAGATTGATAATTTTCCATTCATGATCGACTTTATAAGTATCTGCAATAATATCTTCAACCATTTGCTGAGATCGAATGTATGGATTTGGGTAGCGATAATTAAACTCAGTCTCTTCAACTACACTTGGATTAGATTGTCCATATACGGCCAAACTAGAAAGATTGATTAATTCTCTAACTCCCATCCGCTGCATTGCTCTCAATAAGCTCATAATGCTGCTGACATTATCATTGTAGTATTCCAGTGGCTTTAGAACAGATTCTTCAAGCGATTTAAAACTGGCTGTATGGATAACAGTATGAATTGAATATTGTTCAAATACTTTATTTAAGGCAGGTGTATTTCTCACATCTACTTTAACAAATGGAATATACATTCCTGAGATGTATTCTAAGCGCTCCAAGGTTTGTAAAGTCGAATTGGCTAAATTATCAACAATAACAACTTCTTGCCCACGTGCTAATAAACTCAAAGCAATATGTGAACCGATAAAGCCTAAACCACCTGTCACCAAAATCATTGTATACTTACCTTCTTTTTAATCTGTCCATCATTTTGCTTACGTGACCATAGTGAATGTTCAATGAGTACACTACTGTTAATAACTTCTGCACCTACTTCAATTATGGCTTGGCATGCTTTTGGTTTAGCTCAAGCATTAGGAAATAAGTCCGAAGATTTTCGTGTCTTCTTTTACCAAGATGGTGTTCAGGTTGCGAATGATTTACAGTGGTTTCCTGATGATCAACGCAATCTAAAACAAGAATGGCAAAAGCTTGGCATTCGACTCCCTGTCTGTGTCAGTGCTGCCCTTGCTAGAGGAATCACTGATGCAAGCAATGCCCAACGTCATTCACTTCAACAACACAACTTAGCGCAAGGTTTTGAGCTAGTTGGGCTTGGAGAGCTAGCTGATGCTGTACAAAGCTGTTCTCGTTTAATTCAATTTTAGTTTAAGTTCATTAATAGAGTGTTGCTTTTAAAAGGTAAATTGTGTGAAATCTGTACTCGTCATCCTAACGCAATCCAATTTAACTAGTTTGCAGATCAACGAAAGCGTGTCTGCAACTATGGTTTTAGCAACCTTTGGTATTTCTGTCAAAGTTTTATTAAAAGATGGTGCACTGAGCTTATTGAACAATAAATTAGAGTTCGATCAATTCAAACAAGCTTTCAAAGTTGCTGCCAATATGGTGGACAGTTTTGAGTTCTATGATCTAACCCCGATTTTAGTTGAAACTAAAAATCAACACTTGGCGATTGCGCAAGATAGTGATCAAGAAATCGAGTTTGTTGAGATTCAGCCTGAATTTATTCAATCCTTCGATCATATTTTGTATTGGTAGAGCTCAGAAACATGGAAAATTCAACTTTATTTTTGATTCAATCCCCTTACTACAACACAGATAAAATCTGGATTGAGTTAGCTCAAATGGCACATGTGCATGATACGATTGTAGTCATGGGGGATGGGCTTTTACTGCTAACTAAAAAGATCGTAGATCTTTATCCAAATCTTTACTGCTTAAGTAATGAGCAAAACTTACTTGGAGATGAAATCAAATCTGAGGTCAAAATTATAGAATACGCTGAATTCGCTGATTTAGTTCTGCAATTCAAACGCTGTATTTCTTTAAAATAAATTATTTTTAGTTAATTAGGCTATTTCATGCAATTAGAGTTAGATCAAGACGGTCATTTGGTCGATTATACAATTTGGAATACTGAAGTTGCCCAGCAACTTGCTCAATCACTTGATCTAGAACTGACCGCTTGGCATTTCGAAATTCTCCACGCCGTACGTCAATTCTATCAACAATTTGGGCATTCCCCAGCAACTCGTCCACTGATTAAATTTTTGATGAAGACGGTTAGTCCTGAAATCAATAATGCTGAATTACAACAAAGATTTAATACAGGGTTGGTTGCCCGACATTTAAGCCGTTTGGCTGGCGTGCCTAAACCTGCCAATTGTTTATAGATCATTGAAAATGATCTATCAGGCGCTATTTTGTTTTTGTTGCATAAACGCAAAATAACCTGGGCCAGCAGCGACCTTTACCTCTTTAACATCAATGGGTTCATTACATTCTGAACAAACAACCTTTGAGTTAAATTTATGACCACAGGTTTTATGGGTAAATTCAATCGGTTTTCCCAAACCCATGTCCATCCATTTATCGGCCCATTGCACCATAGCCAGAATAATCGGATACAAGTCCAAACCTTTATCGGTAAGTTGATATTCAAAACGTTCTTGACGTTCTACATAAGGCACTTTGGTTAAAATACCATGCTCGACTAAACGCTTAAGACGCTCTGAAAGTACGTGGCGGGTCAGTCCCAAACTACGTTGAAAGTCATCAAAACGACGTATTCCCATGAAAGCGTTACGTAAAATTAGCATTGTCCAACGATCACCGAGTACAGAAAGCGTTCTCGCAACTGAACATGGCTGATCGCCAATTTCTTCCCATTTCATTATTATCACCTGATCATTTTTTAGAACTTTGAAGACATCTCATCGATGCATTGAACCGTCACGTTTAGAAACTAAACACTATAAAATATACACTAAACCACCTGATCAATCAGATGCAATATTGGCACTCAGTTAAATGTCAAAAAAACAGATCATTTCATCTAAATTCATTCGACAACTTAGCTATGAATAAAAACACCTGAAAGTTCTTGTCCAGCATCTAACTGAATATTTGCAGGAATACGCACTAAACAATTGGCCTGCATTAAATTACTCAACATATGTGATTGTTGTTTCGCAAGGCTTTGTAACTTGAGCTGTCCCTGATCAAAATAAGCATGCATTCTTAAAAATCGCTCACGTGCATCAGATTTCAGTCCATGGGTGAGTACCCCACTAAACCATTGCATAGGCTCACGTTGATTTTGCAAAGTATCTAATAAAGCGTTGCCATAAATCTGCATACACACATAAACAGCTGCTGGATTACCCGGTAAACCTAATAAATAGCAATGATGGTCAGGATCTTCATATTTTGCAAAAAATAATGGCTTACCCGGTTTTTGTTTAACTTTCCAAAAGATCTGTTCAAATCCAATCTCAAAAGCACATGGACGAACGAAGTCATAATCCCCCACAGAGACACCACCCGTGGTAATAATGACGTCATATAAAGATTTTAATCGCTCGAAACATGCTGTGACTTGTTCCGCCGCATCTGCAATATGTAGAATCTCGACGTCGATACCATAAGCTTTGAACCAAGCCTTCAATAACGGCCCATTGGCATCAAAAACTTTACCAACGTGTAAATCTTCAGGGTGCTCAGCAACCTCATCACCAGTAATAACCACAGCAACCTTGGGCTGTTGAAATACCTCGACAGTTTGCACACCTGCCATACTTAGAGCAGCAAGTGCACCGATATTGATATTCTGACCAACGTCCGCAAGCAGTTGACCTTGTTTAACTTCTTCACCAGTAAATCGAATATCAGCCTGTGGTTTAAGCTGTTCAATCAGTCGAATTGTCTCCGACTCAACTTTAACAATTTCTTGTCGAGCAACATGTGTGGTGCCTTCAGGAATTTTGCCACCTGTAAAAATACGAATAGCTTGCCCATCAAGCAATTGATATTCGAGTTCACTACCCGCTTTAATCTCACCGATTACATCAAAACAAACATTTTGAAGCTGTGTAAGTGAGCTATTAATCGCATAACCATCTACCGCACTTTGAGAAAAGCTAGGTAGATTGACCTCGGAATAGATTGCTTTAGCGAGATAACGATTCAAACCTTGGGCTAAAGCCAAGACCTCAGTCGTCAATGTTTTGGGCTGAGTTCGAATGAGTTCAAGTGCCTCATCAATACTGATTAAACCCTTTTCAGCACCACATCCTGACATTATTCATATCCCCCCGGATGTGGTAAATCTCGGCAAACATCAAAAATATGAACCAGCGCTGGCAGAATAGCTGCCATTGATTCACTCGCACCACCACGGCTACCTGGCAGCGTTACCACTAAGGAACGATCAATAAAACCTGCTACGCCACGAGACATAGCTGCATATGGTGTGCGTTTTTGACCAAAAGAACGTGCTGCTTCCATCAGACCATCTAATTTACGTTCTAAAAGTGGTTCAAGTGTATCAACCGTAATATCTCGTTTACCAATACCTGTACCACCAACGGTCATGATACATGCATAAGACTTTGTCAATTCTAGTACCAATTCTTTCAATTGATCTGATTCATCTGGCAAAATTTGATAATGAATTGGATCAAAACCTGCTTCGGTTAAAGTCTCAACCACGGACTTGCCAGCGGTATCAGGTTTACGTCCTGCTGCAACAGTATCAGAAAGCACAATCACTGCCGCTGAAACAGGTTGACGCAGAGTCCGTTTAAAATGTGACTTACCTCCTTTTTTCTTAAGCAATTTACATTGGTCTAAACATAATTCATCAGGTTCACAATGCGGCTTCAACATGTCATAAATGGTTAATCCTGCCAAACTCGCAGCAGTCAAGGCTTCCATCTCAACCCCTGTAGGCCCAATGGTTTCTACAGTCGTCAGAATCACAACGTGATCATGTTGTAAATCGTATTCAACATCAGCACGATAAATCGGTAAAGGATGGCAAAGAGGAATCAATTCATCAGTCCGTTTTGCCGCCAAGATTCCTGCAATACGAGCTGTTTTTAAAGCATCGCCTTTTTCAGTATTTCCATCACGCAATAGCTGAATGCAATGCGGTGGGGCGTATAAAATCGCTTGTGCTTCTGCAACACGATAACTTTCGGGTTTCATCCCAACATTTTTCATTTTTACTTCCTAACGCTTTATTCGTGTGTATGCTCATGCGCACAATTTTCATGTTCTTGACGGTGGTGATGCTCATGTTTATGGACATGAGCATCAGTTTCCACCATATCTTTACGAATACAGCAACCTTCTACATATTGACTTGTGCCATCCATAAAGAACTCTTCTTTCCAAATTGGTACTTCGTGTTTTACACGTTCAACGGCTTCTTCACAGGCTTGAAATGCTTCATGGCGGTGAGCAGCATACGCAATTGCAATAATTGCTGTTTCACTGACATCTAAATAACCAATTCGATGCATCACACGCACATAAGAAACCTGATGCTTCTCTTTGATTTGCTGTTCGATTTCACGAATCATCTTTTCAGCAACAGGCGTGTACGAAGTATATTTTAATGCTTTAACTGCTTTACCTTCATGATGATTACGTACAGTTCCAATAAAAATATCAATACCACCACATTCAGGAAATGATTGTATAGGATCAAAACTGTCTAAGCTTAGAGCCTGATCTTGAACTCTTGAAAATTCGCGCATTTCATCCTCCTGCAACAGGTGATAACAATACCAAAGTACATGAAGTATTTAATGCTGTTTGGCGTAGCACAATATCTTCACCTATCGCACACGCACATTTATCCATCGCTTTTGTTGCTTCTGGGTAAAGCATTACAATATGACTTAGCACTTCTTCAACCGTTTGATTTTCTGCAAACTCAAATGCAAGCTCTTTTGGCAATAACCGTTCAATAGCACCAAAAGCTTCTATTTTTATGTCAATGGTTTGCATATTCTCTCCAGACCACTTTTTTCCAAACTAACCACCTAACATATGCATACTAATTTTGCGTACTTGTTGGTGTTTTATCGCATGATAACCTTTCGCTTTGTGCCAAATATAAGGTTTAATTTGCTGATCAAGCTCTTGATAATTGATATCTTGAGCTAGTTGTTTCTGTTTAATCACAGCTTGTAAATACGGCTTTATATTCAGACCCTGTTGTGCAAATAAACAATTATATAATTCACCTTGTGCTGTTAATCGAATTCGATCACAATCACTGCAAAATGAATGAGTTATCGTAGAAATAATACCAATACAATATTGCCCATCTAACTGATACTGACGTGCGGGCTCATGCTGCTGTTGCAAAACTTGAATCTGATAAAAAGGCTGAAGTTGCGCTAAAATTTCAGCTTCACTCACAACTGACTGATCTGTCCAATGCTGATCGCCATCTAGAGGCATAAATTCAATAAAACGTAATGGAATACTGTGTTGCTTCGCCCACTTTACCATTGGCAGAATCTGATCATCATTCTGACCTTTCATCAACACACAATTGATTTTGAAAGCAAGCCCCGCTTTTTTTGCCGCCTCTATCCCATTTAATACGGGTGTGAGTTCTTTTTTAGTCAGTTGCTTGAATTGATCTGGGTCTAAACTATCTAGGCTGATATTAAGATCATCTAATCCAGCTTGTTTTAGGGGTTCCGCATATTTAGCTAAATAATGTGCATTGGTAGTGATCGAGATTCGTTTTAAACCCAATACTCGTAAACTCTGTAAATCTCGAATAAAATGAACAACACCCTGACGCATTAAAGGTTCTCCCCCAGTAATGCGAATATTTTCAATCCCTTGCTTCACCATATATTGGCAAAATAGCAGCAACGCTTCAAAACTGAGTAAATCTTGTTTTTTCATCCATTCTGGATGTTCAGGCATACAATAGGTGCATTTGAAATTGCAACGATCTGTCACGGAAATCCGTAACTTACGCTTAATACGACCGTACTGATCTTGCAAGATCGGTAAAGTCGTTTCAGGGCTATCATGCTTCATCTTTTGCACTCATATTGTGAATTTGCTGAACACTTAAGCACAAGTTATGTGCGACGCGGCTTGTATATGTGCAGCATACTGCTCTACTTAAGCAATATTTATTCCAATATTTTACTCTAATCCACCTTGAGAGCATTTATTTATCTAACAAAACAATTTATCGCTTCACAACACACAACTGTTATAAATTTCAATATACAACCGAAAACCATTCGCACCAATTAAAAGCAATTTTGTATTTTTTGAAATATTTTGGTGCGATTAACTTAAAGCTAAAATTTTAAATAAACAATTGTTTAAAAAATTTCATCTGCTGGTACTGCTGCAATTCATCTAGCGAATTGATGCTATGACAAAACAGACTTTGCTTTTGCAAAATAACTTGCTGAGAATTTAGCTGTTTAAAACATTCACGTAGGCTCAACTTACCTGCTAGGATTTGTTGTTCTAGCACAGGCAAACTGTCTCTTTTTAACAAACAAAATGGATATAAAGCATCACCATTAATTGCAACATAAGCCACTAGTGCTTGTGGATTTTTTTGTAGTGCGCGATGCAACTTAATTAAAACTTGATTGGGTATATACGTAACATCGCACGGAATAAACAAAGCATAGTCCGATTGCAGATGGGACCACGCACTTTTCATCCCCATTAATGGACCTAAAAAACCTGTTTGATCATCTGAATAACAATAGATATTCGGTTCAATCTGCTTGTAAATCGAACTATCTCGATGACTGTTTACCCAAATGCTTTGCACTTCTGATTTAAATTTCTGACAAATTTTAGATAGTTGAATTTGATCATCAAATTGTTGAAGTAATTTATTCATGCCATTCATACGGCGTGCTTGTCCTCCCGCCAAGATCACGAGATCTGTAGCGGGAATTTGCATAGTCATGCTTCTGCCTCCAACTGACAAGTCTTAATCAAACCACGAATTTCTGGTAAACATGAACCACAGTTACCGCCCGCTTTTAAACATGCCGTGACTTGCTTTTCATGCGTGATATTTTGCGTTTTGATCGCTTCAATAATCTTGTTTTTTCCTACTTTGAAGCAACTACACACCAATGGCCCATCATTATTCGCCGCTGACATTGGCATACCAGCCAATAACGCTTTACGATGCAAGGCACTTAATCGCTCACGTTTAAATAAACTTGCAACCCAATCACGATCTGGTAATAACTCAGCAGGTGCAATATAAAGACTTGCGATTAAAATTCCATCTTTGAGTACAATACTATGACTGAGTTGCGATGAAATATCCTCAATACTTAACCATTCATATGTTTCATCGACAAAAGGCAAAAAGGTTTTTAAGTTTTTTTGAGTTTGATCAATACTGTGTCGATCGGCAAGCTCATAACGCATTGCTTTTGCAGTTTTGATTTTTGTCCACCAAGCACAAGTCTGTAAAGATGGTTTAATTTGATGTTCGAACCCTTCTCGAACATATAAAACACCCTGCCAAGTTGTATGGAAAGGCTGTATTGATACTGGCGTATGCTTAAACTCAGGTTCACCTGAAATTGCATCTACAACAGGGTTAACTACTTTACCAATCCGAGCATCTGAGGCAACTTGTTCTGTCCAATGAATCGGCGCAAAGATTTGTCCACGACGAACACCTTGAGCCAATGTCACGCGTAATACACAACTTCCCCATACCGAACGAATCTCGACCAATCCTTTATCGCGAATACCAAATTTAAGCGCATCGTTTGGATGAATCTCACAAAATGGTTCAGCACGATGTGTGGTCAAATTTGCTGATAAACCTGTACGTGTCATGGTATGCCATTGATCCCGAATACGCCCCGTATTCAGAATTAACGGATAATCTTCAGAAACTGAGTGTACGGGATCGATTGCGATCGTTGGAATAAGTTTTGCTTTACGAGAAGCATAACTAAACTCGCCTTGACCAAAAAGTTGCTTAACCGATGTCGTCTGACCTTTTTCCCACACAGGCCATTGCGTTGGTTTTAGCTCGTTATATTCTTCAAGACTTAGATTGGTTAAACCTTTTAAATTAAAATAACGAAAATTTTCTACCTGATCACGTTCAGCTAAACTTGCATTTTGATATGCAGACAATGCAGCATGCTCATTAAAGATGTCACACGCATTGCTAAAATCAAAACCAGAAAAACCAAGTTTTTTTGCAACTTCAGCAACAGCCCACCAATCTGCTTTGGCTTGTTTTGGTGAAGCTAAAAATGCGCGTTGACGTGAAATTCGACGTTCTGAGTTAGTTACCGTTCCATCTTTTTCACCCCAACCTAATGCTGGTAGCAAAATATCAGCATAAGCCGTGGTATCGGTATCGGAACAAATATCTGAAACAACGACAAATTCACATTTATCCAATGCTCGTTTCACTTGATCGGCATCAGGCAGACTTACCACAGGATTGGTCGCCATAATCCAGATTGCTTTAATTTTTCCACTTTCAACCGCTTGAAACAAATCAACTGCTTTAAGTCCAGCTTGTGTCGCAATGGTCGGGCTATTCCAAAAACTTTGCACCAAATTTTGATGCGTTGCATTATCAATGTCTAAGTGTGCTGCCAACATATTGGCCAGTCCACCAACCTCACGACCACCCATCGCATTGGGTTGTCCAGTCATTGAAAATGGAGCAGCGCCTAGCTTACCAATTTTACCCGTCAGCAAATGACAGTTGATAATACTATTGGCTTTATTCACCCCTTGAGATGATTGATTAACTCCCATTGAAAAAAGAGTTACTACTTTTTCAGTTGTGGCAAATTTATCAAAAAACAATTGTAATTTTTCTTCTGAAATACCTGTGCGTTTTGCAACAGCTTTAAAATCTTGTTCCGTTCGATTCGCTTCTAAAAGTGCTTGAAGCCCCTCTGTGTAAGATTCAACAAACTCATGATCGGCATAACCATGTTGATATAAATATTGTAATAATCCTTTAAACAAAGCCACATCTTGACCCGGCAAGATTGGCAAATGCAAATCTGCTTGCTCGCAAGTGCTCGTAAATCGTGGATCGACGACAACCACAAATAAATTAGGATTTTGACTCTTCGCTTGCATAATCCGTTGATACAAAACTGGATGACACCATGCAGTATTGGAACCAACCAATACCACCATATCAGCATGTTCAAAGTCTTCATAACTTGCAGGTACAATATCTTCACCAAAGCTACGTTTATGTGCAGCTACGGCTGAAGACATACATAGACGTGAATTGGTATCAATATTAGCTGTGCCTAAATAACCCTTTACGAATTTATTCACCACATAATAATCTTCAGTTAATAACTGCCCTGAAACATAAAATGCCACACTTTCGGGTCCATATTGTTCAATACATGCCTGAAATCGATTTGCAATCTTCTCAATTGCAACATCCCATGTTGTCACATTACGGTGATTTTTGCGTCCCAACATCGGATTTAAAACACGGGTTTCCAACCCTAAGGTATCTGCTAAATTGCTCCCTTTAATACAGAGTCGCCCAAAATTTGCAGGGTGTTCTGTATCTCCTGAAACTTTAATATTTGAACCTTGTGTTTTATGTTGAACTTCAACATTAACACCACATCCAACGCCACAATATGGACAAGTTGTTTTTGTAATGAGTGTTTGTGCATGATCGGAGCGACTGTGTTCTAAATTTTGAATACTGTTCATGACTGCTCCTTTACCTATTCCATCTTTGCCCTAACTAAAGTTTCGATCGCTTAAAATTGTATGATCCGTGATCAATAGCCAATTTATAATCTACGCCTTAACTTTTATTGTGAATCTTTGGTTGACTACCATAAAGTAGTTAAATAACTGAGTTTTTGGTTTAGGAGAAATTTCTCCTAAACCAAAGTAAGATTAACCTGCTTTTTTCAATGCAAAATCTTTACCAAATAACAATTTATTTCTAAATGTCGAAACAGGTGTTTGATCCGCAATTAACTCGGCATACCACATACCATCTTCGGTATCACCGAATAAAACAGCGCCAATCACTTTATCTTTTTGGATAATAATACGCTTGTAAATATGGCGTTTTTCGTCATTTAAAATGATGTCTTCGTAGTCGTCGGCAGGATCAATATTTCCCGCAGAGAATACATCGACACCACTGACTTTGAGTTGAGTTGGAACGGTTGGTGATTTGAAAGTTAAACTACCGTGTTCTGCCAAGTGTGTTGCACAGATAAATGCTTGTCCCCACAATGGCTCTACAAGACCAAAAGTCTGATTACGATGCTCAATACATTCACCCACTGCATAAATACTTGGGTCAAATGTTTGCATCGTATCATTGACCAAAATACCACGATTACAACGTAAACCAGCACTTTGAGCCAAAGCAATATTCGGACGAATACCTACAGCAAATACGACAAGGTCGGCATCCAACACTGTGCCATCTTTCAGACGTACTTGGTTAACATGACCATCATTACCAATCAATGCTTCAGTATTTGCCTCAGTGATAATATTAATCCCTTTTTCTTCAATGCTTTGACGCAACATACGACTCGCACGTCCATCAAGCTGACGCTCCATAATGCGATCCATCAAATGAAGAACAGTAACATTCATGCCACGTTGCTTGAGACCGTAAGCTGCTTCTAAGCCAAGCAGACCACCACCAATCACCACAGCATTTTTCTTCGTTTCGCAATATTTAATCATGGTATTGACATCATAAATATCACGGAAACTGATTACACCTTTCAAATCAACGCCTTGTACAGGTGGGATAAATGGAGATGAACCTGTTGCAATGATCAAACGATCGTAATCGACACTTTCGCCTTTTTGTGTATGCACTACTTTACGAGTACGATC
Organism: Acinetobacter sp. ANC5681; assembly: GCF_023488045.1. Classification (NCBI taxonomy): domain Bacteria; kingdom Pseudomonadati; phylum Pseudomonadota; class Gammaproteobacteria; order Moraxellales; family Moraxellaceae; genus Acinetobacter; species Acinetobacter sp. ANC5681. The sequence goes on from NZ_JAMFKZ010000008.1 coordinate 89,308, forward strand.
GATTTTTATAGCAGGATCGTCAGCAATAAATTTGATGCCCTTATCGCTGTACCATGCATGTGGATGCAACATAATATCTTCGATCGTTTTCTCACCAGAAAGCACGGGTGAAAGCATGATACGGTTATAGTTACCCCAAGGCTCTTCACCAATCACCGTTACATCATAACGATCAGGTGCCATGTCGAGTAAATCCTCTAGACAGCGCATTCCAGCCAAACCATTACCGATCAAAACGAGCTTCAGTTTTTCTTGAGAAACACCATTATTGGTAATATAAGTTTTTTGCGGAACAGTACCTACCCAAACTCGACCATTTTCGATTTTGGTTGGAAAAACAGAAAGCTTTTTATCTTTATCTTCTAGGCATCGACCTGTTGCTAAACTGAAGTGTTGTTTGTAAATCGGTGAGGCAATAACACGCTCACCTTGCAAATCACCAATAATACCGCGCGCCATTACATTTGCTTGGCTAAACGGATCTTGATTACTTAATGCGTAAATACGTTTTTCGTTCCCTACGCGGAATAAAGCAACGGATTGACCCGCAATAAGTGCACCTACACCTGTATTTGGCGTGATGTCATCAAGATGACACACATCAATCCATTGATTTTCTGGAAGCATATTCATGTCTTTTAGATTTGTCATTTTGATTCTCCTTATGCTTCTACCATCGGGATACGATCAACTGAACGTTCAGCTTCATTTAATGGACGGATCTGATCACGCACTTCAGTAAATTGAATATATGGATCAGCTTGCTCTTCAGCGCTTGCGTTAATGTAAGTTTGGAAGCGTTTACGAATCTCAGGATTCTCTACCGCAGTACGCCATTCGTCTTGATATGTTCCAATGACATGCGCCATGCGGTTTTCAAGTTCTTCTGCAAGACCAAGCGAATCATCAACAATCACAGCTTTGAGATAATCTAAACCACCTTCCATGTTGTCACGCCATACACTGGTACGTTGTAAACGATCAGCAGTTTGGATATAGAACATAAAGAAGCGATCGATATAACGAATCAAAGTTTCAGTATCTAGATCAGAAGCTAAAAGCTCTGCATGGCGTGGTTTCATTCCACCATTACCACACACATATAGGTTCCAACCTTTTTCTGTCGCAATTACACCAACATCTTTACCTTGTGCTTCAGCACACTCACGCGTACAACCCGACACAGCCATTTTTAGTTTGTGCGGTGAGCGTAAGCCTTTGTAGCGGTTTTCTAATTCGATTGCTAAACCAACAGAATCATCCACACCATAGCGGCACCAAGTGCTACCCACACATGATTTCACTGTACGTAATGATTTACCGTAAGCATGCCCTGACTCGAAGCCTGCTGCATTCAACTCTTCCCAAATAAATGGTAGCTCGTGCAGTTGAGCACCAAATAAATCAACGCGTTGACCACCTGTAATTTTGGTATACAGGTTATATTTTTTAGCAATTTGACCTACCGCAATCAAACCATCTGGCGTGACTTCACCACCTGCCATACGCGGTACAACAGAGTATGAACCATCCTTTTGGATATTTCCTAAGTAGTAGTCATTACTGTCTTGTAGACCTGCGTGCGTTGGCTCCAATACAAAGTCATTCCAGCACGATGCCAAAATGTTTGCTGTCATTGGTTTACAGATATCACAACCTAAACCATGACCATGTTGTTGAATCAAATCATCAAACGTTTTGATTTCATTTACACGGACTAAGTGATAAATCTCTTGGCGTGAGTATGGGAAGTGCTCACAAACATGGTTATTAACCGTTACACCTTGACGTTGTAACTCAGACTTTAAAACTTGAGTAACTAATGGCGCACAACCACCACATGCTGTTGCTGCTTTAGTACATTTCTTTAAAGCACCTAAAGAGGTCGAACCATCACAAATCGCTTGGCAAATATCTGCTTTCGACACGTTGTTACATGAACAAATCGTTGCACTGTCTGGAAGTAAATCCACACCGCTACCGCCCGCTTTCGCACCAGAATCAGCAAATCCTGGCATGATTAAGCTTTCAGGTGTTTCTGGCAATGCGATACCATTCAACATCATTTGTAAAAGATCGTTATATTCTTTTGCATCACCAACAAGTACTGCGCCCAGTAATTTGGTTTTATCTGCATCTACGACGATTTTCTTATAAACCAATGCATCTTCATCAGCATAGAAATAGCTAAGCGAATTCGGTGTCATGCCATGAGCATCACCAACCGATGCCACATCTACACCCATCAATTTCAACTTAGTGCTCATATCAGCACCAGCGAAACAATGTGTTTCTTCAGCTAAGATATGCTTGGCTGCAATACGCGCCATATCATAGCCCGGCGCAACGAGACCATAGATTTTATTGTCCCAAAGCGCACATTCACCAATTGCGTAAATATTTTCATCAGATGTTTGGCAGTAATCATTGATCTTGATACCACCACGCTCCCCAAGCGCTAAACCGCTTGAACGTGCTAACTCATCACGTGGACGAATCCCCGCAGAGAATAAAATCACATCCGTTTCAAGCTCACTACCATCAGCAAATTTCATTACATGCTTAGCATTATTGCCAGCTTCAATACATTGCGTTGCTTTTTGTGTGTGAACTTTTACACCTAAGTTTTCGATTTTACGGCGTAATACTTTACCGCCCAAATCATCGATCTGAACCGCCATCAAACGTGGAGCAAATTCAACCACATGTGTTTCAAGATTTAAATCACGTAAAGCTTTAGCCGCTTCCAAACCGAGTAGACCACCACCGATCACCACACCTGATGTCGCGTTTAGGCTTGCAGCACGGATCGCATCTAAATCTTCGATGGTACGATATACAAAGCAATTTTCACGATCATTACCTGCAATTGGCGGAACGAAAGCATATGAACCAGTTGCCAGTACAAGTTTGTCGTAACTGATGACATCACCCATACTAGTTGTCACTGTTTGTTCTTTTGTATCAATTGCAATAGCTTTGGTATTTAGTCTTAAATCGATACCATGAGCATCGGCAAAATCGAAACGAGCAAGTGATAAATCTTTCGCTGTTTTACCTGAAAAATATTCAGTCAAATGTACGCGGTCATATGCAATACGTGGTTCTTCAGCAAGAATTGTTATCTCTAATTCATCATCAGCTTTCTCTAAGATGGCTTCGATGAATTTATGACCCACCATACCGTGACCAATCATCACTAATTTCATTGTGTTTCTCCTAAAATCTAATCTGAGATTAAGCTGCGCTGTTTTGTTCTGAGCCACGTTCTAAAATTGCTTGTTCAAATAAACGTTGTTCTTTTTCTTTATGCTCTACCGAAAATCGGATAAGCATGACCGAACTCGCAGCAATGACCACTAAGCCACCTAAAACCATTAAACAAGTTTGAATATCCAACATACCTTTCAGTAAGAAACCTGCTGCCACTGCACCAACGTTTCCACCTGCACCGATGATGCCTGCAACACCACCTAGCGCTTCACGATCAATGAATGGAACAAGCGCATAAGTCGCACCACATGCCATGTGTGTGAATAATGCAAATACCGTCATTACGAGAATAGCGAGTACAGGTCCATTCATTTGCGAGAACAACATTAAGAAAAGCCCTTCGCCAAGGATCAATCCAAACAGTACTTTAGTACGACCATCCAAGCCTTTTTTGAGTGCAACTTTGTCTGAAAGAATCCCACCCAATGCACGGGCAAATAATGCAAGCAAACCAAAGACACCTGCTGCTAAACCAGCTTCTTTTAATCCAAAACTGAAGTGCTCGACGTAGTACATCGCAATGATGTTATGCATGAAGATTTCGATCCCAAAACATGCAGCGTAAGAGCAGAATAAAATCCAAACACGGTAGTTACGTGCAGCATGCATTAAAATTGCAATACCGCCTTTTTTATCACTACCCGCAGCAAAACCTTGTGCACGCAATTCTTTAAAATTACCTTGCGGACAATCTTGTGTGAATTTCCAATAAAGAAGACCAACAATCACCATCATCACACCAGGTACAATCAGTGCAATTCTCCACCCCATTGCTTGCTCTACACCAAACATCACCAATGCAGATAGAAGTAGCGGCATAAGGGCTTGCGTTGCTCCACCTCCTGCATTTCCCCAACCTGCTGAGGTCGCATTTGCTGTACCTACAACGTTAGGAGCAAACATAATGCTAGTGTGATATTGAGTAATTACAAAACTTGCACCTATTGCACCAATCAGCAATCGAAAGAAAAGGAACGATTCATAACTATTTGCTGATGCAACACCAAATACAGGAATACTTCCTAATAGCAACAAAGTGGTATACGTCTTACGTGGACCGTATTTGTCGCACAATGGCCCTACAATCAGTCGAACCAGAATCGTGATGGCAACTGCGGCAATGTTAATATTTGCGATTTGATCTTTGGTTAAATGAAACTCACCTGCAATGACAGGCATCAATGGTGCGCAGGCAAACCAAGCAAAGAAGCAAACAAAGAAAGCAAGCCAACTCATGTGGAATGCTCGCATCGCTGGCGCTGAGAAGTTAAATAACTTAATTGATGTGGCTTTTTTCGCCGATAAATCTAAAGACATTGCCATCTCCTATACTGAACGTATACTGCTTTGTTGACACATATCGCTGTGTAAACAAACCGATCAGATCGGACATCGTTGGCCGTCTTACAATTTTTAAAAAAGTCTTCATTGACTCAATAAAGAAAATGCAAATGTTATGCCAATTAATAAATTAAAAATTAAAAATAACATTAACTATTGTTTAATAATGATTTTTTATAAAATAAATAGCGTTTTAAATATCTTTTAATTGATTGAATAAATGCCGAATACATCAATGAACTGCTTTAAAGCACAATTAAACATGCTTCAAAATAATTCTTTTTATGCACCAACAATGAACATTAATTATTTTTAACAAAGATCATATCCATTTTTTATTTGTTTCCCTTAGCTGCAACGATACAATAAAGCGCACAGAATCGAGGCTAAAGTAATGCCTGCACTGAATAGATCATTCCTCATGGCATTAATTTTGCTTCAAAAAAATACTTAAAGCGCATTATGCTAAATGTGCATTGACTTAGAATTTGACTTTATATTTATGCCGAAACTCAAAATCGCACTTATAGATGATGATCAGGCTCGAGCTGAATACATTAAAACATGTTTAATTCAACATGACTTTGATGTCGTTGCTAGTTTGACTTTAGATCACCTCAATGTTTTTAAATTAGAACATCTTCAAGCAGATGTTATTTTGCTTGATATGGATCACCCTCATCGTGATGTAATTGAGAGTTGCGTAAGCAATTTTGACTTACCAACGGTATTATTCACCAAGAACACTGACCGAGATATGATTAAACAGGCGATTGATGCAGGGATTACCGCTTATATCGTTGATGGTATTGATCCAAGTCGTTTACATACCATTCTGGATATTTCGATTGAGCAATATAAAAAGCATAAAAAACTTGAATGTGATCTAAAAGATGCAAAAACAAAACTCGCAGATCGAAAAGATATTGAAAAAGCGAAAGTTTTACTGATGCAACTTCACGGTCTCACTGAAGATACAGCATTCCAATTATTAAGAAAAAATGCGATGAGTCATCGTATGACCATCGGTGAAATGGCACGTCGCTTGCTCGATGCACAACAGCTTTTGAACAATCAATTAAGGGATGAATAAATGAGCAGTTTAGAAAAAAGTGAATTGCAACTTGGCTACATCCCTTTGCTCGATTGTATTGCCTTATTATGGGCAAAACAGCGTGGTTTGTTTGAAGCAGTAGGTCTAAATGTTACCTTAACCAAAGAAGCTTCTTGGGCAAGCCTACGTGATCGACTGGCTTTTGGTCTTTTAGATGCTGCACATTGTTTATCTGCCATGTTACCTGCAGCCGCAATAGGTGCTGATCAAATTGGTATTCCATTACAAACACCACTCGTTCTCAGTGAAAATCGAGCTTTTATAAGTTTAAGTCAAAAACTATGTTATCAGTTAGATATAAAGAAATATGATGCTGTAGAGCTATCAGCTAAAAAATTAGTAGAACACATGAAAAAAAATTATGTGGTTTCTTTAGGACATGTTTTCCAGCATTCCATCCATCATTATTGCTTAAGAGAATGGTTAGCATTAGCAGATTCTGAACTGGCACATTCAATACAAGTCAAAACCTTACCACCTCCATATATGGTAGAAGCGTTAAATAACCATTTAATTGATGGTTTTTGTGTTGGCGAGCCATGGAATACTCAGGCAGAATTGGCGGGATTAGGGCAAATTGTCGGTTCGAGCCAAGACATCATTCCCAATGTTGCGGATAAAGTTCTAGCTGTAACACAAGAGTGGGCTCAACAGCATCCAAATACATTAATTGCCTTAACTCGCGCAATCTTGCAGGCTCAACAAGAGTTACGTGTATTAGAAGATTTTGAACCTGTCTGGCAACTTTTAATTGATTTTGATGTCATCCAGTTTGAATGTTCGCCAAGCATTCATGTTGAAAAATACTATACGATCCAAGGTATAATTCGGAACTTCGTTAAAAGTAGTGCTATACCTAAAAGTACAGATTTTGAATGGTTATTTCAGCAAATGCAAAAATGGAACAATTTGCCTGTAGGTTCTATAGATTATGAAAATAAAGCACAAAGTTTTCTACTATTAGATACTTATTTAGCAGCATCAAAATAAGAGAACTCGTGATAAAAAAAGCTGTCTTGTGAAAAGACAGCTTTGAAAAGACCCATAAGAGATTCTGCCAATCGAGAGCGATCTCTTATGTAATAGCTATACTATCTATATGCAATTTATCTTTTTCGGACATTTTCATGTCATTAGCAGCCATACAAAACTTCACAATTCATCTTTTTTGCCAATAAGCCACTTTCGTCGATTTAATCACCCCCCCTACCCACGAGCTTGAACTCAATGTCAAATTGAAGCTAATGCTTATTATCAATCTAAACTAGCATATTTTTATAATTCAGTATCACGACGCTTCATCCACTGCTCTCTTTAGAAGTATGTTTATACTAATTTTAAAAAATCCATTAGAATTAAAACAAATATTTTTCAAAAGTTTAGAATAAAAAAATATTCATAGCTTGAAATAAACACATGAACTAATTAGAACTCAATTTAAGTTTCAAAAAAGCAAATCAATGAATTACATGACCTTCGAGTTACACAAATTACATGAACGAAATAAGGTAATTCAGTTTAAAATAGTGAAAAATAAATAAGCCTGAAATTTGTCATATTTTAACATTGCCATTTCCTTGCAAAGTTTTCATTATATGCAGCATGCTTGGTATGCAACTTTCTTCATCCATTAAAAGAAATTATAAGAAAAAATGCAGAATTTTGTGCCATAATAAGCAAACTTTGCAGACATCTTGCAAAAAACATTTGCAGATTTAGAACTGGAGCAGGCTGAATGAGCTCAACCATTTTGGTAATTCACGGACCGAATTTGAACTTGCTAGGAAAACGCGAACCAGAGGTTTATGGTTATCTCACCTTAGATGATATTAACCAGCAACTCACTACTCAAGCTCAGCAAGCATCATTTACACTAGATACATTTCAAAGCAACTGGGAAGGTGCGATTGTCGATCGCATTCATCAAGCACAAACTGAAGGGGTTAAATTTATCATTATTAACCCTGCAGCCTTGACTCATACTTCAGTTGCTCTACGCGATGCCCTTCTTGGCGTTGCGATTCCATTTATTGAGGTTCATTTGTCAAATGTTCACGCCCGTGAATCATTCCGTCATCACTCATATTTATCAGACAAAGCCATTGGTGTTATTTGTGGCTTAGGTGCGAAGGGTTACTCCTTTGCTCTCGATTTTGCAATCGAAAAAATTCAATCTTCTAACTAATTTATACATTTCAGGAATGCTCACTCATGGATATCCGTAAAATCAAGAAACTCATCGATTTGATGATTGAATCTGACTTACAAGCGATTGAAGTTAAGGAAGGTGATCAATCCATCTCATTAACTCGCCCTACTCCAGTTTACGCAGCGGCACCTTTGGCAGCAGCACCTAGTGCTTCTGCTCCTGCGGCTCCAGCGGCAAAAACACCTCGTGGCGCCGTAGAAACGTCACCGATGGTTGGTGTGTTCTATTCTGCACCAAGCCCAGGCGAAGGCCCATTCGTAAATGTAGGTCAAACAGTTTCTGCGGGTGAAACACTGGGTATCATCGAAGCGATGAAAATCATGAACCCAATTGAGGCGACTAAAAGCGGCGTGATTGAAGAAATCTTGGTAAAAAATGGAGAAGTGATCCAATTTGGTCAACCACTTTTCCGCTACCGCGCCTAATTAATTTGGGGATTCTAATGTTGCAAAAAGTATTAATTGCAAATCGCGGTGAAATCGCCTTACGAATTACGCGAGCTTGTAAAACGCTTGGCATTAAAACAGTGGGTATTTATTCTGATGCTGACAAAGACTTAATGCATTTACGCTTCGTTGATGAAGCTGTCTGTATTGGGCCGGGTACCACAAGTGAAAGTTATTTAAATATTCCTGCAATTATTACTGCTGCAGAAATTACAGGTGCGGATGCCATCCATCCTGGATACGGCTTTTTGTCTGAAAATGCTGAATTTGCTGAAATTGTAGAAAGCTCAGGTTTTATTTTTATTGGTCCTCGCCCTGAACACATTCGTCTTATGGGTAACAAGGTATCCGCGATTATTGCCATGAAAAAGGCTGGCGTACCCACCGTACCTGGATGTGACCATGCTGTAACGATTAACAATGCACTTGCTGAAGCAAAAGAAATTGGCTTCCCGTTGATCGTCAAAGCAGCATCAGGCGGCGGTGGTCGTGGTATGCGTATCGTTGAACGTGTCGACACATTACTTGAATCAGTTCAAGCTGCACAACGTGATGCTGAGATGTGGTTTGGTGATGATACTGTATACATGGAGCGCTTCTTACAGAAACCTCGCCATGTAGAAGTTCAAGTGTTAGGTGATGGTAACGGTCATGCAATCCATTTATATGACCGAGACTGTTCTTTACAACGTCGTCATCAAAAGGTGTTAGAAGAAGCACCTGCTCCAAATCTACCAGAACAAGCACGTGCTGATATTTTAGAAGCATGTGTCAATGCTTGTAAGTTGATGCAATACCGTGGTGCTGGAACTTTTGAGTTTTTATTTGAAGAAGGCGAATTCTTCTTTATCGAAATGAATACTCGTGTTCAAGTTGAGCATCCTGTAACTGAAATGGTTACTGGCATTGATATTATTGAACAACAACTGCGGATTGCGGCTGGTTTAGGTTTAAATATTGAACAGCATGAAGTCGAAGTAAAAGGTCATGCGATTGAATGCCGTATCAATGCTGAAGATCCGACCACCTTCTTACCTTCTCCTGGTAAAATAGAAAACTTCTATGCACCCGGCGGCGCAGGTATTCGTTTAGATTCTCATATTTATCAAGGCTATAGTATTCCGCCGTATTATGATTCGATGATTGCAAAACTCATCGCTCATGGTAAAGATCGCAAAACATCTTTAGCTCGCATGCGTCAAGCTTTAGATGAAATGATTTTGACTGGAATCAAAACCAATATTCCATTACACAAAGATCTTATTTTGCAGGATAAAAACTTCTGTGAACAAGCTATGGATATTCATTATCTAGAGAAGCATCTGCTAAAACAGCTTGAACCGAAAGCTGAAAAAGCATAAATAAAAAAGCCTCTAAGTTAAGAGGCTTTTTTATTATTCAATCTTTCTAAGGTAGCACACGGCGTAATGTCGCAAAACATTTTTCGCCTTTTTCATTGGCGCAAAAATTAATGGTGTGATCATTTTCCCATTTCACAAAATATTGCGAAACTTCACCAGTTTGGTCTAGTGTTTGACCTGAGCAATCCATTTGATTATTGTCATACTTAATCTGTAAAACTAATGCAGGTAAACGCTCTTTATGATCTTCTGAAGGTTGATAATCATATAAACCATAAGACCATTCTTGGTTACTCTTAATTACGACCTCATTCATTCCACGAAAATTATAGTATTCGACACACTTCTTATTATTAGGAATTTCCATTCCCCATAGCCCCATGATTTCAGGACGAGTTATCACCCGAATCGCATTTGCTTTAGCCAATTGTTGTGCTGTTACTGCTTTTTCATTTACGACCGTGTCTGCCATAGTCCATGTTGAGCAAGCCCATAATAATCCAATAATATAAATATTTTTCATAGATTTAATTAAGTCGTAATTTAAACGGTGCAAGGCTTTAAATTAGCATATTTTTTGAGAAAAACATGCATTCATAACCATATAAACACAATATTTTTAGCTTGAATTTTATTTGATTGTTATGGCATTTTTTCATGTATGCTAGTTCTAGATTTACAGTTTTTTTATTTACTTTATAAAGATTTAGCTTTAGGGATAAAAGCCATGAAATTTTCTGAATATGTGCAATATGATGGTTTAGGATTAGCAGAACTGGTCAAAAGCAAACAAGTTCATCCTTCAGAATTATTAAAAATTGCATTAGAACGAACAGATCAAGTCAATCCAAAGCTAAATGCCATTATTATTCCAATGTATGAGCAAGCGAAGCAGCGTACACAGCAAGAATCCTCTGGGTTATTTGCAGGCGTTCCTTTTCTAGTCAAAGACTTATTCCAAGAATATCAAGGTATTCCAACCTCTTATGGTAGCCAAGCGCTAAAAAAAATTAACTATACACCTGATTTTAATGCTGAAATTGTAAACCGCTGGGAACAAACAGGGATTATCACTTTTGGTCGTACCAACACGCCTGAGTTTGGTATCAAAGGAATTACAGAACCCGATGCTTGGGGAGCTTGCCACAATCCGTGGAATTTAAAACACAATAGCGGTGGTTCTTCGGGTGGATCAGGCTCTGCAGTTGCAGCTGGAATCGTCCCGATTGCTGGCGCAGGTGACGGTGGCGGTTCAATTCGTATCCCCGCTTCTTATTGTGGTTTATTTGGATTAAAGCCGAGTCGTGGTCGTACACCTTGGGGGCCACAATACAGTGAAGCAATGCATGGTGCTGCCATGCAACATGTTCTCTGCAAAACAGTTCGCGATAGTGCTGCCATGCTCGATGGAGTTCAAGGTCCAGAACAAACTTCACTTTTTAGAATAGAAGCACCTGAAAAGAAATATTTAGATATCATTCAACAGACTCCAAGAAAACTCAAAATTGCTTTTAATACTCAATCACCGATTGGAACAAAAGTTTCTAAAGACGCGATTCAAGCTGTTCAACAAACCGCTCAGTTACTGGAGTCTTTAGGGCATATTGTTGTAGAAGATCGTCCAAAAATAGATGGTTTAGCATTAGGAAAAGACTTTGTAACGACTTGGTTCAGCCAGTTCTCATATATGCAGGCACAAATTAAACAAATGGCAGGTGCAACTGATCATGATTTCGAATTAGATTCTATTGCCCTCGCTGCTTTTGGGGCTAAGACAACCGCAACAGAATATATTCATACGCTTAATAATTGGGGACTTTATAGCACTCAAATGAACATTTTCTTTGAAAAATATGACCTTTATTTAACCCCAACAACAGCATCAGTCGCACCAAAAAATGGGGAAGTTGCTACACCTAATTGGCAAAAACCAATCTTGAAAGGACTGTTAAAAGTAGGAAAAGCGCACTATCTGGCACAAGGTAAATTAGTTGAAAAAATGGTGCAGGATAATTTAAGTTGGGTGCCTTTTACACAGTTAGCAAATGTTACAGGACTACCTGCCATGTCAGTCCCATTATATTGGAACAAAAATGGCTTACCTTTAGGTAGCCAGTTCATTGCACCTTTTGGACGTGAAGATCGTTTATTGCAACTTGCAGCACAATTAGAACAAACACAACCGTGGATGTCTCAATATCAGAATATTCAACTCTAACCTAAGTTTTAGCTGCCGTGTCCAATTGATTCGGCAGCCAAAATACTAAAAACAAACCGATGAGTACAATACCGCTTGCATATAAGAAAATTGTTGCGCCTGAAAACACTTGCCAATAATGCCCTGCTAATAAACTTCCAGATGCAACCCCTAACCCCCACATGGTGCTGTAAAGTGCTTGTCCCCGCCCTTGTTGCTCAGCTGAAAAATTTTGAAAAATCACTTTCATTGCAATTAAGTGAAATAATCCAAAACTAAAGGCATGTAAACATTGAGCAAATAACTGACCCAAAAAATGTGTGTTTAATATACTAACTAAAAACCAGCGTAAACTTGTCAAAATCAAGCATACTGCAACTAGTGTCCGCCAAGAGAAACGAGTAAAGAAAACTTTTTGCGCTATGGCAAACATGATAATTTCTGCAATTACGCCTGTTGCCCACAGCGTTCCAATTTGTGTCGTGCTAAACCCAATCTCTTTTAAAAAATTACTATAAAAACTATAAAATGGCGCTTGTGAGAATAATAAAACAAATTCAATCGCAAAAAATGCAGCCACAGTAGGTCGTTTTAAAATAGGTAATATAGATTCTAGTTTTTTTTGCGAGCTAGGCGCATGTTCAGGTTCTTTAATGCTAAATGACCACAAAAAAGCTAAAAATGAAACCGCTAGAAGTAAAATGGGTAGCATTGAAATTTGAATAATTTCTAATAAAGCTCCGATAATGAATACGCCTAATATGAATCCAACAGATCCCCACTTTCTAACTTTTCCATAAAGCTCTGCGCGTTTATCCCCCAACCAGAATAAAGTAACGCCTTCAAATTGCGCCAAAATTGCATTTTGAAAGAAACTAAAGATCAGCATGAGTAGTGCAACAGATTGAAAGCTATTCGGGATGACAAAGATGGCAAACCAGATGCAGGCTTCCATCCATGTTGCAATACGCACTAGCAACATTCGTTTGCCTGACTTATCAGCAATCCAGCCCCAAATCAGCGGTGCAAAAAAACGAGTAATAATCGCAATTGAAGACAAAATACCAATTTCTTGATAATTAAAACCTTGATCTTGTAGATACAAGTTCCAATAAGGCATGAATGTACCCACTATGGAATAGTAGAATAGGTAGAAACCACCCAATCGGGTTTGGATACTTAAAGATTGAAACAATTCACGCGCCTTTTACATAGATCAACAGCTATCATTCACAACAAGATGTATTGCCTTGCGATAAACATAAATTTTAGCGGATTTAGATATTTAATTCGTCCTTTTATTTATGATGAATACCCACCTCAGTAACTTTTATTTTTCATTCAACAATAATAAAGGGGCTGAAATATTCAGCCCCTTTATTCATTTAGATATAGTTTAGCCTTTATATGTCGGGCAGAGTAAAACTTGAAGTGCGACATACCCCCCTAATTAATTTAAAAGGTTTATGGAGTATATAAAATTGTCATACCATCATCTTAACTTTGAAGATCGTACTGCATTAATGCTTGAATCAAGAAAAGAAGGCTTTTTCTGGGAAAGCATAATTTAGTAAAACACATAATACTGTTACAAATGCAGAAATCAGTACAGCATTTGTAGGAATACCTTGGCTGTCTAGTGATGCAAACAACCATCACAAATGGACTACCACCATTCGCCATTTGATTCCAAGGAAACATAGAATGTGGAAATTGGCAGATGCAAATACATTCTAATTCGAGTAATGATTAAGCTATAAAAAATCACCACTAGTAATAGTGGTGATTTGGTTTTGCATGTAAAAATGCAGGAATCAATCCAGTCAAAGCAGCTCGAATATCTGCACGCTCATTAATCAATTGATGTGAACCCTCTTCCAACATCAACAAGGTCTGTAATCTAAATTTTCGTCTAATATATTCAATGTTATAACGCCAATCTACCGTTTGATCGAGTGCACCTTGAGCAAGCCATACAGGAATACGACATGCAGGTCGATGTTCCATTTCTAACATCCATTTGGACATTGCTAAAATCCAATCCATCCCCATCATTCGAGGCTGTAATGGATCAGTTAGGCGAATAAATCTTAAAAACTCAGGATTATGATTATTACGACGGAAATGTCGTGGTACTTGGCTCTTTATACGACGAATAATTCCTAAGCCAACAGAATTATGCCACCAAGCTGTTTTTGCAGGTCGAATCAATGGCGATAAGAGCAACACTCGATTAACGATCGGATCTTCTCTGCGTTCTGCAAACTCCAGTAAATGATGCATCCAGATTGCACCACCTGTACTTTGACCAATGCCTAACCACGGTCTAGGCAACTGTTTGGCCCCACGAACAGCTTCATATACTGCATGTAAAACCTGTTGGTAATGGTCAAAATTCTGAATACTTGCTGGTGAACCATTACTTAATCCATGACCGGGTAAATCGTATGTAATAACACTGAATCCTTGATCAAGAATTTCTTTTATAATGGGTTGATAAATACCACTATGTTCTAAGTATCCATGTAATAAGCATACTGTACCTAAAATCTTTTCGCGTTGAGGTTGAAATACTTGTACATGTAAACGAAATAATGGCATTTCAACATAGCCTTGCCAGTGTTCGCAATCAAGTAAATCCAAACCATAAAGCTTTCTATAGGCTTGTAGTGCTTTTGAAGGTTCTATTAATTTTGATAAATCAAGCGGCTCTAAAAGCTGAGGCGTTGTTTCTCTATTGGGGATAGGTAAATCCAATTGTTTAAGTATTGTCGGATTTAAAAATGGAATATTGGACATATTATGGTATCTCTCGACAATCACTTGAGCCAAAAAGCGTATCACGAATCGTAGCTAGCAATTCATAGTTAGCACGACGACTGTGATCATAGTTTTGTTCACTTGGTCGCCAGTCTGTCAATATTGTTGGCATCGGTGCGATCACAGGAACAGTTTCAATTCCATTGAGTGCAAATAAACGTCTTGTTCGTGGCATATGATATTCATCTGTGATGAGAATGACTGTCGGTGCGCCACCTTTCTTTTGCAGTAATAATGAACTAAATCTGGAGTTTTCACAGGTATTCATACTTCTATTTTCTAGAAGTTTCGCTTCTATACCGCGTTCTTTCAGCCAAGCTTGCATATAAGGTGCTTCAACACCACTTAAAACAATAGGAAGAGGATATTGCTTTTCGACTTGCAAAGTTTTTTCCAATCGAAGACGTGTATAGTTATTTACAACAATATCTTTACCATTTGCACCAAGTGTCAAGCCACCGCCTAAAACAACAATTGCATATGGCTGAGACAATCCTTGCGACTCGTTCATTCCGTCCTTGTTCTTCTTCAGATCAACTAAATCTTTATTTGTCTCGTCTTTTTCATCTGAATAAACAGGTAACTCAACAGGATATGTTTCTAAAAAAGCAATATATTTTCCCATTAAAGCCTGATTATCAGGCGTATTCCACTGTAAAAAATCCATTGGCGTACTTGCTGCTACAGCAGAACTCTCTTGTTCCTGTTCTGATTTCTCCGCCATTAATGGAATATTGGTCTGCTGGTTTTCTTCTACATTTTCACGTTTTTGCTCTTCGGTAATCAGTTGTTGTAATAATTTATAACGTGCTTGAATTAATCTTAAATCTTCAGGTTTTTCAGACCGAAATGTTTTTTCCATTAACTTGAGATAAGCTTGGCGCGCAATCCACAAATTAGACCCCGGCTCCAAAGTTTCATGCTCGCTTAATGCAGCTGGTTTCTGACTTTGTGCAGCAACTTCATTCACATCAACAGGTACAAATCGGTTTAGCCCCTTTACAACCAATTGCGAATAAAATGGCGAATATAAAAAAAGTACAAAGCAGCCTAATAGCACGAAAAATATAGTTATGATTCGTACTAAGCCAATCATCCAATGTACTTTATCCATAAAATTCCTTATACATGATGTGCTTGGATTAAGCCTTGCTCACTATACAACACTGGTTCAGGTTCTAATTGAATATTAAATTTCTGTTTTACATCACTTTGTACAGTTTGATAGGTATTTTTAACATCAGCTAATGTCGCATCTGCATAATTCACTAACACCAATGCCTGTTTATCAAACATTCCAACAGAACCAAGTTGTTTACCTTTCCAACCTGTTTGATCAATCAGCCAACCCGCTGCAACTTTAACATTGCTATGTGCTTGAGGATAATGGGGAATATTTGGAAAATGTTGAACAATTTTGCCAAATTCAGCTTCAGTCAAGATTGGATTCTTAAAAAAGCTTCCAACATTTGGAAATTCTTTTGGATCAGGCAATTTACTTTGACGAATATGAATCACCTGATTTTGTAAATTTTCAGCGGTGAATTCCTCTCCAACAGCTTTTTTAAGATCACCATAACTCAACTTCAAATCAGCTTTTTTTAATAGTTTGAAAGTAACACTGACGATGATGTAGCGGTTTGGATAGTCTTTGAAAATACTATGGCGATAAGCAAAGTGACAGTCCGAACCTGAAATAGAATCAAATACTTTTAGTTGACGATCATAGACTTGAACAGAATCGATAAACTCGCCAACTTCAACACCATAGGCACCAATATTCTGCACAGGTGATGCACCCACTAAGCCGGGAATGAGTGCGAGGTTTTGCAAACCAAACCATTGTTGTTGAGTGCTGTACAACACAAAGTCATGCCATACTTGCCCAGCACCCACTTTTACTGTGATGGTATTTTCATCTTCAGCGAGAACATTTATCCCTTGTATATTTAAATGCAACACCAAAGCTTGAATCTGTTGGGGTAATAACACATTACTTCCACCAGATAAAATCAAAGCATTCAAATTGTGTTGCTCAGCAAAGTTTAATGCCTCGATCACATCATCAGGATGATTGATTTGAACATAATGCGAAGCAATAGCACTCAAATTTAATGTATTTAAGTTTTTAAGCTGAACTTGTGCTTGTACCTGCATATTAAATTAAATCCTATTACCCTACTTTCATTTGCTTTTTAAAAACGTTAACCCATGCTTGGCTGCTAGATTCACATTGATCAAGTACTCGATCAAATCCATCCGATCCACCGTAGTAAGGGTCAGGCACTGCCTGCTGGTTAAAATGAGGATCATGCTCACTCATCAATGCGATTTTGGCGCGGATCTGTTCCGCACCAAACTGGCGTACCGCTTTCGACATGAGGGACTGAATATCGTCAAAATTCTCATGGTCCATCGCCAGAATCAGATCAAACTCAATAAAATCCTCAAGACGAATTTGTCTGGCACGTAAGCCCGATAAATCATAGCCACGCTGTAGCGCATGTTTCTGGCTTCGCGCATCAGGTGCCTTGTTTGGGTGGTAATTGCTCGTACCCGCCGAATCGACAGATACATTTAAACCATGCGCATCACAATAATGTCTGAGAATTGCTTCCGCTGTGGGTGAACGGCATATATTTCCTAAACAGACACATAATACCTTGTACGGTATTGGGGATGGCATAATCACCTCAAAACTACACTTTTTAGAACATCTTATGGTAATTTATTTGGGCAGTGAAACCTATAGTTGCCTTATATAAAAATGTTGTATTTATTAGAATTTGTTGGCATTTTGTCTATGATTGCGACATAGGTCAGGTATGGACGATGATTTGTCAAAAGATAGAAATAAGGATGTACGTATGAACCAGTTTCAGTTCCAGACCGTTCCCAACATTATTGCAGGTTTAGGTTCAATACAGGAACTTAGAACCATCTTGTCACAACATGATTATCGAAAAGCGCTTCTGGTCACTGATGCTGGCATGATTCAGCACCAGCTTCATTTACCCATTCTAGACATTCTGGATCAGATAGGTCTTGAGACTATCATTTATTCCGATATTCAGGCCGACCCACCTGAACATATTGTTTTAGAAGCTGTTGATTTTGCGACACAAGAGCAAATTGATGTGATCATCGGTTTTGGTGGTGGTAGTTCCATGGACGTGGCTAAAATCATTGCCTTGCTCGCACACCCTAAACAACAGCAAAAACTGAGTGAAATCTATGGTGTAAACCAAGCCAAATCCCCTCGTTTGCCACTCATTCTTATTCCAACAACAGCGGGAACAGGTTCAGAAGTCACACCAATCTCAATTGTCACAACAGGTGCAACCACTAAAATGGGTGTGGTAGCACCAATTTTATATGCCGATGTGGCCATTTTAGATGCAACTTTTACACAAGGCTTACCTGCGCATATCACGGCTGCAACAGGTATTGACGCGATGGTACATGCAATTGAAGCCTATACTTCAAATGTTAAAAAAAACTTCTATGCAGATATGTTAGCCCAAAATGCACTGAAATTATTAAATCATAATTTAGCTAAAGTGTTGAAAAATGGTGCTGATTTAGAAGCTCGCCAAAATATGTTGGTCGGCTCAATGCTTGCTGGTCAAGCATTTGCTAATGCTCCAGTCGCGGCAGTCCATGCTCTCGCCTATCCATTGGGCGGACATTTCCATCTTTCACACGGACATACCAATGCCTTAGTTTTAATTGAAGTGCTTAAGTTTAATGCACCCAAAGCCAAGCAGCACTATGCAGAGCTTATGCAACTGTTAGATCCACGTAGTACAGGTTGCACAGATGGTTTATGTGATCTATTTATTGATCATATGCAGAATCATTTGGACCAGAGTGGGTTAACATTGAAATTAAAAGATTTAGACATTCCTGAGGCGAAATTACCTCAGTTAGCAAAAGATGCAATGCTACAAACCAGATTGTTGCAGAACAATCCAAGGGAAATGACCGAGCAAGACGCATTACAGATCTATCAGGCGATTTATGCATGAGCAAACCAACTTTAAAACGACGCGAACAATTTAAATTCTTTTTTCCAATCCAAACCCGTTGGGCCGATAACGATATTTATGGTCATGTGAACAATGTGACCTACTATAGTTATTTTGATACAGCAGCTAATTCTTTACTGATTCAAAAAACAGAATTTGACATTCACAACAGTGAAGTTATTGGCTTAGTGGTTGATTCAGCTTGTAGCTTTCAACAGGAACTGTCGTTTCCAGAAATCATTGAAGTTGGTGTAGCGATTGGCAAAATTGGAAATTCATCACTTAGATATGAACTGGCAATTTTTAAGCAAGATCAAACACAAGCAGCCGCTCAAGGGCATTTTGTGCATGTGTTTGTAGATCGACAAACCAGAAAAAGCACAGCAATTCCAGATGCAATGCGCTCGACACTCTTCGAATATTTGCTGCTGACCTTATAAATGAATAGAGGCAAAACGTTTCCGTTTTGCATCTTACTTAGAATCGTTAAGATTTCAATTGAATGTTATGTAACTCTGCATCAAAAGTTTCCACTAGGCTTTTGATTGTGGGTTCCTTGCTTAATAATTCGATCGCCCGATGATAAGCTCTTTCTTTACGCTCATTCTGCATAACTAAAGGCGTATTGGAATTAACAGCACCATATTGAACACTGAACAGCGTTTGTGGCCATTGTTCTTTTAATGCATCCTCCAAACCATGTTGCAATTGCGACAACATGCCTTCATATTCTTGAGGAATCAGGAAAATAGAAGTACCGTTAATCTGTCCTTGCATCACACCATGTTGAGCTAACTCTTGAACAGCAGGTGAAAGCTGGCTGGTTCTAAACCAGTATTCCCACTTCTCCAAATTCCACTCACCTTCCAAAACCTGCTCACGCAATTTTAAAATATCTTGAGGCATCAAATCTGTTTGCCCAAAATCTTGCTGTTGTATTGGCGATCCAACAGGCTGATCTGCGACCACAATCGGTTCCGAAACAACAGCTTTAAGTACTGGCTCTGCGATGAGATCAAGTGCCTGTTCAGCTTGAGGCTGCTTCAGATGTACTTGAGGATTTTGCTCAACAGGAAAAACCAGCACATCATCCGCCTCAACGATATTCGACTGAATCGTTTGTTGTTGCGCTGATACATCCAATCCAATTAACTGCCCGTCCTCGGCATCAAACACCATGAGATGAGGATTTTGATTGCGCTGTTCAGGTTCAGGTTCAGGTTCAGGTTCAGGTTCAGGTTCAGGTTCAGGTTCAGGTTCAGGTTCAGGTTCAGGTTCAGGTTCA
>NZ_JAMFKZ010000071.1:0-2034 GCF_023488045.1 Acinetobacter sp. ANC5681
CCACTAAACCATGTAATCGAATCCTCAACAAAGGAAATTAATGGTTGAGCCCAAATAAAGACTGCCTGAAACATTACAAACATGGTAAAGGTCAATATTAATAATCCAAAAACTGGATGTAAGAATATTTTGTCCAAGAAAGCCGTTCGTTTATCACCATTATCATTTTTCAAGATGACTTGTTTTGTAATATATTTGATTTGGTCAAAGTGACTCAGATCAGAATGATAAGGGGCAACAAACAAATTCTTTTGATCCAATTGGGTCAATAGTCCCTGAATGCCTTTTGTTTTTACAGCTACTGACTCAACAACAGGAATACCTAAAAGCTGAGATAGCTTCGTTGTATCAATTGCAATCCCACGCTTTCTAACCTCATCCATCATGTTAAGAACAAGTAACATTGGTCTGTTCAAAGCTCTGACTTCAAGTACAAGACTTAAATGAAGATGAAGATTCGTAGCATCGACAACACATACAAAAATATCAGGTATGACTTCGCCTTTTAATTCACCAAAGCATACTGCTCTAGTGACCTCCTCATCTAAACTGCTCGGTTTTAAACTATAAGTCCCAGGCAAATCCAATACTCGAACGGTATCACCAGAAGGTAGTTTAAAAAAACCTTCCTTACGTTCAACTGTTACCCCAGCATAATTTGCAACTTTTTGACGAGTCCCTGTGAGGGTGTTAAAAAGTGATGTTTTCCCGCAATTAGGATTACCAACAAGTGCAATATTTTTAGTGTCCATTGGTAATCTCTACAAAAATTCGTTCTGCTTCATTTTTTCTTAAGGCGAAACGTGAGGTTTCGATTTGAACCAACACAGGATCACCACCAAAAAGCCCTTTCGCAAGCACTTGTAAGGTTTCACCTACTCTAAAGCCCAGCAGTTCTAAACGCTCCAGAACAGGATCATTTTTATCTTGATACTGTTCACCCTTTTTAAGATCAATGATTTTTACAGTCTGATCTTGCTTTACTTGAAATAAATTCATTGTCTGTACCTTATTTCAACGCCAAAATTTTTCGAGCGCCATTCAGCACAAATAATGAAACAAGAATACCAATAATCAAATCTGGATAAGCTGAGCCCGTCCATGCAACCAGTACACCTGCTAAAATTACTCCCATATTTACTATCACGTCATTAGCAGAGAAGATCCAACTCGCTTTCATATGGGCTCCACCATCTTTATGCCCAGAAATGAGATACAAGCACGTCACATTGGCAATAAGTGCTAAAAAGCCAATAATGATCATCAAATCTGACTCTGGTTCACTACCGAACATGAAACGTCTGACAACATCAATAATAACGATCAAAGCTAATAAAAGTTGAATCCATCCTGCAAAATGAGCTGCTTTTAATTGGTATTTAGCTGCTTTCCCTACCGCATAAAGTGCTATACTGTAAACGGCAGCATCTGCAAACATATCAAGAGAATCCGCAATAAGCCCCGTCGATGCAGCAATGATGCCACTTATGAACTCAATAAAAAAAAGAACACCATTAATCGCTAGTAATAATTTTAGGACTTTCGCCTGCTTAGTCGGATCTGGCGTTTCAGGCAATTCCCCAGTGGCTTTTACTGTTTCCACAAGCTTTGCACCAAAACCGAGGGCTTCAAGTTTTGTGGTAATTTCATTAATCCCATTTGTATGGAAAACAACTAACTGTCTTTGTGCCAAATCAAATGATAAACCTTTAACTTCATGCAAGGGAGAAAGAGCCATTCTGACCATTTGCTCTTCTGCCGAACAATCCATCTTTGGAATCAGAAAAGTACTGGCTTCTTGTGTGTGCTCTTTATTTTCATAAGCTTCAGTTTTATTTAATTTTGCTCCAAATCCAAGAGCTTCAAGTTTTGCAGTGATTTCATTATTTTCACCATTATGCAGAACTTTTAGGTTTCGGTTTGGCAAATCAAATACCAGCCTCTTAACATCTACTAATGAAGATAAAGTCATCCGAACCATTTGTTCCTCTGCGGAGCAATCCATTTTCGGGATGTTATAGTCACTGATGAAAG
>NZ_JAMFKZ010000072.1:0-1689 GCF_023488045.1 Acinetobacter sp. ANC5681
GTTTCTTGCTCATGGTAAACTCCTAATGAGTATGTATAGTTTACCAAGTTAAACCCTCCTGTTTTTTAAGCACACATCACACTTATGGATTGGCATCTTGGTTAATCATTCTATATATGCAAATAAGAGTATATAAGCCGTTCAAACAGAATGTGTATCTCCCTTTACAACCTAGATAACAAAGTTATTCAATCTTCATAATACATCGCACGCTTCTTTGAAAATTTCTCAAGTTGCTTCAGAAAACCTTCAAAGTAATTCTTCTCCTTATCTTCAGTACGGTAGCCTGCATATAATGTGCGTCTCAATCCTTGCGGCGACACACAGTCTAAACGACGACTGACAACCCATCCCTTTTGTTCATATTCATTAACGACCCAATCAGGTAAAGCAGCAATACCACGCCCACTGGCAACCAACTGAATTAACATCTGCGTTAAATCAGTCGTTCGAATATGCTTAGGTTGAATATTTGCTGGAATGAATAAATGCGCCATGATATCTAAACGATGTTTATCAACTGGATAAGTAATCAACGTTTGTTCAGCCAAATCTTCAACTAGGATTATTTCTTTACGCACTAATGGATGTGTCGTTGAGAGTACTAACCGTGACTCGTATTCAAAAATCGGAAAGTATTCAATCCCTTTGAGTGCAATTGGATCAGCAGTGATTAATAAATCAAACTCGGCATTTTGCAATAATTCATGCGGATTAGACTCAAAACCCGCTGCAAAATCTAAATCGACATCTGGATATTGCTGGCGATATTGATTTAATAAAGGCATCAGCCAGTCAAAACAACTATGACATTCAGATGAAAAAATAATTCTCCCCGTTTGTCCATGCACGATACGAGTAATATCCGTTTGTGCTATCTGAACCTGAGGCAACACATCATCTGCTAGTCGAAGCAAACGCTCGCCGACATTGGAAAAACTTACTGGACGACTACGGCGATTAACAACTTCTACACCATACCAATGATCAAGTTCTTTTAATTGATGAGAAATTGCTGAAGGAGTTAGGCATAGATCTGTCGCAGCCGCAACCAATGAACCATGCTCACGTAGTGCAATTAATGTTTTTAAATGACGAAGTTCTAACACAACGATCACCACAATTGAATTTAATTCATCCTATCATGTTATTCATGAGTGTGTCTCACTATGAATTTTATTTTATTATTGTTTAATGAGATGAAATGTACTCACGATTAGAATCACGACTATATCGATTTAGGTAGAAATGCAATTTGGATCAGTACTGCAAGCATTGAAAATATTGTAAACAAAGAACTTGATGAAGCTGCAATTTTCTTCAAAGAAAAAGATATTGAGATTCATCATGCAGTATTAGATATTCAAAAAGATGAAATTCATCATCAAAAGATTGCTTCTGAACATGCAGACTTTGATAATAATTTAGCAAAAATTATCAGTTACTTTGCTCAACAGTGTGCATATTTAGCAAAATTTCTTGCCATTTATCTCAAAATATCTGTTCCAACAAAAAAATAATCCTTGCAACTAATAAAGAATGCATAAAATACCATTTGTCAAATTCACTCAATTATTTAAATGTCTTTGTACACGACAAAAAAGACAACTCATTGAAATAATGGCATAATACTTGTTTTCTGACGACGAATATGATGACACATTTCAATGAGTTACATCTCATCTTAAA
>NZ_JAMFKZ010000073.1:0-1555 GCF_023488045.1 Acinetobacter sp. ANC5681
GTTATTTCTGACTCATTCACGTTGTCATATATATGGGTCATGTTGCCCCCGAACACTTCAAGTGTTCGGGTAATGGTTGAATAAGAGAATTTCATGGCAGGGCCTCATCGTTGACTGCACCCTCAAGAATCAGTCTGCGTTTTTTAACCTCAGCCATTAAAACTGGTTGAATGTCTTTATGACGGCCAGCAACATCGATCTCCAATGCATCAAGTTCAGTTAAATCCTGTGCGTTGGTAATACGGTTCAATAAAGAGGGTGGTTCAGGTGGTTGTGGGTTCTCAATTTCCTGCAATCTTCTGCTGATAGCACGTAGCAATGGTTCACGCTGTTCTTTTGTCCATGAAGTTGTTTCCTGAACAAGAGCATTGGCTTCTTCAGCATTCTTGGCAATTTTCAAGCGTTCAAGTAAGACATTTAGCTCCTCTTTCCACTTTGCATTTTCTTTTGCAATTTGATCAAAGTAATGACCACCATCATTTTTCTGCTGAGTTTCAGTATCCAGTTTTTGAGCATGATTGACGGCAGCAGAGGCTACAGCATCAAAGTCAGAAAAACTTTTACGTTTTTTATAGAAATAAGCTTCAAGATAATAAATTTGATTTCCATCCAGAATTGACTCGATTTCCTGCAACTCATTCAAGTCTTTCGCTTTTTCAATACGTTCTATGGCAGCAGACTTATCACCCTGAAATGAACCAACGGTTTTATCTTCTATAAACCTTGCTGTTTTAAGATTGATGCGAGTTGCAAGTTCTGCATTCTCGACTTCAGTTAAATCAGGGTTATTATTTATACGTTTGTGAATAGCCTTTAATTCAAGTACAGAAATTGCAGAATTAATCTCTAAAATAAAGGCATCGCATAAAACAGATAATTCAGAATCAGATTGTATTTCGGTTGATTTCAGCAATGCAGTTGCTTGAGTTTCAGCTTCAGTCTTGGCTGATTCCAACTCCGCTAACTTTTCCGTTTTAGCACGTTCAATTTCTTGAAGCTGATAGTTATTAAAGCCTTGATCATCAAGTTTGTAGCAAACGGCATTGACTTCATCTGCACTGGTGCAAGTTGCAATCGCATCAATAATTAAGTCTTTATTATGCTCATGTGCAATTGCTGCAATGTCTGGAACCTCTTTAGTGGTTTTCCTACCTCGTCGTTTTTTAGGTTTATCTTCAGCATCATCATCAGCGACCAGTTCTGTCTTTTTCTCAACATCATTTGATGTTGGAATTTGGCCACTAGCAGGACCAAGAATGTCATCTAACTCAACAGGGGTGGCAGGCGTAACAGATTCAACTGACCGCTTTGAAAGTGTTGCGACATCCACAACCTCGATACCATTTAATGGAGTAGCGCCTACAGCGCGACAAAAAGCACGATATTGAAGCAGGGCATTATTATAATCACGCTGAGCGAAACCACTTCTAATTCCATCCACCAGTTCTTCAAAATCCTCACTATATTTGTACTGAAGAATCACAGCATGGGGTTGGATTAAAAATACATCTTGTCCTTGCTCAATCTCATCAATTGTTAAAGGCTTGGTAAACTT
>NZ_JAMFKZ010000074.1:0-1502 GCF_023488045.1 Acinetobacter sp. ANC5681
ACCCGACACAGTCATTAAAATGGTTCGGGTGGAGAAAATTATGGGGTTTGAGGTAAGGAAGTTTAATGATATAAATTTAAATGATCCTTTTTTTGATACATTAAAATCGGATTATAAAGAGTTTTCTGATTGGTTTTATAAAAAATCTGAAAATAAGGCACTTATTCACTTTAACGAAAATGGAATTTTGGATGGTTTCTTATATTTAAAAATTGAAAATGAAAAACTTGACATAGACCCACCACAAAGTATTTTAAGAAGATTAAAAATTGGGACAATGAAAATTGATGCACATGGTACAAGACTTGGGGAGCGATTTATAAAAAAAATTTTTGATTATGCCTTGCATGAAAAAGTTGCAGAGATATATTTAACAGTTTTTGAGAAACATATGTCTTTAATGGCATTATTTTATAAATATGGTTTTGAGAAAATTGGATTAAAACACTCTCCAAATGGAAGTGAAAATGTACTTAGCAGAAAATTTTCTGGACAAAATATTAAATATAGTTACCCTTTAATTACACACAATAAAGTTACTAATATATACTTTTTAAGCATATACCCCGAATATCATTCTAGACTATTCCCTGATTCCATACTGCTTACTGAAGATGGTTCTATTGTTAAGGATATTTCCCATACTAACAGCATTCATAAAATATATATAGCTGGTATGCAAGGAATGGATAATATAAAGCCTAATGACATTATTGTTATTTATAGGACTGCGGAAAAAGGAAAAAGTGCACATTACAGCTCGGTGTTTACTTCAATATGCGTAATTGAAGAATATAAACATATTTATGATTTTAAAACTTATGATGAGTTCTATGATTATTGTAAAATATACAGTATATTTGATGAAATAGAATTAAACAAAATATATAAAGAAAAGAAATATAAACATGTTATTAAAATGACATATAATATTGCATTAAATAAGCGAATTAATCGAGCAAAGTTAATTGATATGGGCATAATGTCGAATAATCATGGTTTTTATTCTGGTTTTGGCATATTGAATTTTAATCAATTAATCGATGTTATTAAGGAAGGGAAAACAGATGAAAGTTTTATTATCAATCAAGCCTGAGTATGCTGACAAGATACTATCTGGTGAAAAAAGATTTGAATTCAGAAAATCCATTTTTAAAAGAGATGGTATTCGGACTGTTATCATTTATGCCACTATGCCTGTAGGTAAAGTTATTGGTGAATTTGAAATAGAAACCATTTTATCTGACAGACCAGACTCTATTTGGGATAGAACCAGTCAATCTTCAGGAATAACTAAAGATTTTTTTGACTCTTATTTTTCTGAAAGATCAAAAGCTTATGCTATAGAAGTTAAATCTACAAAAAAATATAGCATTCCACAAGATTTGTCTGAAATAAAAATAGGTCTTAAAGCCCCTCAGTCATTTGCATATGTATAAAAAGTTTTTTGCATGAACCAACCCACCCAGTGTGGGTTTTCTTTTGTCTATTAAAACATAAAA
>NZ_JAMFKZ010000075.1:0-1366 GCF_023488045.1 Acinetobacter sp. ANC5681
ATGTGTCATCATATTCGTCGTCAGAAAACAAGTATTATGCCATTATTTCAATGAGTTATCTTTTTTTGTCGTGTACAAAGATGAAAAATATGACTTATTAAATATCTTTAAATTATGAGTTCCGTACACTGATATAAAAATAAGCATATTAGACTTGATTTTTGAATACTTGAAAAATATTAATATTTTAAATATCAGAATATTGTGTTGATTTTTTAAAATTATCAGTCGATTTTTAACTGGAAAAATCTCTTAATACAGGTCAGTCTATTCCCCATTTGAGGAATATAACTGCCACAAAAAAATGCATAAAATCTTTTGAGAGTTGATGAAATTTTGCTCCCCAAATTCTTCATTTGTAAGATATCAGAAAACTCTAAAACTGGAAAAAGAATCATTTTAAATAACATATACATACGCACAAAGTAATAAATATAAGTACTTTTGCGATTTCTGCATGCTGAAAGGTGACAAAGTGACACGTATATATTTGGTGGATAAAAGTATTCATAAAACAACAACTAAATCTGAGGTCATAGCAACTGGGCAATCAACAGCAATTCCTTTAGATCAACGATTAATGGCAAAGTTTGAGATTCATCCAGAACAAGTCTCTTCAATTGTGCGAGTCGGAAATAACGCGGTTGTACATTTAATAGATGGTACGCAAGTTGTTTTAGAGGGGTTCTTTGTTCAGGAGCTTCTACAACTTCCCTTACAGGATGGGCAAAGCTTATGGGCAACACTTGTTGAGGATGAGGTTGCAGAGCAACCTGTAGATGATTATCTGGTACTGGATGGTGTGCCAGCCAGTGCGGTGCTTTCGGATAGTTCTGTCGTTGCTGCGGATAGTTTAGGTGCTGTTGCATCAGGTACAGGCGCAATTGCAGCAGAGAGTGCGGTTGTTGCTGCAAGTACGGTGGCGACCGCTGGTTCTGTCGCTGCAATGACAATTCCAACCTGGGCCTTGGTTGCAGGTGGGATTGCTGGGGTTGGAGCAGTTGCTGCGGCAGCAGGAGGTGGGGGGGGCGAGGATAAAGCAGAACCACCGCGAGATACAACGCCACCCATTGCAGGAACGTTGTCATTTACGAATTTAATTGATACGGGTTTATCTTCTACTGATCGCATCACTCAGGATAAAGCATTTGAATTAAGTCTGTCAGGACAGGAAGCCAATACAGAGGTCATTTATCAGCTTTCTAAAGATGGCGGTAAGACCTGGACAAATACCGATGCTGCACAAAAGAATCTAGCTGATGGTGTGTATCAGTTTAAGGCGATTGTGACCGATGTTGCAGGAAACAGTGCAGAGGTGCTATCTGCCAAAGTAACCGTTGATAATACGGCACCAGTTGCAGGGGTG
>NZ_JAMFKZ010000076.1:0-1332 GCF_023488045.1 Acinetobacter sp. ANC5681
GAAGCATGTTTAATTCGTCTGATCACAGATACTTTATAAAGTATTTTAGTACTTTTTTGAATCCGTCAATGCGTAAGTCCTATTTAAAATCAATCAACAATCAAAACTACCGAAAAATACAAGAAAAAGCTTTGGGTGTATGTTGAAATATCTGTGTTCTATCATCTGTTGAGATAAAAATGACTTATACCCTTGATCAGGCAGACATCGTCATAGATTTAGCACAACAAATTCTACATTTGCCAAAGCACAATAAATTTTATGTGATCTCTTCTGGCAAGAATGGTGTTGGTGAGCAAGAGAATAGCGGTAAGACGCCAAGAGGTTGGCATCAAGTCGCACAAAAGATTGGTGCAGACCTAAAGAAAAATACGGTCTTTATTGCACGTCAGCCGACAGGGGAAGTGTATAACCAACAACTCGCACAACAATTTCCACAAAGAGATTGGATTTTGTCACGAATTTTATGGTTGGATGGTTTAGAAGATGGATTCAATCATGGAAATGGTTGCGATACATTTAAACGATATATCTATATTCATGGCACGCCTGATACAGAACCGATGGGCATCCCGATGTCACATGGCTGTATTCGGATGAAGAATGATGAGATTATTGAGTTATTTGAGCTAATTTCTGAACAGGCATTGGTTTATATTTCAGAACATACTTTAGAAAACGAAGGATGAAAATATGAATAAGTGCTTAAATAAAATACGAAAATCTTGATTTTTTCAATGAATTACTTATTTTTTAATCATTCGTACGCTTTTTTCAGAAAAGAATGGCAAAAGCGTTTGACAGGCTGTAAAGATTCTCTATAATGCACCTCACAAACGATGAAGACGTTAAGGGCGCTTAGCTCAGTTGGTAGAGCGTCTGCCTTACAAGCAGAATGTCGGCGGTTCGATCCCGTCAGCGCCCACCAAGCCTTTACGTTAAAACTCAAGTGCAGCGGTAGTTCAGTTGGTTAGAATATCGGCCTGTCACGCCGAGGGTCGCGGGTTCGAGCCCCGTCCGCTGCGCCACTTAAGTTTTAATATCGTTTTACCCTATAATTGCAAAATTATTGTGCAGCGGTAGTTCAGTTGGTTAGAATATCGGCCTGTCACGCCGAGGGTCGCGGGTTCGAGCCCCGTCCGCTGCGCCACTTTAAGATTGCAAGAATAGATAGAGTTAAGTAAATTAGAGTTTATATTCTTTGATACTTAAACAATATTTAAAGCATTTCTTTAAATTTGTTACCTCGCTCAGGGCGCTTAGCTCAGTTGGTAGAGCGTCTGCCTTACAAGCAGAATGTCGGCGGTTCGATCCCGTCAGCGCCCACCATAA
>NZ_JAMFKZ010000077.1:0-1329 GCF_023488045.1 Acinetobacter sp. ANC5681
CTAAGAAAATCGCAAAAGTGCGTATTCTAAAAGCGGACATTTTTACTTTGGAGAAACCGGACATTTCTACTTTGGGCTTACAAGTGTACTTCGTATAATATCCATTATGTTAAATAGGGCTTAATTTGAGTTTCAGAATGAATGTAAAGAGGATGTTTTGGTTCACCTGTTTTATTCAATTCTAGATAATAAAGTTTACCCTTTAATAGTTCTTTTACAGTAGAGGACCTTTGTTGATACCCCCCATTATTACCCCAACAAGCAATAATTCTTTGGGATTTGGAAGCTATTTCGCTTAAGTAAAAATCATTATCAGAGCCAATGGGATCTTCTTGAGACATCATTTCTTGTGGATCAGTTGCTCTATATGCAAAGAGATTAGCCATATAAATACCACCGCCACCCCAACTTTTGGCAAGGTTGATACAACGAGTGATAGTGGGATCATCTTGAATATGATCTGCAGTTGAGGGATTCAAACCAATAAAAGAAAACATTGGTTTCTCTTTATCCCAGATACGCCATAGAGAATAACGATATTTACTGCAATCTGAAATTATTGCTCCCTTTTCCATAACACCCTCAATTTAAATATGTGATGATGTATCTTTTATCATAACCAATGACTTTTATGAAAAAAAAAGTAACTTTGATTCATGGAGACATTACAAATTTTCCTGTAGATGCTCTAGTTAATTCTGCAAATAAATCATTGCTCGGTGGTGGTGGACTTGATTATATCATTCATAAAAAAGCAGGCCCATTGATGAAAGCTGAGTGTGTGCGGCTTAATCAGGAAAAAGGAGGATGCTCTACTGGACAAGCCGAAGTAACAACTGCTGGTGATCTACCTGCCAAATATCTGATACATGCGGTAGGTCCAAGATGGTTAGGTGGCGAAAGTAAGGAGCCACAATTACTTTGTGATGCCTATAGCAATGCGCTTATGAGAGCCAATGAGATTGGTGCTAAAACAGTTTCTTTTCCAAATATTAGTACAGGTGTGTATCGTTTTCCTCAACAACTTGCTGCTGAGATCGCAATTGGTACAATCTGTTCTATATTGCCGCAGCATGATCAAATCGCAGAAGTATTCTTTGTATGTCGAGATGCAGAAAATTACTTAATTTATAAAGAAATTCTTTCGATGCTTGATGATCCAAAAATTCAAATCAAGATATCATCGGTTGAGTAGTTTTCCGTAGTGGGATAAATTAAATAATGGATAGTTCGTATAAGAATCCAGGGCACTGTTGCAAATAGGCTGACATGATAAGCTAAATATCTTATTTATTTCGAGATACAGCAGATGAATCCCTTCCACGGTCG
>NZ_JAMFKZ010000078.1:0-1141 GCF_023488045.1 Acinetobacter sp. ANC5681
GTTATTTCTGACTCATTCACGTTGTCATATATATGGGTCATGTTGCCCCCGAACACTTCAAGTGTTCGGGTAATGGTTGAATATTTGAATTTCATGATGGTTGATCTCCATCATTCGCAGCGTTTTCTTGTTGTTCAAGTTCAAAGCGGCGTTTTTTTACATATCCCATCAAACGTGGTTGTATGTCAGGATGGCGGGCAGATACATCGATCTCTAAAGCATCTAAAGCTGTGAGATCAGGTGCATTTTGAATTTGAACCATTAAAGATGGTGGTTCTTTAGGTTGAACTTTTGATTGCTCTTGAAGTTCACACAATCTTTTACTGATTAATGAAAGCAGGGGCTTACGTTGATCAGTTGTCCAGTGATGTGTCTTTTCTACAACACTATTTGCTTCATCTGATGATTGAGCATGAATTACGACTGCAGATAGATCGGCATATTCAATTTCGTATTGAGATTTATTGCCAAGGTCTAAATATGGTTTGTCATTATGGAATCGAGTCCACTCACGTTCTTGAGTCTCTTCATCAACTTTTT
The DNA here is from genome assembly GCF_023488045.1 of Acinetobacter sp. ANC5681. Classification (NCBI taxonomy): domain Bacteria; kingdom Pseudomonadati; phylum Pseudomonadota; class Gammaproteobacteria; order Moraxellales; family Moraxellaceae; genus Acinetobacter; species Acinetobacter sp. ANC5681. The sequence continues at coordinate 541 of NZ_JAMFKZ010000078.1, forward strand.
TAGCTTGTGCTACAGCAGCAGCGGCAATATTTTCAAAAGGAACGGGTGATTGTTCTTTTTCAAACGAAGCACTTTTCAAATTGATACGTGTTGCCAGTTCTGCACTTTCAACTTCTGTTAAGTCACCGTTAGAATTGATGCGGGTGCGAATAGCTTTAATTTCTTCAGAAGACACAGCGGCATTAATCTCATCTACAAATGCATCACATAGAACTGAAAGCTCAGGATCTGCTGTATTTGGACTAGGGCTTTGTATGCCAATAGGTCCAAGAATATCATCTAAAGAAGTGTCATCATTAGTTTGCTGTTTGCTTTCACTAGTTTCATTTTGTTCTGTTGATTTCCGACTACGCTTCTTTTTCGGTTGCTCTGCGAGTTCTAAATTTACCTGAATAGGTGTACCACCAACTGCTTCACAGAATGCTTTATATTGTAGTTGAGCATTTTCAAAATCACGCTGAACAAATCCACTATGAATGCCATCGACTAATTCATCAATATTTTCGTTGAATTTATATTGAAGAATCACAGCATGGGGTTGGATTAAAAATACATCTTGTCCTTGCTCAATCTCATCAATTGTTAAAGGCTTGGTAAACTT
>NZ_JAMFKZ010000079.1:0-944 GCF_023488045.1 Acinetobacter sp. ANC5681
CCTAAAAACTTAAGAGTTATTTATTCTGCTGAATATAGTATGTGGCCTACTATTGCGCCTGATAGTCCACTATTTGTTGATATTTCCCCAATTGATACTGAAGCAATGATTAGCGGTGATGTTTATGTATTTCTTCATAATAGTCTATTGCGTATGAAACGAGTTTTTATTAGTTATGGTGATGAAAGAACCGTACGCTTGCAAAGTGATAATCCTGATAAGAAAAAGTATCCAGATGAGGTGATTACTAGAGAACAATTAAATGAATTGCATTTTGTTGGACGCCTGGAGTCTGCATTGGTTAGACCATAAGAAAACCCTATAGAAATTCACAGGAATAAAATCATGATCGCAACACTCAATAAATCCAAAACCGCCCTATCTATTAACAAGCAAGAATTTAAAGCAGCATTAGGAAAAATTGGCGAGGGTATTGATAAACAAATAGCATCACTTAAAAAAGCCAAGCAAAGCTATGACGCTGCGGAAATGGCACGCGAGGTCATTAACGAAGCAAATATCTTTGAAGCCATAATCGAGGGATTTAACGAAGCTGAAAGCACTAATCTAAAGCTTGGAGATATTACTAATTTAGATCAAGCACAAGGCTGGATTGATGAGTTTTTAGAAAAGTATTCAAAGGTATAAAAAGCCTAAATCAATTTTTGTAGGTTAGATTAAGCAGTTAGACTTATATGGATAACCCATTAATCGAGAAATTAATGATGTGACCGCTAAACATTAAGCAAGGTGGACTTATAGGTTTTAGTCACCACCCTATTTTACATATAAAACAAATGCTTATATACAAAAAATGTTATTTTGATCACCACCTAATTTGAGTAAAATTTAAAACTGTGAACCCGACACAGTCATTAAAATGGTTCGGGTGGAGAAAATTATGGGGTTTGAGGTAAGGAAGTTTAATGATATAAATTTAAATG
>NZ_JAMFKZ010000080.1:0-880 GCF_023488045.1 Acinetobacter sp. ANC5681
GGTAATCCCCCCTAAAAATAAAAGGATGTAAAAGTAGAATTTTCTCTTAAGATCAAAGCAGGAGATTCTGCATGAAAACATCTAAATTTACTGACAGTCAGATTATGTCTATTTTGAAACAAGCGGAGTCTGGCACGCCTGTTGCCACCCTTTGCCGTGAACATGGTATGAGTAATGCGACTTTTTACAAATGGCGGGCTAAATATGGCGGCATGGATGCCTCATTAATTACTCGATTGAAAGAACTAGAAGCCGAAAATGCCAAGCTAAAAAAGATGTATGCTGAAGAGCGGCTTAAAGCTGAAATCATTCAGGAAGCCATGTCAAAAAAGTGGTAAAGCCATCTTGTCGTCGTCAGATGGCACAACAAGCCGTTGGTGATCATGCCGTCAGTATTCGTTTGGCCTGCCGTGCATTTAGTATCAGTGAAACCTGCTACCGTTATCAGTCCAAATTGAACGATGACAATGCACTGATTGCAGAACAATTGATTGAACTCACCGAAGAAAATACAGATTGGGGCTTCGGGCTATGCTTCTCTTATCTACGCCATGTTGAGAAGTGTGGTTGGAATCATAAGCGTGTTTACCGTATTTACTGTGAGCTGGCATTGAATCTGCGGATCAAACCAAGAAGACGATTAAAACGACATGTACCTGAACCATTGAAGGAACCAACTCATCCAAATCAAGTATGGTCATTGGATTTTATGCATGATCAGTTAAGTGATGGACGAAGTTACCGTTTGCTTAACGTAATTGACGACTATCGACGTGAGGGTTTAGTGATTGAAGCAGGTTTTTCACTGCCTGCACTGCGCGTCATTCGTACACTTAACCAATTGCTCGAATGGAGAGACAAACCGCTTGTGATTCGCTGC
>NZ_JAMFKZ010000009.1:0-105488 GCF_023488045.1 Acinetobacter sp. ANC5681
CAGGTTTGTCATATTGAAAAGTTTCAAGTAAGACGATCTAAACTGATTTTGAATCATATTTTTTCAGCCTTGATGGCCTACGTTGAGATACAAAAGAACCAGTTTGAGCGGATCTTTGAAAATATATATCGTTGGCAGAAGAAATTATTTAGACCAATGATCAAAAACTTCATTGATGACTTTATTCTCGATAAAAATCATCTGCTACCACAGAGAATCTATAAATAATAGTGCGTAAGTCCTATTTGATATGAATAATGACGTTATGGAAAAAGATTGGTTCAATTTTCAGGAAAAAATTGCAGAACATTTTAGAAGTTTAGGTGTGCAAGCTGAAACAAACAAAACAATCAGAGGCGTAAGGACAGAACATGATTTAGATGTTTATGTAACTTCAAAATATTTAGGGACTAATATTAAGTGGGTGATAGAAGCTAAATATTGGCAGACAAAAATTCCAAAAGAAAAAGTATTAGCTTTAAGAACAATTGTTGATGATATTGGGGCAGATAAAGGATTTATTATTTCACAAGTTGGATTTCAGTCTGGAGCAATTGAGGCATGTCAAAATACAAATATTCAACTATATACGTTTGAGGAGTTTGTCACTCTTAGTAAGAATTATATTCAGAACGAAATTCTTGATACTTATGTTCGTAGAGCAAGATTGCTGCATATCAGGTATTTCTCACATAAAAAAAGAATCCGAAAAGATTATGGTTTAAGAGGTGAACTTGGTGAAGTTGCATGCTTTTCAGGTGCTTGGTTGTTAACAACAGTATTCGATGTATTGGAGGAAGCTAGAACTCAAAAATATCCAATTGATTTACAAACTCATATGGTAGAAAAAGTTGGAAATGATTTAGCTGAGGATTTTATTGAATTAGTTCAATGGTTAAATCTAAACCTTAATTGGTTAGATGAGAAAATTTTAAAGGCGGAATATCAAATGATGCAAGATGGCGTATTTGAACCTAATTTAATTGATCCTGATCTTAATCAAAAAACTTGGAATGAAATTACTCAATCGATGAAAGGTGTAGAAGATAAAAGTTTTCAACAAATCATTCAAGATTTTCTAAAATTACGTTCAAAATAAGCTATCTATTTAAAATTAAAAAAGCCCCTACAACGTAGAGGCTCTTTCTTGTCTCAGAATTAAATCCTAAGAAACTTTATCACCAGCTTTAGCACCTGATTCAGGTGAAATCACCCAAACACCTTCGCCATTACCCGCTGCAAGTACCATACCGTTAGAAATACCAAAACGCATTTTACGAGGAGCAAGGTTAGCCACCATTACTACCAATTTACCTTTTAAATCTTCTGGTTGATAAAACTCACGAATACCACTAAACACATTACGTGGCTCAGCTTCACCAACATTTAAAGTGAGTTGAAGTAATTTATCAGAACCCTCGACAGTTGAAGCTTCTAAAACTTCAGCTACACGTAGGTCAACTTTCATAAAGTCTTCAATACCAATAATTTCAGCTTCACCCACTTTAGGCTCAGGCTTCTTCTCAGCTTTCTTTTCTTTTTTCTTTTCCACTTTTGGTGCTTCTGCCGCAGCAGCTAAAGAGTCTTTAGATGCATCAACCATTGCAGCAACTGCTTTAGGATCAACACGCTGCATCAGTGGTTGGAATTGAGCAATTTCGTGTGCAACGAGGATTTGCTGACGTGATGCAAAGTCAAAGCTTTCAAGTTGTAAGAAAGATTGAACTTGAGCTGCAAGTGTTGGAAGCACTGGAGCTAAGTAAATCGCAAGCTGACGGAATAAGTTGATACCAACTGAGCAAACATCATGAACTTGTTGTTCTTGACCTTCTTGCTTCGCAAGCGCCCACGGTTTTTTCTCATCAATATATTGATTCGCTTTGTCCGCAAGAGCCATGATTTCACGAACAGCCGCAGAGAATTCACGTGCTTCATAGGCTTGAGCAATTGAATCGCCCGCATCAATAAAGCTTTGAACCAAGTCAGGCTCAGCACAAGTTTTAGAAAGTGTATTATTGAAATTGCTGTTAATGAATTTTGCACAACGGCTGGCAATATTAACCACTTTACCGACAAGGTCAGAATTCACTTTTTGTACGAAGTCATCTAAATTCAAATCTGAATCTTCAACTTTATCTGAAAGCTTAGAAGCAAAGTAATAACGTAAATATTCAGGATTCAAGTGCTGTAAATAAGTTTCAGCTTTGATGAATGTGCCGCGAGATTTTGACATCTTCTGACCGTTCACCGTTAAGAAACCATTTACAAATAAACCAGATGGCGTGCGGTAGTTCGCACCTTCAAGCATTGCAGGCCAGAACAGTGCATGGAAGTAAACAATGTCTTTACCAATGAAGTGATAAACTTCTTTGTCGCTGTCTTTTTTCCAGAAATCATCAAAGCTTAGATCAGGACGTTTAGCTTTGATGTAGTTTTCAAAACTCGACATATAACCAATCGGAGCGTCTACCCAAACATAGAAATATTTGTTTGGTGCATCTGGAATTTCAAAACCGAAATAAGGCGCATCACGCGAAATATCCCAATCTGATAAACCTGATTCAAACCATTCATCTAGCTTGTTGGCAATAGACAATGGTAAACGACCTTGATCACGTGTCCATTTCTGTAGGTATTCTGAGAAATTCGGTAGTTTAAAGAAATAGTGATCTGATGATTTCTCAACTGGCGTTGCACCACTCAATGTTGAGCGTGGGTTTAATAACTCAGTCGCGTTATAGGTTGTACCGCAGACTTCACATGAGTCGCCGTATTGATCTTCAGCTTTACATTTCGGGCACGTGCCTTTAATGAAACGATCAGACAAGAACATGCCTTTTTCAGGATCAAACAATTGTGTGACAGGGCGAACAGCGATATTGCCTGCTTCACGGTTTTTAATATAAATCTCAGATGCACGTGCTTTGTTTGCATCGCTATGAGTTGAATCATAATGATCGAAATGCACACCAAAACCATCAAAATCACGAATGTGTTCTTTCTGAACATTGGCAATTTGCGCTTCAGGGCTAATGCCATTGGCTTCGGCACGTAACATAATCGCTGTACCATGAGCATCATCCGCACATACGTAAGTCACGTCATGACCCATTGCACGCATCGCACGAACCCAAATATCTGCTTGGATATAACCGAGTAAGTGACCCATATGGATAGGACCATTGGCATAAGGAAGGGCATTGGTGACTAAAATTTTACGCACGGATATTGTTCTCTCATTCGTATTTACAAGGCAAATGATTTTACATGACTTAAGAGCGACTTGCACAAGGGAATCGGTGAAATCTTTTTAATCCTATAGGATCACATACTCTGCATTTGTTTAACCGTTACGCTTTGCTTAGAGTTCTTTCTTAAAGAGATGATTTTTCCTTTTGATAAGAAATGAATGTGATAGCTTTTTAAACTATTGGTTTTGGGATCAACTGTAATTTCGGCAAAGAGTGGCGTTTGCCAAAGTTCATCACTTCCTAAAGTACCTAACCAAGCCTGAGCTTTAATTACAGCGGTAAATTCATCTTTAACTTGTAGATCGCTGATACTTAATTCACTGCACCAATGAACAGTCTTTGGAAATTCAACTTTTGAAAATTTCCAACAAATTGAAAGTGCCAAACTTGTTGCGATTCCAGCATAATCGTTGCTTTCATTATGAATGACAGGAAGTAATTGCTCAGCTAAATCACACTCAAAAGAATCAATCATGTTTTGGACTCTTTTTCTACTTGAGAGGATATAGTTCAAGCGCTTTTCTTGAGCTTGCAGTTCATTTTGAATTTCTAAAAGTTCATTTTCATTCATATATAAAGCTTTATAAGTCAGGTTAATTTCACGATAGCGCAAAAGTATATCTGATCTAATTCCCTATATTGTGAATAGTTTTTTATACAAATTTAATGGTTCTAAAAATGATCGAAACATCAAGACTGATTTTACGCCAATGGCGAGACACCGATTATTTACCTTTTGCAGAGATGAGTGCTAATCCAGAGGTTATGCGGTATTTTCCAAAAGTTTTAACTCGTGCTGAAAGCGATGCATATATAGATAAATTAAAGGCAATTATTGAAAAACAGGGTTGGGGTTTTTGGGCAGTAGAATTAAAACAGACTCAACAATTGATAGGCTTGGTAGGATTACATGATCAACCCACACAGTTTTCATTTTCGCCCTGTGTTGAAATTGGCTGGCGCTTAGATCAACCATTTTGGGGCAAAGGTTATGCAAAAGAAGCAGCAAATGCAGCCTTAGATTTTGCTTTTGATCAGTTGAAACTAGAAAAAGTTGTATCTTTTACCACCCTAGATAATAAAAAATCTCAAAAGGTGATGGAGAAGATAAAAATGAGAAAGATCACTGAATTTCAACATCCTGTTTTAGATATCTATCATCCATTAAGCTGGCACGTACTGTATGAAATATCTAAACAGGAGTTTAAAGGGCAAAACTGCTGTTATTCTTTTATATGATTTTTATATCTAAAAATTCAAAAGGTTACCGAACAGAAATGATTTGAATCTTCCTGTATCCCATTTGTTTCAATTTGCAGCAATTCCTCCAAATATCCGCAGAATCTTGTATAACTATAATTGAAAGCAACAGTAATTTATTACGATATAACAAGAGGAACAAGACATGAGTAATGACAAAATTGATCAGTTAAAAGAGTTCGCATCAAAAGACTTGGAGCAAACTAAAACAGATTTACAGCAAGTCAAAGATAAAGTCAGCGAACTTGGAAATGACATCAAGCAAAAAGGTCAGGAAACTGTCGAAGACGTTAAAAACTTTGCAGCTAAAGATCTTGATCAAACGAAAGCTGATCTGCAACAAGCAAAAGATAAAGCGAATGAGTTGAAGCAAAAGGGTGAGCAAACTTTAGATGATTTAAAAACAAATGCAACGGATCAGTATGGTGAGGGTAAAGCTGCTTTATCTGCTAAAGCAGATGAGCTGAAAGAAAAATTGGCAGATACTCAGCATGCAGCCAAAGAGAAATTAGATCATTTAAAACAAGAAGCAAGCCATAAGTTAGAAGATGCCAAAGCAAAAGCTGCTGAACTAAAAGATGAAGCTACTGCTAAGCTTGAAGATCTAAAAGCTCAAGCGAGCCATAAACTGGATGATTTAAAGAAAGCTGCAACAGATACATTAAATAAATTCAAAGGTTAATCTTTTGATGACTATTTAACATCATGCTTATACTCAGAGAAGAAAACACGTTCATAAAAAATGAGCAATTATCTTCTCTGATGTGAGCGTCCAATCTTCAATACTGCTAAACTAGCCAAACTCAGTGATATATTGATCATCTGTTTTTGGAGTAAACAAAATGTCGTGGCTTTCTTCCTTAAAATCTGTTTTTTCACCAGCACAAGAAGTGAAGGAAGATGAAATTCAAACTGTTTTACAAAATTATGTGCTGCCACATTCTGAAAATGCATTAAAAGATCGTATCAGCCAAGTGAATGTACAGGGTCGGATTTTACAACTCACGATTAATACTTTTCCTCAAGAAAAAGATCACTTACAACAGATTCACGACGAACTCGCTGAAGCTCTGGATAAATGTGGTATCCAAGAGTTAAATTTACATATTATCCAACAAAAACATGCAGCGCATGGTGAAGCAGGTCATAGCTGCTCATCGAAGCCAAAAGCAGAAAATAGCAATTTACCACCTGTAATGGATGCTTCTCCTAAAGCGGAAGTCGATCCCAATAATCCACCGATTCAAAAAGCTGCACCACAACAACGCGATGTGGCTGCACATCCACGTATTCAAAATGTAATATTGGTATCGTCAGGAAAAGGTGGGGTCGGTAAATCAACCACCACAGTGAATTTGGCGCTTGCATTGCAACAACTCGGTCTAAAAGTTGGGGTGTTGGATGCAGATATCTATGGTCCAAGTATTCCAACCATGTTAGGGAATGCGGGACGTACTCCACAAATTGAAAATGAAAATTTTGTGCCCTTAGATGCGTATGGCATGGCTGTGCTTTCAATCGGACATTTGATTGGTGCACACAATACACCTGTGGCTTGGCGTGGTCCTAAAGCGACTGGTGCATTGATGCAACTTTTTAACCAGACACTTTGGCCAGATTTAGATGTGTTAGTGATTGATATGCCACCTGGTACAGGTGATATCCAACTGACTTTGGCACAACGTATTCCAGTAACAGGTGCTGTGATTGTCACGACGCCGCAAAATGTTGCACTTATGGATGCGGTAAAAGGAATCGAACTCTTTAACAGAGTAAATATTCCTGTACTCGGTGTTATTGAAAATATGTCGACACATATTTGTTCTAACTGTGGGCATGAAGAGCAGATTTTTGGTATCGGGGGTGGGGATCAGTTATCTGAGCAATATGATATTCCTTTATTAGGACGTTTACCTTTAGACGCAAAAATTCGTGAACATGCAGATAATGGTAAACCAAGTGTGATTGCTCAGGATGCAGCCGCAGAGAGCTACCTCAATATCGCACAAGCTGTATTAAAACAAATGGATAAATTGCCAAAACGTCAGCGTGATGAAAATCGTATTTTCTAAATTTGAAAAGCCTCTCATTTAGAGGCTTTTTTTAATGTCATTATTTGATTGCAGTACTTGTTTTCTTTTTTTCCAAGCATTCACTACGCTCCAACGCCAAAGTAAATGTGTAATTAAATAAAAACTAATCGCAAATAAAATTGCTTCAATGACAAGTCCTGATACGAGAATCTTCGCAAGACTGAAATCAATATGACCATGACCAAAATTTTTAAGCCAATTGATAATTTGGTGTAAAACCCCTAATAGCATATCGCTATTGATCATGTTCACATGATAAATTTTAGTTCCAAACCAAAAACCTAAATACAGAATTGGAACGACAGTGAGCGGATTGGTTAACCAAGCCATACATAGGCCAATAGGCAAGTTCACTTCAAACCATAACACAGTCAAAATAATGAATAGGCTATGAAAAGGGACAGGTAATATTCCCCAGAATGTTCCAATAAACATGGCTTTCGCGATAGAACGACGGTTCACATACCAAAGTAGAGGGTTTAAGGTACGTTCACCAAAAATTCTCATAAATTTTAGACTAGCAACTTTCTCTGATGAAGGCAGCCACTTATTAAAAAATTTCTTAGGCATAAACGAGGAAGCACATTGAAAGGAAAAAGTGAACGAATGTATATAAAATAACATTATTTACTTATTGAAAACTTAAAATAGCACCAAAGTTTATCTTGTTAAAAAATAAGAATACTTAGAATACGTTATATGTGTTGTATTTTAGCGTATGTTTTTACTCATGTGACTCTTGAGTAGAGTGTACTTGTAATTAATAAAATATAGATAAAACATTTATTTAAATAGGATCTCGTCATAAGTGCTTACAGTTAAAATTTTGCTATCAACTGGCAACTATATTAATCTAAATTTATCTTGTAGTGAGGTCATTCAATGATTTCATGGTTTTTTATTGGTTTAGTGATAACTATTTTGCTCACTCCTGGTCCAACTAATACTTTACTTGCTTCCTCTGGTATTCAGGTGGGATTGCGTAAATCTCTATTGCTGATTCCTGCAGAAGCAATTGGTTATATTCTTGCGATCAGTGCGTGGGGAATGTTGATTGGTAAAGTCTCAGCGACATTACCTTTATTACCAACATTTTTAAAACTATTAAGTGCAGGCTATATTATTTTTCTGGCTGTAAAATTATGGCGTACAGCAAATCAAGAAGTGATCTTAAATCAACCTACAATAAGACCAAGAGAATTATTGTTTGCAACACTATTAAATCCTAAAGCTTTATTATTTGCTTCAGCAATTTTCCCAACAACGGCATGGCAAGCGCAAGAAATCTATGTTGCGCATATGAGTAGCTTTGTTGCACTCATTCTTCCAATCGCACTATTTTGGATTTCGGTTGGCGCTGTGTTGGCAACCAATAAAGTAAAATGGTTGTCTCAAGCTAAATTACAGCGCACAGCATCAGTTGTACTGATCAGCTTTGCCATTCCTATTAGCTATTCAGCTCTAATCAATCTCTAATTCTAATTTTCTGCTGCCTTGAACAATCTAGGTAGCAGGGTTCTGTTGTTTTCATTAATGTCGTTTTACGTTAAAGTACTCGCCAATCATTAACTTAGATTTTGGATAAAAGTCATGGCAATAAAATCTGATCGTTGGATTCGTGAAATGAGCGAAAAACACGGCATGATTGAACCTTATGCAGAGAATCAAGTCCGTTTCGATGAAAACGGAGAAAAGTTGATTTCTTATGGGGTGTCTAGCTATGGCTATGACGTCCGTTGCGCACGTGAATTTAAAGTTTTTACCAATGTTCACTCTGCAATTGTTGATCCGAAAAATTTTGATGATAGAAGTTTTATCAATATCGAATCAGATGTTTGTATTATTCCACCGAACTCATTTGCACTTGCACGTACCATTGAATATTTCCGTATCCCACGAAATGTCCTAACAGTATGTTTAGGTAAATCGACTTATGCCCGTTGCGGTATTATCGTGAATGTCACGCCGTTAGAGCCTGAGTGGGAAGGTCATGTGACTCTTGAGTTTTCCAATACTACAAACCTACCTGCGCGTATTTATGCGGGCGAAGGTGTTGCACAAATGCTGTTCTTTGAAAGTGATGAAGTGTGTGAAACCTCTTATAAAGACCGTGGCGGAAAATATCAGGGGCAAACGGGTGTGACCTTGCCGAAAACATGATTTGTAAATTACATTTTGCAACAATCATAAAGTTTTTTGGTTGTTGCAATACAAACCTTATATTTAAAGAATAAAAATATAATATTCAGACATATATTTAAAAGAAATTATTTAAGAACAATAATTCATTCATCGGAAAATAAAACGCTTACCTAATATATTTTGCATTTGTGTAAATATTCGGCATAATAAAAGATGAATTTAAGTGGGCGAAATTTGCCTAAACTTTGAGCGATGCTTGGAAGCGCATCTTTTTAGATAAATCGCTCAAAAGGATTTAAAAAAAATAACGCTGATGCGGAGCATCGTGTAACAGGAAGGTCAAGATGACTACACTTCATACGGTATCATTTCAAAAAACTGTTTTGGCGAGTTTGATTGGTTTATGTTTAAGCCAGTCGATTTTTGCGCTTGAAAATCTTGAACCTCTAGATGATTCCGCACTTGCTGACACAACGGGTGAAGGCATTGCGATGCTACCTGAAGATTTTAGAATGGTGTTTCAGGGCGCAAATGATAATACGACAGAACAACTGACCGATTATACCAATCGTGGTAAAGACACGGGTTATATCCGTTTTATTCCTGTCGGACCTTTAACTGCAGAGGCGACGGCAAAAGGGGCGCAAAAAGCCGATCTTTTCCTGTATGGTCTAGCTATTTCGCGCGCCGATTCTGATATAAATAACCGTTATAATAGCTCGACAACAGGTCAAATCACCTCATGGGGGAGTGCTGACAATCCTTGGCTCTTAAAAGTACAAACAGTGACAGTTCCTAATTTTGCGGGAGCAAGCAGCGCACTGTCTTATCTCAGTTATGAAGCACCGGCTTATGATATTGCAGGCTTTTCTGATGCAACTAAAGATGACTATCATTTAAAGCTCGGTTTATGGGCGGATGCATTTATGCGGGATCCGAAGGTCGCTGCACCAGATAATAATCCATCAGGCTGGAGTAATGGGTTGTCTAATCGCTTGCGTTTACAGGCAATTTGGGATGATTTTAGTATCAATGGTAGCTCAATTAACCTGTTTCAAACTTTGGGTGGGGCGACCAATACGGGTGGTTTAAGCACGTCATACAACAATACGTTGGGGTTGGCGGGGATGTTAAGATTTAATGGTGGAGATACAAGGGCCGCAAGTGGCTTTAAGGCGACTATTACTGATGGGACGGTTAGCCGCACTACAGCTAACCAGGCGATTTATTTATATAGCCCAACAGCTGCATCACGCGCTCCTGCTGCTTGGGCTGATAATACATGCCAAGATGTAATGCAGTGTTATCAACTTCGGACAATACGAAACACTGATACCTATACAGGGGTGCAGTTCACACTTCCCACTAGTATGTCGGTATTGAGGTTTAGTACACGGGGTGCTGTTGGGGAGGATGCTTCAACACCAGCAATCGGTGGTGGTGTTGCTCCTACATTTGCCGCCAATGAAGGCATGTTTATGTATGGAGCCAACATGAACTTGGTTCTTGGTCAGCTTTATCAGCCTTTAACACTTGGGGTTGCGCCAGATGGTAGAAATTTGAGTATGGAACTGGCGCGTGTTCCTAATCAACAAGCAATTTATAGTAAACTTTACACACGCTACGCTGCTGACTCAGCTTATGCGGGTAGACCAAATGCTGTGCCAGATTCTGGAATTACCTATACTGGATCAACCTGTAATGCGTATCAATGCAGTGCGACAGCTACGCATAGCAGTATTAGCATAGGTTCAACAGTATATTCAGGCACTGCAACTAATTTATTAACTGCTTATACTGAGGCTGATGCCATCGGCGTGTCGTTTGGAGCACTGAACAGCACAGCAACTACAAACATCACGCAAAATTATTACCAGTTGCAATATAAATATCGTCAGAAAAATAATGGTACAACTCCTCGTTGGACTTATCTTGGGGCTGATGGAACCTACACGAATGGTACAACCTCAACTACAGGGACTAGTTGGAATGAATTTACAAATGCGGATTGGATAAATGCGCCAGCGGTGGATTATTCAACATTTTCGATTAATCCACAAACGTCGCATACTGCCTATAAAGTTGAGGGGCGAACAGATGCTTCGGATTTTTGTACAGGGCCAGTGGCTCCCTCTGCAACTTGTGCTGGAGCAGCTTGGGGACCTTTAGCGGGTGCCATGGTGAGTGGGACAACATGGAGTAGTAATGGTGCTCCAGCAACACCAGTATCTACACGAGAGTTTTTAGCACCGGGTAATTTGGGTTCTGCAGTCATAGATGGATTCTTCATTCAACACATGAAACTCACTACCAAAGGGTTGTAAGGAGCAAATGATGAAAAATATAGGATTATTTGCTTCGCTCTTGCTTATGGTGATTCAGGGTGCGCATGCGGAACTTAGACCGTTGCAAAATCAAGAGTTACAAGCGGTTGAAGCGCAAAGTGCTGCAACCATTAACTGGTCACTCAGTTTGAACCATAGCAGTCCTGGTGTTTTTGCGAATGCGACAGGAGAATACTGTAATGGAACAGACGTAAAGTTTTGTCGTCTTGCAATGTCGCTTAACAATCGCACCACTTTAGATAGAAAACAATGGTTGGTGCTCAAAGGGATACAAGGAACCATTGCTTTGAATAATGTCGATATTGATGGTGTTGATTTGCTGTACAGCTCAGATAGCAATATGACGGGTGATCCAGACAAAATTAAGGCTGCATTACAATTGAGTATTAAGGAGACTTCTCCGATTCTTATCCGTAATTTTGGATTTAATGCCATGTCGATTGAAACCGATACCGTGGCGAATGAAGGTTCAGGAAATGTGTCAGGCTATTTAGCGATGGGAAGTGGTGGTACGGGTGTGACAGCCTATGCAAATGGTGTTTATACCGATACCACAAATAAATTTGACCAAGGTCGCGAAACGGGTTTCACAGGGATGATGATGAATGGCAATTTGGCGTTACAAGGCACATTAAAGGTGTTTAGTTGTGATGCCTCAATGAAACGTTGCTAATTCATTTTTTCATGGAGGAAAGTATGTCGTCAGATAACAAAAAAAATGGACACCGCCCGATGATGCGTATGACTGTGCTGGCAATGAGTTTATGTGCGGTGCACAGTTCGGTTTATGCCATGCAGGCCATGAATGAGCAGGAATTACGTGCAATCAATGCTCAAGATGGAATTATGCTAGACACTTCGTATGATCGTATTGATATTGATCGCTTATATTGGGAAGATAAAGCTGGTTTAGCAAATGGCACAGACACCCCCTTACGTGCCTATGCCGATGGTATTGCCATTACAGGGAGTAACTTGGGCACGACTTACAAAGTGAATGCAGGATCGGATGCTGCTACAGGTAAAGCGGGCGTAGACCTCAGTATTGTGTCACGTTATGGTACCATTAGTGCAAAAGAATTTAAAATTTGTGATGGTGCAGGAAATAACTGCGGTCAAAGCCCAGGTAGTTTGACGGTTCAATCTCAGGAAAATGCGACATTGCATTTTATTACCAAAGATGGTTTGTTTAGTCCGACGAGTTTATCGAGTGCTGAAATTTCCTTAAAACGCGTCAATATTTTCCTAAGTCAAATGGAAAATCTGAGCGCACCGACTACGACAGCAATCAACCAATTAATTTTAAAGGACTTTAACTTTAACTTTAGCGGTCAAGGTTATATGTATGTTGATGCGGCAAAAGGATTGATTTTAGAGACAGGTGCGAATGGCTATGTTGACTTAAATCGCGTTTGTATTCTTGATGCGGTGTCGTGTGCAGCTTCTGGTTTAGTGTTGACTTCTGCAAACTCAAAACCAGGACTTAATATTGATTTTGTTATTAAAGCAAATTCAGGGAATACTTATGATGCTTCTACAGGAACGAAAGGGCTTATTCGTGTTGGTGCTTCTGGGCATTTAACGAATGCCAGCTTAACTTTTCGTGGAACCGATGGTCGAAGTGGTTCAGGTAACGCTATTTTAGGCAAGGCATTTGCTGCGGGAAATACCACGACTACAGCCGATACAGGTTCTGCAAATATCATGGGAAGCACAGGTCTGGCAATGCGAATGCAAGCCGACTTTACCAACACAGGTACGAATCCAACCACTCTGGAACTTGCACATGGTGGCAACAATGCCTATGGCCTGCAATTTAGTAACTTTACCCCACTGATCACCACCTATGATAGCAGCAATCGGGAAAATACTGGGGCGGGTCATTTCGATTCTGGAAGTGTCTATCTCAACCTTGCGAATACCAAACGTATGGCATTGCCAGTCAATACAACTTTGGCTCCTACCACCGCCCCCCCTACAGGTAGACTTGCTACCCCTGATGATTATAAATTGTTGGTGAGTCAGCCTGCGACAGGAACGGCACCAAACCCAAATGCTCTGATCATCGCTGTCCGTGATGCAGAGTTTCAGGCAATCTCACGGAAGACAAGCTTTATCGCAAGTCCAGATATCGCTCAGCCAAGTAATCTGGGTGGTACATGGGGCTTGGGCTTACCTATTTACGGTCTCGATGCCAATCTTGCAATTTATGGCACTACTTTTAGCGGTACGCCTTATGGGGGAACCACTTTAACGAACCCCTCGCAACGTTTAGGTTTTGGTTTGGGTCTGTCAACCAAAGGGGTAAGTGCAGATGGAAGTAAAACGACTTCAATTTTATTGATTGATGGGAAAAAGTATCATAATTCAGCGTCAACGAATGGTGTGCGAGATGCATATGTGAGTGGTTCTGAAACAGATTATAACCCGATTAACTATTATATCGGTTTACGTAATATTGACATGCTGATGTCAGGTTATGGCAGTATTGGTCTGGAAAATGGTCAACTCAATTTATCTATTCCTGAATTTATGCTTGCTGCTTCTGGACAGTTGGCTGTAGGTTACCTGCCTGGTTCACAATACAAAACTGCTGGTAAGGGTTATGCACCGAGTAATGGCTTTATTAGTAATGCAGACGTGTTGTTTGGGTTACGCCTGCGTATGGGTGGAAGTGTCGATATGACCATGGTGCCTGGTGGTAATACTGCGGCAACCAATTTTATTAGCTTCGATGGTAATTTAAATTTAACCAGTGGTGCTGTGCAGATTGTAGAACCTATCGATGGTTCAATTGTTGGATTTGATAATATTACAGGTAAGTTGGGTTTTAGCAATCAAATTAAAATCAACAATGGAAATGTGGATTTTAATACAGCATTGACGATTAATCCGAATAAACAGGCTGCAGATGTGTTTCGTATTAAGGATTTGAATTTTTACCCAACGGGTGGTGCGGCCCAGCGGTTAGGTGAAATGGCACTGACAGGTGGAATGTTGAACAGCAAGTTTAACATCACACCACATTAAGTCGGCACGGGAGTAAAGAAATGAAAGGATTAAATTATTTGGCTCTCATTGTGTTGGTAACAATGGGAAACTCTACCTTTGCAATGCAAGAAGGATTAACGGCATTAACAGATACGGAGTTATCTGCTGAAACGGGACAAGCCCTCTTTAATATGTCTTATATTGCACCAGGTGGGTCGAATCCAAGTGCTGATGTGGGTTTTTATAAATTAGGCATGGAAGCGCAACTTGATTTAAACGCGAATATCAAGAAATTTCAATTGGGTTGCGGTGGTTTTAAGGGGCCAGGTTGTGATATTGATATTGATAACCTAAGTTTTACGGGGATTGTTAATCCTAATACTCCCGATGCGGGTCCTGCTTCGGATTTTACTTTAATTAACCCTTTTTATGAACTTGCCATTAAAAACCCAACAAGTGCCGCAACACGTGAGGTGGTGGGTTTTCGTATAGGTGCTGATTCAGTGTGGGGAATGCTGTCGATAGGTGGACCACCGACCAATGGTAGTGATGCCAATAATCCAGATAACCATACTGGGATTAATAGTCTTAGTGGACATCTGCCTACCATCCTTAACAATGGTACCGTTCCTACTACAATTTGTGCTGGTACGCCTACTACACAAACGGGTTGTACAGGATTCGCAAATTTTGAATTAACTTCTACTAACTCCACGATTAATGTTGATGAGCCCAACACGGGTGACAACCGCTTTGATTTAATTTTACAGCGTGCTAGCCGGGTTGCGCTTAATGGAATTCAGGTAAAATCTTTACTGAATTTGACGATTACTTCAAATTTGGATCAGAGTTTAAAATTTATCCATAACATGACTTTGGGTACAGATACAAATAATAATGGGAAATATGATTTAGGTGAAAGTGCACCAAATTTTGGTATTTCTGTACAAGGGCAAGATGTCAGATGGAATACCAATGGGCAGTGGTTAAATGCCCAAAAAGGCTGGTGGATGGAAATGCCAGAGGGTAAAATTGAAAACTTTACCACAAGACGTGTTTATACCACTTTAGGAGCGGTGTTTGGTTTGGATTTAAAAGATTTGAATCAGAACCAAGTTCCAGTTGATAACTGTTATGGCTCTTTAACGTTCTGTTAGTTTATTTTTCTATGGATAGTTACTGCTCATGCTAACTATGTTAAACTACAGCTCATATTTTAAACATTTGTCTATGGATTAGGGCAATGGAAAAAAACAAAAAAATAGGTTGTTTGGCATTATTGTTGTTCAGTCCATTTGCAAGTGCAATGCAGCCATTGGACGATCAAAGTCTTTCTGCTATGACAGGTCAAGACGGTCTGACCGTAAGTGTAAATATTTCCAAGTTTGACTTTAAGCAGGCCGCAATTATTGATAATGACGGCTTTAGCAATCCAGATGCAACTTTACCAGGGAAAGCGGCTTTAGTGATGGCTACTAGTCCAGGTGGGCCTGCTAATATTGGTATTGATTTTGTGCAAACATTTAATGCAAATGGTTCCATTCAAAATAGTTCGTCTGAATTATTTAAAGCCGTCATAGACTCTGATGCAGGCACAGGCACAAATGGTGCATTCGCCAATGTTGCCTTGACTTTGGGAAGTGATGTAAATGGTCTTCGAATCCGTCCATTCTCGGTTTATTTGACACCAGACCAATATGATCCGGGCGATTCTACCAAACATGCTATCTCTACTTTGGTGGGATCAACCTACACACAGCACTCTATTTTTAGTACAGGTACAACCCTTAAATCTTCAAATATTAAAGAATTATTGCGTGTGAGTAATAATATTGATGTTAAGTTTGTGACCACTAATAAACCGCGTATGAATATTCAGCTTGGAGCTTCTCCACAAGGTCATTTAGTCATGTTTAGTGGTGCAGTTGATTCGGTTTGTGCTTCGACTAATTCTCAGCCAAGTGGGTGTTCATTTAATTTAGTTTCGGGATCGACAGGAGCTAAATTTGATTT
Organism: Acinetobacter sp. ANC5681; assembly: GCF_023488045.1. Lineage (NCBI taxonomy): Bacteria > Pseudomonadati > Pseudomonadota > Gammaproteobacteria > Moraxellales > Moraxellaceae > Acinetobacter > Acinetobacter sp. ANC5681. Next base: position 16,096 of record NZ_JAMFKZ010000009.1, read on the forward strand.
GCAAATGTCAGGGGAAGATGCCAATGGCTTTTCTTTAAATGGCTTCTATGCAGGTATTGAAGCTGGCGCAGGTAGTATTCCTGGTGCTGTTATATTTGGTAATACAGGTGTTTCAGATAAACTAAATTTGAACTTAAATAATGTTTGGTTAGGAGATGCTGATGCTGCAAATGCCAACGTTTTTAATGGTTTAAATAACGGTTCTTTAGGTAATATTGGTGCAGTCGGTATTTCTGCAACTAATTTGAAAATGCGCGTGAGTGGCATGTAAACGGTTATAACCAGTTTTCCAAAGCGGCTTCGGTCGCTTTTTTTTATGGCTGAAAAATGCTATATGTTATTTCATGGTACGGATTCACAGGAAATGAACATGTCACTTGCGAAAAAATATGACTTGATCAGTGAGCAAGAATATTTAAACGGCGAATTGTTATCTGAAATTCGCCATGAATATATTGATGGTGAAGTCTATGCGATGGTAGGAGCACATAAATATCACAACCTAATTACAGGTGAAATGTTTCGAATATTTGCGAATCATTTATTAGACAAACCATGCCAACCTTATGCTTCAGATATGAAAGTTAAAATTGATAAAAAATACTTTTATCCAGATGTCATGGTGGATTGTAGCAATGAAGAGACGGACTACGTTGTTGAAAAACCAAGTATTATCGTTGAAGTTTTATCAAAATCCACTCGTCAGCGCGATAAAACAGACAAACGTTTAGCCTATTTCCAAATTCCCACCTTAAAAGAATATGTCATGATTGAGCAGGACTTTGTCGAAATTGAATTTTGGTCACGAGATCAAGATAATCTTTGGCAACAGTCGGTTTATTATTTGGGCGATGATATTACCTTTCATTCAATTGATTTAACTGTTTCAGTTGAGGATATTTACCGTCAGGTTAAAAATGAAGATATGCTAGAATGGTGGGAAAAGAAAGCCCAGCAGTAACTTGATCTGCATAATTAGCGAGTTAAATTTTTTAAAATTTCATCTAGTTGTTTCTCTTTCTTTACTTTTGTCCAAAGCTCTTGAGCTTCAGGATAGGCTTTGGTCATCATACCTAACCATTGCTTATAACGTCCGATCATTCCAATTTCAGTTTTGTACTGACCACTTAAAAAACGTTGCTGGAGTTGCACTAACTCTGACCAAGAAAGGATAGCTTGATCACTATTCTCTCGAATACATAAGGTTAAATCTGGTGTTGTAACCGCACCACGTCCAATCATAATATCTTTGCAATCTGATTGCGCTATACAAGCTTTGGCATCTGTATTATTCCAGATTTCACCGTTAGCAATGACATTGATTTTTAGTGCCTCAGTAATTGGCTGAATTTTTTCCCAGTAAGCGGGTGGGGTATAGCCATCTGCTTTAGTACGCGCATGTACGGTAAGCCAATTTGCACCAGCGTCTTCTATCGCATGTGCATTATCTAAAGTGTGGTTTTCATCTAGATAGCCCAGACGCATTTTAGCTGAAACGGGTATATGTGCAGGTACAGCATCACGAACTGCTTTAACTAAGAGGTGTACGGTTTCAGGTTCATCCAATAGAACAGAACCGCCACGATGACGATTGACGGTTTTGGCAGGGCAGCCAAAATTGAGATCAATCGCTGGAGCGCCAAGCTCGACTACTTTCGCGGCATTGGCGGCCAACATCTCTGGATTATTCCCAAGAAATTGAACATGAACTGGTGTACCAGCTGCAGTTTTACCTGAGTTTTTGAGTTCGGGACAAAAACTATAATAAATATGATCTGGAAGAATACTATCGGTAATACGAATAAACTCGGTTACGCACCAATCAAAACTGCCAACATGAGTGAGCACATCACGCATGATCGGATCAGTTAGACCTTCCATTGGAGCGAGCACAAGTTTCACGATTATTATTACCTAATTAAAACAATACAGCGTTATACGCATTTTCAGATAGGCTGTCTAGTTTATTCTGAAGCTAGAAATCAACGTCCCAGAATCATTTCTAAAACAAACTTACTACCGATAAAACCAATTGCAAGTAAGATAAAACCTGTAATGGTAAAGCGAATTGCTTTGCGTCCGCGCCAACCGAATTTGTAATGGCCAATTAAAAGCGCACCATATAAAAACCATGAAATAATACTAAAAGCGGTTTTATGAGCAAGATGTTGAGCAAAGAAGTTATCAATTGTAAAAAAGCCAAAGAGAAGTGCAGCAGTGAGTAAGCCAAAACCTGTGATAATTAAATCAAAGAGTACCGATTCCATCACTTGGAATGGTGGAAGTAAGTTAACCCAAATTCGTCTTTTTTGTTTCTTCTTAAGTTCTCTATCTTGAAACCAAAGCAATACGGAATGAATAGTTGCCATTAGTAAAACAGCATAAGCTGATAAAGAGAGGATGATATGCAGATCTAAACCTAAGCTATGTTGTTCAATGACTTGGTTTGATTGACTAAAAGCATATCCTAAAATTAAACCAATTGCGGCAACAGGAGTGCCGATTAAATTTAATGGCAAGATTGGTCGAATGAAACTTAAAATTAAACTGAGTGCTAACATCAGCCCCGAAGTAAATGACATTAGGTTAAATACATCATAATTTACTCCCATTGGTGTCATCATGTCTTGATAGAGCACCGTACTATGCAGTAGTAGCCCTAGACCAATCATAATCGAATAACACCAAAGATTTGGAGTACGTTTTGACATCAAACGTATAAACAAATACCAAAAAGAACTGGTATAGGCTACAAGTGCCAAAATTGTGTAAACCAAGGGGAGACTGATCATGTCAAACCTTTTTCAGGGGGTTGAATAATATTCACTATATAAGATGTAAATTCGCTTCGAACTACAGTATCCTATAGCATCTTACGCATAAATTTTCTATTTTAAGAAAGATTTTTTTGCAACTAGCCATTTTAAGCGGATTTCGCAATGTTTGATACCTTAACAGAACGACTCACACAGAGTTTAAGAAATGTTACTGGCTCAGGGCAGCTGACCGAAGACAATATTAAAGATACCTTACGTGAAGTACGTATGGCACTTCTTGAAGCCGATGTGGCATTACCTGTAACTCGTGAATTCATCGCGAAGGTTAAGGAAGAAGCTCTCGGTCAAGAAGTCATGACTCAGCTTTCTCCAGGTCAGGCATTTGTAAAAATTGTCTATGATGAACTCACCAAAATGATGGGTGAGGCAAATGAGACTCTAGATTTAAGTGCAAAGCCACCTGTCGTGGTTTTACTTGCAGGTTTGCAAGGTGCGGGTAAAACAACAACTGCCGCAAAATTAGCGCGTTTTCTGAAAGAGCGCCAAAAGAAAAAAGTAATGACTGTTTCTGCTGACGTCTATCGTCCAGCCGCAATCAAGCAGTTAGAAACCGTATCCAGTGAAGTTGGTGTGGGTTTCATTCCATCGCAAGCATCTGAAAAGCCAATTGATATTGTTAATCGTGCGATTGAACAAGCTAAAATCCAGTTTGCGGATGTTTTAATTGTCGATACAGCAGGTCGTCTACATGTCGATGAAGACATGATGGATGAGATTAAAGAATTACACGCTGCAGTTAAGCCAACAGAGACTCTGTTTGTTGTCGATGCGATGACAGGTCAGGATGCTGCTAATACAGCAAAAGCATTTAACGATGCTTTGGCTTTGACTGGTGTTATTCTGACTAAAACTGATGGTGATGCACGTGGTGGTGCTGCGCTTTCTGTTCGTGCGATTACAGGTAAACCGATCAAGTTCTTGGGTATCGGTGAAAAACTAGATGCACTTGAGCCATTCCATCCAGATCGTGTTGCACAACGTATCTTAGGTATGGGTGACGTACTTTCTTTGGTCGAAGAAGTTGAACGCAAAATCGACAAAGAAAAAGCCGAAAAAATGGCGAAGAAATTGCAGAAAGGCGGAACCTTCAACTTTGAAGATATGCTGATGCAATTTGAGCAAATGAGCAAGATGGGTGGTATGATGGGCTTCTTGGATAAGTTGCCTGGCATGAGTAACTCTGGTATTCAAGATGCGATTGCACAAGCAAATCCTGAAAAGCAAGTGAAAAAAATGGAAGCGATTATTCAATCGATGACCATTAAAGAACGCCGTAACCCAGATTTGATGAATCCAAGCCGTAAGAAGCGTATTGCTGCGGGTTGTGGTATGGACGTTGCTGAAGTGAATAAATTAATTAAGCAACAAGCTCAAATGGCGAAAATGATGAAGAAATTTGCGAATCCGTCAGGAATGAGCAAAATGTTGAAGTCATTAGGTAATATGCAAAAACAATTTGGTGGCGGTAACATGGGACCTTTATTTGGTAGTAATGAACCAAAAAAATAACCTAAAGCTCTCTAGAAAAGGCGCAAATTGCGCCTTTTTACTGAATGCCCAACTGATTGAAGCTGTTCATGCAGGGCATTTTCGCACTGAAGATGGATATACGATGTTTCCTCAGTTGTTCCAGATACTTCAAACATTGGTTAATGCTGACTTAAGTTGAACGTAATTTTTTAGTCCTTTAAGTAAGAGATCAGATTCAATCAAAGGTCGATGATGTTGCAGAAATTTGGCAAATATCTCAGCATCTCCGCCTGTTAAAATCAGGTGTTTAGGTGACTGTTGCATAATTTGATCAATAGTACTAATTAGACCTAGCAAGATACCGTGATGCACAGCATCAACGGTGTTGTGTCCTGGTTTCAGATTATCGAATGCAGAATCAGGAATTTTAATACCTTTGGTATTTTGAATCAGTGAATCTCGTTGCAAATATAAATTTGGCAGAATATAACCGCCTAAATGTTGTAACCCTTCTACTAAATCAATGGTCAGCGCTGTACCACAGCCAATCACACAAAAGTTTTGATCAGGTTTTGAAATTGCTAAGACCTGTAACCAACGATCAATCCCGAGTTGACTTGGAACATCATAACCACAACGAAGTCCTGCATAATTAGCATGTACCTGAGCGAAGATAATTGGAATTTCCAAAATATCGAGGATCATTTGAATACGTTGATTATTTTCTGTATCTAAAACAGATGAAATTCCAACCTGACTTAAATTTTGATGTCTAAAATGTTGAATTAAACCTAACAGTAAATCGGCAGGTGACTGTAAGTGTAATTCGGCAGCATGTTCAAGCACTTGATCATTTTCGGTAATCCAATACTTTAAACGGGTATTACCAATATCCAACCATAGACTTTTCATAAAATGATCATTCCTTAAATGGGCGCGAGGCGTAAACGGCCTTGATAGAAGGCTTGAACATGATCGGTTTTAATGAGTACAGCACCATCATTGGAGATGCCTTGAAAACGCCCTTGAAGCTTACCTTGCGCATGTTCAAACTCAACTTGTTGATTGAGCCATATTGCATGATGGTTAAAGCGTTCAGCTAAATTATAACTGCCATGTTCAAACCATTGAGAAGCCTGTTGAATCGCAGTGTACAGTTCAGCAATAAGCATTAAACGATCAATATGAGCTAAACCGAGCATCGTCAGAGAGGTAATTGGCTGATCCGCATTTTCTACAGGGGGTGTGTTCAAGTTAATGCCTACGCCAACAATCGCTTGATGAGGGGAGAGCGGTTCAACCAGAATACCTCCCCATTTTCCTTGAGCACTATATAAATCATTTGGCCATTTAATTTGTAAACTTAGACCTTGTAAGCTTGTCATTTGTAGGATATTTAAAGCAACTTCCAGTGCAAGACGACCATCTAGCGCTGTCTTGCTTTGAATCAGTGTGCTTAAATAAATATTACCTTCAGGAGAAGACCATTGCCGTTGGTGCTGACCTCGACCTTGTGTTTGCAGTGCACTGCAAACTAATCCTGAGCTAATGCCTTTTTGTGCAATTTCACGCATATCATCATTTGTCGATGTTGTCGTCGTTTTGAGCAAGACGATTTCAGGAAATTGATTTTTTGCATTAAGTAATTGCTGAAGCTGGCGAGTTGCTAAATCTTCCATTGTTTTATAAGTAGAGTGGTCATGTGTTTATGGAGTTAATCATATATTTGCTGATTGGCGCAATTGCTGGATTTACTGCAGGTTTGTTTGGTGTTGGCGGTGGATTAATTATTGTACCAATTTTATATATTGTCTTTACTCAAATGCATTATGACCCGAATGTGATCATGCATGTAGCTGTGGGGACATCTCTAGCTACAATTATTGTAACATCAATTAGTTCTGTGACTGCTCACCATAAAAAAGGTGCTGTCTTGTGGAATGTATTTCGTAATTTAGCACCAGGTTTGGTTTTGGGGTCTTTCTTCGGTGCAGGTGTGGCGGATTTACTCTCTGGGCAGCATTTACAGTTAATTATTGGTGTATTTGCAGTGTGGATGTCTTATAAAATGTTTAGCGGAGCGCATGCTGTTATTGATCCAAATCGCCACTTACCATCTGCACCATTACAGTTTATTGCTGGTGGTGGAATTGGAGTGGCATCTGCGATATTTGGGATTGGTGGTGGTAGCCTAACGGTACCTTATTTGAACCGTCATGGTGTGGTGATGCAAAAGGCGGTGGCAACTTCAGCGGCGTGTGGATTGCCGATTGCGATTGCTGGTGCAATCGGATTTATGTGGTTTGGTGCAAAAGAACAAATTAATGTGCCAAATACGATTGGCTATGTTCATATTTATGCTTTTCTTGGTATTAGCGCAATGAGCTTTATTACAGCTAAACTGGGAGCAAAAGTAGCACATCGCTTATCATCTGCGATGTTAAAAAAATCTTTTGCAGGCTTATTAGTTGTTGTTGGCTGCTACTTTATTTATAAAGGTTTAATTTAAGTTATCAGCCCATAATGTACTTCAATATTTGCGATCAGCGTCTCTACCAACAGCAAAACATCATCCTGTTGCCGTGCATCGATGAAAAACAGAGGGTAATTAACGCCTTGTGTTGCAAGCCAATCTCGGTACATCGAAAGCGTTCTTTCTGGTTTTTGATCAATATGAGTAATCGCAATCACAATATTATTGCCAAATGGTTTGAATGCTTCTACATACTGAGCTAGATCGAGTAGTGGATTTTCTGTGGCGTGGTCAATCATGATAATCGTACCAATTGCACCTTTGCAAATTACAGCCCAAATAAACTCAAAACGTTCTTGTCCAGGCGTCCCGTATAACCCGACTTTGACGCCATCATCTAAAGTAATCTCACCATAATCGATACCGACAGTGGTGAGCATTTTTTCATGCGATTCAAGATCAGTATTTAAAGCCTCGGTGCTGAGTACGTCAATTTCCGAGAGGGCCTTTATCGCACTGGATTTACCTGACCCCATAGTTCCACCAAAGACAATTTTATATTGTTGTATAATCATAGAGTTATCCTAGGTTAGAAGCCTAAACGGTTACGTAATCGACCAAACAATTTTTTCATAAAATTTTGTTCAGTCATATTTTGATTATTTTGCGGATGATAGTTGGCTTGATGATCTTTGATAATTTTGCCGTAATTTGCACCTAAACTTGCTGCAACAAATTGTTTGACACGCTGTTCAGGTAATTTTAATTGGCTGGCTACAACTGAAATTTCAGCCCCTTTAGCAAAACAAGCAGCCATACGTAAAATATCTTGGCGCTCAATTTTATTTATTGGTTGTGGCCAAATCTCTAAATAGAAACTTGATGCAGAGGGGGGGCAAAGTTCATTAAAATCTTTTGATGCCCAAAGTAAATTCCATAACCATTGTTTTAAATCTTGTTGTGGAGTCTCTGTGATCCAAAGTTGGTCATTTTGTGTGGCGTAGGTGTAATTTAAGCTTGGATCTGTATGTAATGTTTGTAGCATCGGATTTTGCCAAACCCATTCGTTACGAGGGTCTGCAATTGCAATTAAACCATTGTGATCAAACAACTGAATTTTGCCATTTTTAGGATTGAGGATTTCTTGTAGAACTTCCCCGATTTGTTTCCGATGAATTGTAGTATTCGTTGCTTGAGGTGGGGATACTTTCTCTATCGCAGCATTTTTAGCTAAGCGCTCATTTAGCCATTGATGTAGTGAGTGAAGATGATTCAATGGTAGATATAGAATGTCATCTTCGATTGAACTATTTTTATCAGCATTATTGGCAATTTGTAGAACATTAATATGGTTATTTTGGATTAAGCTTTTGATATTCGGTGAATCAAAAAAGATATGATTGATCATCAAAATATCGAGATGTGGTTCAGCAATATTGCTCCAATTGACTTGGATATGACTAGGAATAGCAGTTTGTACATGTTCTTTTAATTCATTCAATGTTCTGAGACTGAGCCCAAAAATTGCGATATTAACAGCTTGATGAAGACTCATAATGCTACTCATAATTGCTGAGCAATTCAGTAAAATTAATAAAAACGTGCTTATGTTTGTGGAATATATTGTTTTATGTGATTAATATCAATAAATTTTTGGTGAATAAATTAATTTTCAGATATTCGGTTAGCGCAATTTCGTAAGCTTAACTCATTGATCTTAAACATAAGGAATTTAAATTTTTAACCAAATATTTCCTTAAAATATTGTTTTTATCTTTCGATTGACTTAAAAAGCAATAAAATTGTTAGACAATGATATAGAATTTATGCAGTGAGATCAGTTAAAACAAAAAAGCGCAAATAGCATTGGAATATGCGTATAACAACGATAGCGAGGGGATCATGAATCTCGAAGAGGCTGATAGTCTTTCTGAACAGATTGCAAAATATATTAGTGAACAAATTATTAGTGGTGAGCTGGTTGAGGGAGAGCGTATTCAAGAGCTACGTATTGCGAAAGAATTAGATGTGAGTCGAGGTTCTGTTCGTGAAGCTTTGCTACTACTAGAACGTACTTATTTAATTGAAATTTTCCCAAGACGTGGTGCAATTGTTTCTGAAATGTCAGCTCAACAAGTTAAAGCTTTGTTTGATACCAATGTCATGGTACTTGGGCATATTGTGCAACGAATTAGTGAGACTTGGAGAGTTAATGAGGCTGAACAGCTACAGACCTTATTAGATCAACTGGTTGAATTTGTACGTGCTGGGGACATTGAAAAATTCTACGATTCGATTTTTAAATATTTAGCAGATCAGCATGATATGGTGGCCAATCCCTATTTAATGCAATTTTATAAAGAACTGTTGCCTTCATTACGTCGTAGCTACTTTTTAACCTTAAATACTTCACGTCGTGAATTACAGGAATCTTTTACCCTGTTTAAGTTAGTGATTGATGCTATTTTGATCCGAAAATCACAACAAGCTGCTTTATTTATGGAAGATTTTTGTCGACACTTACGTAACCTTGTGTTGGAATCTCTGACTCGTATGAAACAGATTGAATTGGCTTGGGCAAGACGCTCACGCCGCTAATTTTTTAGGTCAAAACACGGTGTTATGCGTTTAAGCAGTTTAAAACTTTCAGGCTTTAAATCTTTTGCCGATAGTACCACTTTAAATTTTAAGGCCAACCGTACTGCGGTGGTTGGACCGAACGGTTGCGGTAAATCAAATGTCATCGATGCTATTCGTTGGGTGATGGGTGAATCCAATGCACGTCAGTTGCGCGGCGGTAGTATGCAGGATGTCATTTTTACTGGGACAGCCAAACGTAAACCTGTCGGGGTTGCCAGTGTCGAACTTCGTTTTGATAATACTTATGGCAAATTAGGCGGTGCTTATAATGCTTATAGCGAGCTGGCCGTCCGTCGCCAAGTCACACGTGAAGGTAAGTCTGAATATTTCTTAAATGGCACGCGTTGTCGTCGTCGTGATATCACTGATATTTTCTTGGGGACAGGCCTAGGGCCACGTTCTTATGCGGTGATTGAACAGGGCATGATTAACCGTCTGGTTGATGCCAAGCCTGAAGAAATGCGTGTGTTTATTGAAGAAGCGGCAGGAGTGTCTCGTTATCAAGCGCGCCGTCGTGAAACCTTGCAGCACTTAGAGCATACTGAGCAAAATCTGGCGCGTTTAGACGATATTGCCGCTGAACTAAAATCCCAACTTAGAAGCCTAAAGCGCCAGTCTGAAGCTGCAATTCAATATAAGACCCTAGAAGGGCAGATTCGAACTTTAAAAATTGAAATTCTTTCGTTTCAAGCCAATCAAAGTCAAAAGCTACAACAAGAATATACTGTTGAAATGACGGCACTCGGCGAAAACTTTAAGTTAGTCCGTTCAGAATCTCAAACCATTGAACACGATCTTGAAGCCACCAGTGCTTTATTCCAACGCTTAATTCAGCAGTCTTCACCGTTGCAGCATGAATGGCAACAGGCCGAGAAAAAGCTGTCTGAATTAAAAATGACCTTGGAACAAAAACAGAGTTTATTCCAGCAAAACAGTACCAGCTTGCTGCAACTTGAACAGCAAAAATTACAAACCAAAGAGCGTTTACAATTATCAGAGTTACAGGTTGAGACTTTAACAACTCAATTTGATGAGCAAAACGAAAGCTTACTTGCTTTAGAACAGCAGACACAAACGGCTGAGCAAAATTTTAGCGATGTTCAAGCACAACATAAGCAAGCACAACAGCAATTTGAACAACTGAAAATCCAAGTCGATCAGCAACAACAAAAAAAGTTGCAGATGGCAGCGCAAATTGAGCAGTTGGGTAAGAATGTGCTACGGATTGGGCAGCAAAAGCAGACTCTGCAAACACAAACCACTCAGATTCGTGCTCAGGTTCAGGATGATGAACAGGCGCAGTTAGAACAGTTGCAGCAGCAACTGCAACAGGAAATTATTACGTTAGAAACTGCCATTGAACAATTACAGCAGGATGTTCAGACTAAGCAAGATCAACAACAGTCGAACAAAATGGATCTGCAAAGCCTGAAAACTGAAATTCAAGTTTTATTGGCTGAACAAAAAAACCTGAATCAGCTTGTCGCAAAGCAAAGCCCGAAGCAGGATCAACATGCAGTTCGACTGATGCAAAGCCTACGTTTAAGCGCTCAAGCTAAAGCGCATGCAAGCATTATTGAGAAGTTCTTAGCCAAGTGGTTACAAGCGCAGTTGATTGGGAATGAGCAAGCCTTCCAAGAGGGTATCGCACGGCAGTTAAAATCATCACAACAGCAGCCTATTCAAGTTGCAGAGCTGACTTGTTTGAGTGAATGGATCGAGGCACCACAATCTTCTTTATGGACAAATGTCGCCGTTGCAGAAGATTTAACCACAGCTTTGCGATATCAAGCGGATCTCCAGCAAGCACAATCTATTCTGACGCTTGATGGTTATCATGTCGGCTCAGACTGGGTGATTGCACTGCACTATGATGAAGACAGTCAAACTGCGCAGGGGATGCTCAGTCATCAGGTGCGTTTAGAGGAAATTCAACAGCAACTGGCACAGAAACAACCCCAGTTGCTTGATTTGGAAAACCAGTTTTTCCAACAACAGCAAAGCCTGCAACAGCAACAACAAATCTTGCAGCAACAGCAGCAAAGTGTGAAACAAAAGCAAAAAGAGTTGCAGCAACTGGATGTGCAGATTGTCAAGCTACAAAGTACCGCACAGGCTTTTGTATTGCAGCAACAGCAACTGGCAGAGCAACTGAAACAACTGGATGTGCAACTTGAAGAAGATGCCATGCAGCGCGATGATCTGGAAATTGATTTACATGCATTGGCACTCAAACTCGAAGCAGTATTGCCAAATTATAAAACCTTGCAGTTTCAGGTGGAAAACTTGAATGAACAGCTGGATGAGCAACAACAACAGCTTACGCAACAGCAGCAGCAACGTGAAGCTTTGCGCCGTCAGACTTCACAAGCCAATCAACAAATTGAGTTGCTCGAAAAGGATATTTCATTCCTGAAAACCCAATATCGACAAATCATTGAACAGATTGAGCAAGCGAAGAAGTTTGTTGATCCGATTCAGCTTGAATTACCGAACTTAGAGTCGCAATTCCAAGAGCAATTTCAGCAAACAGAAAAGCTGCAAAAAAATTGGAATGAGTGGCAACTTGAATTGAATCAAGTCCAAGAGAAACAGCAGCAATTGACAGAACAACGTCATCAAGCACAGCAAAAAGATGAGCAGGTGCGTGAGCAGTTAGAGCAAAAGCGTTTGGCTTGGCAAGCTGCTAAATCAGATCGTGAGCATTATCTGGAACAGCTCAAAGAACTCAATGCGGATGCCTTATCTGATCTCTCGATTGAAATAAAAGATCATCAACAGAAATTAGAAAGAGCATTGCAACAATTTGATAAAATTGGTGCGGTAAACCTGGCAGCTTCACAAGAATATGCAGACGTGTCACAGCGGTTTGATGAACTGAGTCACCAGATGCAGGATCTACAAAATACGGTTGATCAGCTCAAAGATGCGATGAAAAGCATTGATCAGGAAACGCGTAAGTTGTTTATGACCACTTTTGATCAGGTCAATCAAGAGTTACAACTGCTATTTCCAAAGGTATTTGGTGGTGGTGAAGCGACTTTAAGCCTTGAAGATGATTGGCAGTCTGGGGTGAAGCTGATGGCACGTCCACCTGGCAAACGTAATAGTTCTTTGGCACTATTATCTGGTGGTGAAAAGACCTTAACTGCTCTGGCTTTAGTATTTGCGATCTTTAGGTTAAATCCAGCACCTTTCTGTGTATTAGATGAAGTTGATGCACCACTTGATGATGCCAACGTACAGCGGTATTGTAATTTGGTAAAAGAGCTTTCTGAACAAGTGCAATTCATTTACATTACACATAATAAATTGGCGATGACAATGGCAACTGATTTACTGGGAGTGACCATGCCAGAGCCGGGCACATCAAAATTAGTGACTGTCGATTTAGAACAGGCAAAAGAATACGGGTTAGTTGCGGAGTCCTAATATGGAAATGAATACAATAATAGGCATTGTTATCGCCGTTGTGATTATGCTCGTTGGTTTGATCATGATTTTAAGAAAACCAAAACCAGTTGAGCCTTCATTAGAAGCAGATCTTCATGTTAACCCTGAAAGTCAGCAACCTGTGATTCCTCGTCATGTGCGAGATCAACTCCTACAAAGCAATGTCGCCGCTACAGTTGAACGCGTTGAACCAAGTTTTAACACGGCACCGATTGAAGCAAAAGCGCCAGTTGAAACAACTGCTGCAGAAAATATTGTAAAAGCGAGTGAAACTGATGTTGTGATTGAACCTGAGCCAGTCGTTGAGTTCACTAGGAGTGCAAATAAACAAGAGACAATTCTTGAATCGCAGTCTCAAGACGAAGTTGAAGCGCTTTTAGCAACGCCAGAAAAAGCTGAGGATGAGAAAGCTGAAACAGAGCTTAGCTTAAACCCAAATATTGCAACTGTTGAAATTGAAGAATTTGATGGTGAAAGCAATATTCTGGATGTGCATCTGCATGAGCAGCAACGCTGTGATGATGAAAGTGCATTGGCGACTGCTGAACAGATCATTGCCCTTAATGTTTATCCAAATCCACGCCGTGCTTTGTCTGGTGATAAAGCTCTCAAAGTATTGCTGAAATATGGTCTGCGTTTTGGAGAGATGTCTTGCTTCCATCGTTATGAAAATACCGATGAGCCAAGCCCATTAATGTTCTCTGTATTACGTGTGACGGATCATGGGCCTGCGGGTTTTGATTTGGAAACATTATCTGCGGAACAGGTGCAGGGTCTGGCATTTTTCCTTGCATTGCCAAACAGCAAGGCGGTGACAGGTTATGACATGATGACCAGTATCGCAGGCTTAATTGCGCGTGAGATTGATGGTAAAGTTTACGATGAAAACAATCTTGAATTCACGCCGCAGTTGAAAGAGCATTGGCGACATCATGTGATTGATTATCGTCCAAATCAAGCAACCGTCTAATGAATCTTTTATAATAAATTTAGTAAAAAATTATAGGGCGGTTTTTCCGCCCTTTTATATGGTGAAACTTAAATGGAACACAACTCAGTTATTGAGCAAATGCGTCAGTTAATTCAACTGATTGCAAAACATAATCATGCTTACTATGTGATGGATCAACCTTCCATTTCTGATAGTGAATATGACCATTTATTTCATCAACTGAAAGCCTTAGAACAACAATATCCAGAATGTATTCAGGCAGATACACCGACCAATAAAGTCGGTGGTCAAGCGCTGTCAAAATTTGAAAGTGTGACTCATGCAGTGCCGATGCTGTCTTTAGGTAATGTGTTTAATCAGGAAGACCTGTTTGCCTTTGCACGCCGTATTGATGAGCGTCTACCCAATCAAGAAGTTCAATATGAAGTTGAACTTAAACTCGATGGCTTAGCGATTTCACTGTGGTATGAAAATGGTGTATTGGTTCGTGGGGTCACTCGTGGCGATGGTGAGACAGGTGAAGACATTACTCAAAATGTTAAAACCATTCGGAATCTACCTAAAGTATTATCCAGTCAGCATCAAGCGATTCCAGAGTTTCTTGAGGTGCGTGGTGAAGTGCTGATGCCAAAGCAAGGCTTTGAAAAACTCAATGCCGATCAAGAAGCGAAAGGCGAGAAGACTTTTGCGAATCCACGGAATGCCGCAGCAGGAAGTCTAAGGCAGCTTGATCCAAATATCGCAGCCTCACGTCCATTGGCGTTCTATGCCTATGGTATCGCGCAGTGTGTCCCAAATCATGGTTTGGCTACGATGCACGATAGTTTGCATTGGCTGACCAAATTTGGTTTTGAAATTGCTGAACGTCAATTTCTCTGTGCCTCGATTGATGAGGTACAGCAACGCTATGAACAAATCCAACAAGAACGTCCAGATCTTAAAGTTGAAATTGATGGTATGGTGATTAAGGTGGACAGCCTTAAACAACAACAACAACTCGGCTTCCTGAGTCGTGAACCTCGTTGGGCAACAGCTTATAAATTCCCAGCACAAGCCGCTTTAACCAAAGTTGAGAATATTGACTGGCAAGTTGGCAGAACAGGAACTTTAACGCCTGTTGCGCGTTTAGCCCCTGTATTTGTGGGAGGCGTTACCGTATCCAATGTGACTTTACACAATATTGGTGAAATCCACCGTTTAGATGTACGTGTAGGCGATACTGTCAGCGTCTACCGTACTGGTGATGTGATTCCAAAAGTTGAGAAAGTCTGGGCGGAGTTCCGACCTGCCGATGCAGAGATGGTTCATCTTCCGACCAATTGTCCAGTCTGTGATTCACCTGTAGTGATGCCAGAAGGTGAGGCATTGGCACGTTGTTCGGGTGGCCTGTATTGTGCAGCACAACGGATTGAAGCCATTCGTCACTTTGTTTCGCGTAAAGCCTTGGATATTGAAGGCTTGGGCGATCGTTGGGTGGAATCACTATTACATCTCGACTTACTCAAAGACGTTGCTGATATTTATCATTTGCATGAACATCGTGACACCTTATTGACCATCGAGAAAATGGGTGAAAAATCCGTTCAAAATCTGATTGATGCAATCGAAGCAAGTAAGAAAACCACCTTGGCACGTTTTATTTATGGCCTAGGTATTCGTGGTGTCGGTGAAACTACAGCACGCATGTTAGCCAATACTTTCCAAACTTTGGATGCTTTGAAAGTAGCCGATGTTGAAGCACTTAAGAAAACTCCTGATGTCGGTGATATTACTGCGGAATGGATTGCAGACTTTTTCCAAGCACCACATAACATTGAAGTACTCGATCGTTTATTGGCAGCAGGAATTCATTGGGATGCACCAACTGCACCGACTCGTCAGCCATTGAATGGTGAGAGTTGGGTGGTGACGGGTACACTGGAAACCATGGGACGTGATGAGGCGACACAAAAGTTACAAGCTTTGGGTGCACGTGTCAGTGGCAGTGTTTCTAGTAAAACCAAATGTGTGGTGGCAGGGGAAAAAGCGGGAAGCAAATTGGATAAAGCGCAAAAGCTTGAGATTCGCGTGATGAATGAACAAGAATTTTTGGCATTTTTAGCGCAGTATGAAAATTAATTTCTTTCTTCTCGAGTTAATTTAAAGTTGATCCTTGAGAAGAAAAAGGCGGCATGTTGATGCCGCCTTTTAATGTGTTAAATATATTTTTTAACAATCCCATCATCAAGCAATTGCTGGAAATGTTCACAAACACTTTCACGAATATTGCGATATTGAATCCCTAAATCTTTCACACTACGTTGTGAATTAAAGTAGATAGGATAACCCATATTCAGTTTTACAAATTGACGGGAATGTCCAAATACTGGTGCGATCAAGGAAAAAGCTGCTTTAGGCACGGTAAAATGTGGGAAAGGATATCTGTAGCCAAACTTTTTCGTTAATGCCTGGCCCATTTCTAGTAGGCTTAATGTGCCACCACAAATGATATAGCGACCTTGTGCTTTAGGATTGAGTGCCGCAGCAACATGTGCATCGGCAACGTCACGAACATCAACAATACCATTCCACATTGGTGGTACACCAAACAGAGTGGTACCATTGCCAAACTGTTGTAGTACTTCAATACTGCCAGACTGACTTGCATCAGTGAGTGATGGTCCCATCACCAGTGCAGGGTTGATACAGACAAGACTCCAGCGATTTTGTTGCTCGGCCATTTCCCATGCTTTACGTTCAGCCGCGACTTTTGAATATGGATAGGGTTGGTGCGTTTCACTACTCGTATTGTTCCAGTGACTTTCATCAAACTCGTTATTCGCGGTATTTTGAATCTCAATCGCATCGCCATAGGTTGAGGCAATGCTTGAAGTGAGAACCACACGTTTGACTGATTCTGTACGATTTACACTATCTAAGACATTTTCTGTGCCTTTCACTGCAGGTTCAATAATGTCTTTGACGGCATCTTTATAGTTAGTGACTACAAAAGGTGATGCAGTATGAATAACAACTTCACAACCTTGCATAGCTTCATCAAAGGAATTTGGTTCGAGTAAATCTGCTTGGTAAAACTGGATTTGTCCTGATGATTTATCTGCTAGATCATACAGGTGCTGAATTTTATTTTGCTTAGATGGATCTCGAACCGTGGCATGAACGCTATAACCCTGATTCAACAGGCGTTCGATAATCCAGCTCGCAATATAACCCGTTGCACCCGTGACCAGAATGGGCTTACTTTTATCCATTTTATTTCCGCATTGTGTTTTTGTGATTGATGTTATTTACCGAATTTTGTATAAACAAACAACAGCCGAGCAGTCATTTTTTAATCTTTTTTGATCAAAATTGCAGTGGAATAAGAAGCATTGCGAATCGTTACAAAAAATCAAACAAATGATTTTCAATAAGATTATCTATTTTGAAAGGTTAAAATGATATGCAAATGCTTCTTTTATTTAGATAAATTAGGCGAATTAAAACTGTAAATGCGTATGTTTCTCATTTTAATTTTATAAAAATCATAAACTTACACAATTTAATTTTGCAAATATGATTTAAGTTCACCATAATATTATTATTCGATAGGAGTAAATATTATGCGTGGCAATCCAGAAGTCATCGACTATTTAAATATGCTCATTGGCGGTGAATTGGCTGCTCGTGATCAATATTTAATTCATTCAAGAATGTACGAAGATTGGGGCTTAAGTAAAATTTATGAGCGTATTGATCATGAAATGCAAGAAGAAGCTTCACATGCTGATTCAATCATTCGCCGTGTTTTATTTTTGGGTGCTCAACCAAACATGAATCGTGAAGACATCAATGTGGGTACAGATGTCGTAAGTTGTTTAAAAGCTGATTTAGCACTTGAATATCATGTGCGTGAAAAACTAGCGACAGGCATTAAGCTTTGTGAAGATAAAGGTGATTACATTAGTCGTGATATGTTGCGTCAGCAGCTTTCGGACACAGAAGAAGATCATACGTATTGGTTAGAAAAACAATTGCGTTTAATTGAATTAATTGGTTTGCAAAATTATATTCAATCGCAAATTTAAGATTTTCGAATAAATAAAAAACTCAGCACCTGCTGAGTTTTTTATTTATGAATTATTTTTTAGTTTGGGCTTCTTTTAAATCTTTTAATACTTGATCAGCATGCGTTTGCGTATTCACACTCGTGTAGTGATACATAATTGCACTTTGAGGATTAATCAAGAAACTCTCACGTTTGGCAATTTTTGTAATCCCGAGGTTTCTAACAATACCAAATTTTCCAGCAAGTTCGCCTTTTTCATCTGCCAAAATTGGGAACGGTAAACCAAGCTTTTGTGAAAACTTTTGATGTGATGCAACATCATCTAAGCTAACACCCAAAACTACTGCATTCGACTTTAAGAATTGAGGATAAAGTGATTTAAATTGATTCGCTTCTTGAGTACATCCCGCAGTGTCATCTTTAGGGTAGAAATAAAGCACAATCCACTTGCCTTTATATTGGTTTAAAGTGTGCCATTTACCACTTTGATCTTGCAGTTTAAAATCTGGTGCAGACTGTCCAACCCATTCTTTTTGAGCTGTATTTTGCTTAGAAAAAATAGAAGTTTGCGCTGTACTAAGGCTAGGGATACCAAGTAAAAAAAATAAACTGCATAAAATAATAACTTTGGACTTTATCGTATTCATCATGTTGATCTCAAAGTATCGTTGGAGTAATAGCGCATATTTTAGCAAATTGAATCGTGTCAGCTAGAAAAAATAACCAATCTATGCGATGTTTTATACAAAATGATTGATCAGCATTAAAGGTATACATTTGTCGAAGAAGATTTTGCTCATTACTGGATGGGGCGGTGGTGCCGAATTATTAAAACCTTTACATGAAGCTTTAGAACAGCAAGGACATTCAGTTGAGCGAATTAATATTTTTAATGCTTTGGATAATGAAATCCTACAACAGCATGTCGAACTTGCGGTTGAATATGATGTAATTATTGGATGGTCGCTTGGCGGACAACTGGCAACAATCTTGGTCAATCAAATACAACAACAATATGCTGAACAGAAAGTTTTAATCACTTTAGCGTCGAATCCATGTTTTGTTGCTCAAGCAGATTGGATGACGGCCATGCCTGTTGAAACCTTTATGCAATTTAAACAATCATTTGAACAGGATGCCATTACCACGCTAAAACGGTTTGGTTTATTGGTGTGTCAGGGTGCAAGTTCTGCAAAGAAAGATTTCGTAGCTATGCAGAAATTGATTCGTCCACAACCGATTGCATTGCTTAGGGACGGGTTACAGTTGCTGGAGCAGTTAAACTTGGTTGAGTTGTATAAAAATTATCAGGGTAAGCAGTTGCATGTCTTTGCCAAGTATGATGCTTTAGTTCCTTACCAAGTTATGCAAAAAACTAAAGATTTAGCTGCAAATAATTCATCTATCGTTTCTGTTGAAGGTGCTTCACATGGCTTTCCATGCTTTATGGTGGAGCAGACTGTGCAAATAATTGAAGATTTTATTTAACAGACGGTTTAATCTTGCTTGAATTGAGAGTTCTCGCAATATATTTTAGGTTCTGACAAGTTTAAGATAAAACCTATTTTATAGATCTAACGGAATCGTGCCGAGTCCTCATCCATTTTCAGGATATGCCTTCAGCTAGACTTACTTTGGTTTCGCCCAAAGTAAGCAAAGGCACTTGTTAAGCTGATGGTACATCCTTGATACCACAGCTTAACAGGCGGCATCCATGCCGCCTCCATGATCGTAGGTACTGCCATGAATTTAATTGGCTTAGGATGAAGAGTAAATAACGGATGACAGACTCATTTGATTTAGAACATATATGGCATC
The DNA here is from genome assembly GCF_023488045.1 of Acinetobacter sp. ANC5681. Classification (NCBI taxonomy): domain Bacteria; kingdom Pseudomonadati; phylum Pseudomonadota; class Gammaproteobacteria; order Moraxellales; family Moraxellaceae; genus Acinetobacter; species Acinetobacter sp. ANC5681. The sequence goes on from NZ_JAMFKZ010000009.1 coordinate 35,787, forward strand.
CCTATACTTCGATGTTAAATCCACTGCCAACTTTTAAAGTGAAACGTGCCTATGGCGCAACCATTGAATTAGAAGATGGGCGAACTTTGGTTGATGGCATGTCGTCATGGTGGTGTGCGATTCATGGCTATAACCATCCACAACTAAACAAGGCAGTTGCTGACCAATTGCAAAACATGGCGCATATCATGTTTGGTGGTTTGACGCATGAACCTGCAATTGAATTGGGTAAACTCTTATTAAAAATTACACCGCCGAACTTAGATAAGATTTTCTACGCAGATTCAGGCTCAGTTGCAGTAGAAGTCGCCTTAAAAATGGCAGTGCAGTATTGGGCTGCATTGAATCAACCTGAGAAAACCAATTTTATTACTACACGTTCTGGCTACCATGGTGATACTTGGAATGCGATGTCTGTGTGTGATCCTGTCACAGGAATGCATCAGATTTTTGGCAGTAGTTTACCGAATCGAATCTTTGTACCTGCGCCACAATGTCGCTTTGATGGTGAGTGGACTCCACAAGATGTTCAAGAGCTCAAACAGCAGATCGAACAGCATCATCAGAGTATTGCCGCATTGATTATCGAGCCAATTGTTCAGGGTGCAGGTGGGATGCGTTTTTATCATCCTGAATATTTACGTCAGGCCAAAGCTTTATGTAAGCAATACAATTTATTGCTGATCTTTGATGAGATTGCCACGGGTTTTGGGCGTACAGGTAAAATGTTTGCTTGGGAACATGCCCAAGTTGAACCCGATATTATGTGTATTGGCAAAGGTTTAACGGGCGGTTATATGACGCTGTCTGCAACCTTGACCACCAAGCAAGTGGCTGAAAGCATTAGTCGTGGTGAAGCGGGTGTGTTTATGCACGGCCCAACCTTTATGGCGAATCCGCTGGCTTGTGCAGTAGCATTAAGAAGCACCCAATTATTGGTTGAGCAAGATTGGCAAGCCAATATTCAACGGATTGAAAAGATTCTGGTTGAACATTTAAATGATTTATCACAGCTTGATCATGTTGCGGATGTACGGGTTTTAGGTGCGATTGGTGTGGTTGAATTAACCAGTAATGTCGATATGAAAACCTTGCAGCAACAGTTTGTTGAACGGGGTATTTGGGTACGACCATTTGGAAAATTGGTGTACGTGATGCCGCCGTATGTGATTAGCGATGACGAACTCCATTATTTATTAGCACAGATGAGTGAAGTGGTAAAAAATATGCAAGGAGCAAATGCCAATGTCCTTGCTTGATCATTATGCCGAGCAGCTTGACCAGTTCAAACAGCAAGGTAATTTCCGCCAATTTACTGCAAATCAACAGCAGGGAAAATGGATCACGATTCAAGATCGAACCATGTTGAATCTGGCATCCAATGATTATTTAGGCTTGGCCGCTGACTTAAATTTAAGAGAAGAATTTCTTGATACGCTGAAAATTGAACGAGCGCTCTTTAGTTCATCTTCTTCACGCTTACTGACGGGTAATTTTGCAGAATATGAACAATTTGAAAATAGCCTAAGCATAGCCTTTGGTCGTGCAGCTTTACTTTTCAATAGTGGCTACCACATGAATATCGGTATTTTGCCAGCCTTGTGTGATAGCAAAACCGTGATTCTAGCCGATAAACTGGTACATGCCAGTATGATTGATGGCATTCGATTATCGAATACTCAATATGTGCGTTATCGCCATAATGATTTGCAGCATCTGGAACAGTTATTGCAAAAGTATCATCAAGATGAACAAGTTGAACGCATTATTGTGGTGACTGAAAGTATTTTTAGTATGGATGGCGACGAAACGGATTTAGCTGCATTGGCGCAGTTAAAGCAGCGCTTTGCCAAAACCATGTTGTATGTCGATGAAGCACATGCGATTGGGGTTAGGGGAGAGCAAGGTCTGGGTTGTGCTGAACAATATGGCGTATTGGATCAGATTGATTTCTTGGTGGGAACCTTTGGCAAAGCAATTGCCTCAGTGGGCGGTTATATCATTTGTGATTCGATTATCCGTGATTATCTGATCAATAAAATGCGTCCATTGATTTTTAGTACCGCATTGCCACCGATCTCAATGGCATGGTCAGATTTTATTTTTAATAAAGTATTGAGCATGCAGCAACAGCGTCAGCACTTGGCCGAGATCAGTCAGTATTTACAGCAAGCGGTAATTGCAAAAGGTTTTTCAAGCCCCTCGAGCAGTCATATCATTCCAGTTATCGTAGGTGAAAGCCAAGCGGCCATTGAAAAAGCACGTTATGTACAGCAACAAGGCTTTTATGCTATGCCAGTACGCCCACCAACAGTGCCACAAAATAGTTCACGCCTGCGAATTTCATTAACCTCTTTGGTGCAAAAAAATGAATTGCAACAACTAGTGGAGTATTTGTGAGTATTAATAAAGCACTGGTTGCCCAACGTTTTGCCAAAGCAGGGCAAAGCTATGTCGAGCATGCTGTGGTACAGAAACAGATTAGTGCACAATTATTTAAATACCTTAAAGTGTATTGTCCGCAGAACTTAGCCTCTGTGCTTGAGATTGGCTGCGGTTCGGGTAATTTAACTCACTTATTTCATTCTTATTTTCAAGTTGATCAACTATTTTTAAATGATCTTTATGAGGATGTAGATCAGCATTTTTCAACGATTGAAAATATAGCTTGGTTGATCGGAGATATTGAGCAACTGCATTTACCGCAGTCCTTAGATGCAGTGATTTCTAGTTCAGCATTACAGTGGATGACTGATCTACCTACGTTATTGCACCGAATTCATGATGCTTTAAAACCCAATGCATATTTCGGTTTTTCCACTTTTGGGTCAGATAATCTCACTGAAATTAAGCAGTTGACAGGACAAGGCTTAAATTATATTAGCCTAGAGTTTTTAAAACGACAGCTTGAACAGCAAAACTTTGAAGTGCTGTTCATTGAGCAAGAAGTGAAGCAGATTTATTTTGATCATCCAAAATCGGTATTGCAGCATTTAAAAGCAACAGGCGTGACCGCAACAGCAAAATCGCATCGTTGGACTAAGCAATCGTTGCAGCAGTTTTATTTAGATTATCAACAGTTTTATGGTGAGCAGGGTTTTAGCCTGACTTATCACCCGATCTATGTGATTGCGCGGAGAATAGCATGAGTGCAGCAATTTATTTTGTCAGCGGTATTGATACTGAAATTGGTAAAACTTATGCCACAGGTTATCTTGCCAAACTTTGGACCGAACAAGGGCAGCGTGTTATCACCCAGAAATTAGTACAAACGGGTAATGTCGATGTGTCTGAAGACATCGAAAAACACCGTGAAATTATGGGAAGTGGTTGGTTTCCAGAAGATCATGAAAAATTGACCATGCCTGAAATTTTTAGCTATCCTGCCTCGCCACATTTAGCCACGCGGTTGGATGGGCGTGATCTAGATTTTGCCAAGATCGAAGCTGCAACTAAAGAGCTTGCTCAGCGTTTTGATGTGGTGCTATTAGAAGGTGCGGGCGGTTTAATGGTGCCTTTAACCACAGAGTTGTTGACCATTGATTATATTGCTCAACATCAATTTCCTGTGATTTTAGTGACTTCTGGGCGTTTAGGTAGTATTAATCATACCTTATTGAGTTTAGAGGCATTAAAGCAGCGTGATTTGAATTTGCATGCTTTGGTGTATAACTTAAAGGATGAGTCGAAAGATCCACTTATTTCGAAAGATACGGCTGATTATTTAAAAGCTTATTTGACAAAGCATTTTCCAGAAGCAGAATGGATTGAGTTGGAAAAATTTAAATAGCTTTAGATATTTATTGTCTAGTAAATATCTGTAATCGTGATGGGCGGCAAGGATGCCGCCAAGTTAGAGTGCCTTGCGCTGCTTTCAAAGCCTTGCTTTGAAATTGCTCAGGACGTACCGTCAGTCTAACAAAAGATTTTTGTTACTTTTCATCTTTGAAAAGTAAGAAGGTTTCCCTATGATCGGATGAGAGCTGGGGGAGACTCCGTCAAGACCGCTTTCAGATTTAATCACTAAAGAGAAATCATAATGAATAAAAAGAATTTTATTTATATAACCCTCTGCCTGTCAGGTCTAATCTCGACAACTCACGCTACTGTACCCACAGATAAAACCATCATTAGTTGGATCACTAATTTACAAGATTCAAATGCCAATCCACCTCAAGCCATTCATATCGATTCAACCGAAGCCGTAAAACTGATCTCAGGTGAAGAAGCCTATTTATCGAGTGTGAGTTTTGACAATGCAGGACGTAATTTTTGGGCTGGTTATGTATTAACCCGTCCAAAATTAAAACAGGCTCGAATCTTAAAAGAGTTTGGTGGCCAATCAAATAGCTTTAAAGTGCATTCAACCGTTTATAAAGGCAAACCGATTCAACTGATCGAAATTGAAAGTGCTGGGTCGGGACAAGGTACTGTTGAAACTACTAAAAGTTTAGTTTATTTCACTCAGTGGACAAGCAAACTGATTACAGAAGTGGAGGAATCTTCTTATGACGGTCGCTACGATGAAAAACTGGGCGCAGAAGATTGCCGTACTGGCCGAGACAATTCGGGTTATTTAAATGTCATGCCTTATTCACCTTATGTGATTCGAACGACAGTAACCGGAGATGCATGTAATAACAAACCACAAGGCTATAACGTGAGTAGTAAGCTTATTCCAGTTGTCATCAATGAAATAAAATAGATAAACAAGAGTATGTTTTGATTGCTTGTTAAATTTTTTAGAAGAAATAATGATTTGATAAAAATACTGAATTATTAAATAGTTAAAGTAAGTTTGGTTATAAAGTTGAATACAATCTAAAAGTCTAGTATTTATTAAAAAACGATGATGTGAGCACTGATTTGAAGTCAACTTTTTTTACGGTCACTGTATTATCAACCGTTATTGTATTTATGCCGATGGGGTATGCAAAAACACCTGCTCAGGCAGATAAAGTACTCCGTGTTGCTTTTGAAGCCCCAGATGATGGTTTTGATATGGTTAAAACTTTTAATTTTTACAGCGGAAATGTCGCCGATGTAATTTTTGAAAGATTGCTTCAATACGATTATCTCGCTAACCCAGTAAAATTGGTTCCATCTACAGCAGAAAGCCTACCTGTGATTGAAAAAAATGGTCAGGTTTATATATTTAAAATAAAGCCAGGGATTTATTTTACCGATGATCCTGCATTTAAAGGCAAGCGTAGAGAGCTAGTTGCTGAAGATTATGTCTATTCCATTAAGCGGATATTAGACCCTAAAAATCATGCGCCTTCTTTTTCTTTTATTGATAACAAATTAGTTGGTGCAAATGCACTGGTGGACCAAGCCAAAAAAACGGGCACATTTAACTATGATGCCAAGATTGACGGCGTTAAAGCACTGGATAAATATACGATTCAATTTACCTTGACGCAACCTGATTATAATTTTCCTTATATTCTTGCCTATAGCACATTTGGAGCGACGGCTAGAGAAGTGGTTGAATATTATAAAGATCAATTAGGCATGCATCCTGTGGGAACAGGGCCTTATATGTTGAGTCGATATGTCCCACGTAGCAAGATTGAACTGATTGCTAATCCAAATTATCGCGGCTTTGTTTGGAATTTCAAGTCCACTGGAACAGCGTGGGATAATCAACTCGTCAAGCAAATGAGTGGCAAGCGTATGCCACAAATTGGCAAAGTCAATATCAGCATTATCGAAGAAGAACAATCACGTTGGCTGGCTTTTCAGTCCAAACAACTGGATTTTGATAAGGTCACTTCAAGTGCAATTCCTAAAGTGCTTGATCAAAATAATCAGTTAAAAGCAGAAATGCAAAAGCAGGGTATACGTTTGTATGCCAATAAAGAGGCAGAGATCACCTATTCAATGTTGAATATGCGTGATCCTGTTGTTGGAGGAAATAGCCTAGATAAAATTGCGTTAAGACGTGCCATCGCCATGTCTTTTAATGTCAATGAATATATTCGTATCTTAAGAAAAGGTCAGGCGGTTAAGGCTGAAATGCTGGTACCTGCAGGCATTAATGGTCATAACCCGAATTATCGCAGTAGTATTGGTTATAACCCTGTTTTAGCCAATAAATTACTTGATCATTTTGGCTATAAAAAAGGCCCAGATGGCTATCGTAATTTGCCCAATGGGAAGCCTTTAACCTTAAAAATAAATACCGAGAGTGGTACAGCTTCCGTGATGTATTCTGAATTGTGGAAGAAAAATTTAGATGCAATCGGGATTCGGGCAGACTTTAAAGTCAGTAATTTTGCCGATAACTTAAAAGCCGCAACCCAGTGTCAATACATGATGTGGAGTGGAGCATGGCATGCGGATTATCCAGAGGGTGAAAATTTCACGCAATTGCTTTATGGTCCGAATGTTGGTCGTGGTAATCAATCCTGTTATCAGTCAGTTGCTTATGACAATTTATATAAACAGGCGATGCAGCAAGCCCCTGAAAAACGTATGCCATTCTATGAAAAAATGAGTCGCCAAATTGAAGCAGATGGAACGTGGATTTTACAAGATACACGGATTCGGAACTGGTTGATTCAACCTGATGTGCAGGGATTTAAAGCTCATCCAATTATGAATACCAACTGGCAATACTTAGATATTGTTTCACCAAATCAAAAATAAGTGATGTGTTTATGATGAAGCAAAATTTTAAACTTTCGATGCAACGGACTAGTCTGGTGCTGTTATTGGGGACAACATTGAGTCTAGGGGTAACGATTACAGAAGCGAAAAGCCCTGCCGATCCAAAAAAAGTGTTACGTTATGCTTTTCCCGTGGCTGAGACTGGATTTGATCCTGTTGCTGTACAAGATTTATATTCAGCACATATTTTGTATTCAGTGTTTGAAACATTATATACCTATGATTATTTAGCTTCACCCGCAAAACTCGTTCCAAATACGGCGGTGGCTTTGCCAGAAGTGAGTACCGATGGTTTGACCTATACCATTCGAATAAAAAAAGGAATTTATTTCACCCCTGATCCTGTATTTAAAGGCAAAGCGAGAGAATTAACTACAGCAGACTATGCCTATTCTTTTAAACGTTTGCTTGATCCAAATCTACATTCACCCAACAGTTGGTTGTTTGATGGACGTATCTCAGGAATAGATAGTGCTATCCAGCAAGCAGCGAAAAATGGAAAATTTAATTACGATCAGCCGATTGCAGGGCTACAAACACCAGATCGTTATACTTTGGTGATTCGATTAAAAGAGCCAAATTATAATTTTCCAATGCTACTTGCACATCAACCAACGGGGGCAGTCGCGCGTGAAGTGATTGAAGATTATCGTGATAAAGCAGGCTATGCGATGGGACATCCTGTAGGGACAGGGCCTTATGTTCTTGCACAATGGACACCAGGCTCGCGTATTATTTTGAAAGCAAATCCTGATTATCGCGGTTACACATGGAATTTTAAAGCGACCCATCCTGAAGATCAGAAAATCGTACAGCAAATGCAAGGCAAAAAAATGCCGCAGATTGGTGTAGTTGATATTCAGGTGATTGAAGAATCACAGTCAGGATGGTTATCTTTCCAAAAAGATGGGCTAGATATATTTACTTTAGATGGTGAATTACCTGCACAAGCTTTAAAAGACGGTCAGTTAAAGCCAGAGTTAGCAAAAAAAGGGATTCAACTTTCACGTATTGCTGACCCTTCGATTGATTATTTGTATTGGAATATACAAAACCCTGTGGTCGGTGGCGTGAGTAAAGAGAAAATTGCTTTACGCCGTGCAATGGCGATGGCAACCTCTAAAGAGAAATTTATCAACATTTTAGCCAAAGGGAACGCCAAAAATTTAGAATCGCCGATTCCTTATGGTATCGCGGGGCATGATCCCAGTTATAGAAGCAGCATTCCGTATTCCGTCAAAGCAGCAAATTTATTACTAGATCGTTATAACTACAAAGTGGGCAAAGATGGTTGGCGGATGTTGCCGAATGGCAAGCCACTGGTGATTGAGTTTATGCCATCCAGTAGCAGTGCACGCAGTATGCAGATGGCAGAACTGTTAAAGAAAGAATTAGCCAATATCAAAGTCAATATGGTCTCTAAACCTGTGCCTTTTGCAGAAGGTTTAAAGGCTGAAAAACAATGTAAAACCATGTTTAAAGCTTCCGCTTGGATTGCAGACTATCCTGATGCAGACAACTTTGTGCAGTTGTTTTATGGCAATAATATTCATGCCACCAACCATACTTGTTTTAAATTGCCAGAATATGATCGTTTATATGAACAGTCATTGAAACTTGCTGATGGTCCTGAACGGAATTTGTTATATCGAAAAATGTCACGTCTTTTAGAGTTTTATGCCCCTGTACAATTCATGTCGACCCGTTACCGTACTGTCGTGGCTCAACCTCGAGTGATTGGCTATAAAAAGCATCCGATTCTGCCCGCAGAGTGGATGTATATCGATATTCAACAAAACAAACCATAGTGTCGAAAGAAGGTTCGTGAGAAACCTAAACAACATATGAATGAAATTAAATTGGAGAGAAATAATAATGGCGAAGAACATCTTGAAACGATCGACACTATGTCTGTTATCTATGGCGATCACAGGGATGAGTCAAGGCGTGTGGGCAGAAAGCACATCTGCTGTTTTACCTATTTTTAAACTGAATGACAGTGCAGAATGGTGCGATGCGAATTTACACAAGTTACAACAGCGTATTTCTCAATTAGAACAACAATCCATTCAACCGCAATCGACAGCTGCACCTGTTCTTGCTGAATGGGATCAATTGATGGCAAGCTTTGAGGATTTTTCTGGGCCAATTAGCTTATATAGCAATGTGCATCCCGATGCGAAATTTCGTAAGGCTGCTGATGATTGTGAAGTAAAAATCAATCAGTTGCAGACTGAAATTTATCAGAACCCAAAATTGTATCAACGAATTAAAAATACCAAAACAACAGATCCAATTGATCGTAAATATCGTCAAGATATTCTTGATCAATTTGAAGATACAGGGGTGCAGCTTGCACCTGAAAAACGAGCACGTTTAAAATATATATTGGATGAACTCACCAAACTTTCGCAAGAGTTCTCTCGTAATGTCCGCGACAATCCAGAGAAATTAGAATTCACGCCAGCCGAATTAAAGGGACTACCTGAAAGTTATATTTCAGGCTTAAAGAAAAATGATAAAGGCAATTATTTATTGGGTTTTGAATATCCTGAATATCAACCATTTATGGAACTTTCAGACAGTGATGATGCAAGAAAACGTTATCAAACGGCATTTACACGTCGTGGTACAGAAAAGAATTTAGTCCTGCTTAAACAGATTGTCGACTTACGTTATGAATTAGCACAGCTATTTGGTCAGCCAAGTTATGCAGAATGGGCATTAAAGAAACGCATGGCGAAAACACCAAAAACAGTGAATAACTTCTTAGCAGATGTTCATAAAGTCGTGGCACCTTTAGAGCAAAAAGAGGTGCAGGAGTTACGTGCATTTAAAGCTAAAACCCTAAATATTTCTTTGGAAAAAGCTGAAATTAACCGTTGGAATGTGGGGTATTGGAGCGAAAAACTACGCAAGGACAAATACCAGATTGACCAAGAAAAACTGCGTGATTATTTCCCAACACTCGCCGCACAGAAATGGTTATTTGCAATTTCCGAAAATTTGTATGGTATTCAGTTTAAAGCCGCTAAAGTGGATACGTGGCAACAAGAAGTCGAATATTACGATGTTGTAGACCAAAAAACAGGTGAGATATTGGGTAGCTTATATATGGATAAGTTCCCACGTGAAGGTAAATATGGTCATGCAGCAGTATGGGGCGTATATGGGGGCAGTACGCTGAGTAAACGTAAACCAATTTCAGTATTAGTGACTAATTTTAATCGTAAAGGTTTAAACAGCAATGAGCTTGAAACTTTTGTGCATGAGTTTGGGCATGCTTTACATGAAATTTTGTCAAAAACCCGCTATTCAGGTCAGTCAGGAACATCAGTAGAGCGTGATTTTGTTGAAGCGCCATCGCAAATGTATGAAGAATGGGCGCGCCGTAAAGAAACTTTATCTAAAGTCGCTGACTATTGTGATCCTGCTTGTCCGAGAGTGGATGATGCACTGATTGCACGATTAAAAGCTGTGCATAATTATGGACGTGGATTAGGGTATGCACGTCAAACGCTTTATGCACAATATGATATGGCATTGCATGGCGTTGATGCACTCAAAGTACAGCCGATGGATGTGTGGAAAAAAATGGAATCCGCAACCGCTCTAGGCTATGTGCCGAATACTGAATTTCCTGGGCAGTTTGGACATCTGATGGGCTATCAAGCAGGCTACTATGGTTATATGTGGTCTGAAGTATTGGCTCTGGATATGTTGTCTGCTTTCGGTGATAACTTGAATAATCCAGAAGTGGGTCAGCGTTACCGCCAAACGATTTTATCTCAAGGCAGCCAAAAGAATGCAGCTCAACTGGTCAAAGATTTCTTAGGCAGAGAACCAGATAACAAAGCTTTCTTTAGTGAAATTACAGGTCAACGGGTCAAATAAGGATTTGCCATTATGCTTGCTTATCTCGTGCGTAGACTATGGCAAATGATCCCGACCATGTTGGGGGTCATTTTGCTGATTTTCTTCTTGTTTAACTGGGTGGGGGGAGATCCTGCATATATTTTGGCAGGGAAAATGTCTAGCCCAGAGCAAATCGAAAACATCCGTAAACAATTGGGCGTTGATCAGCCCTATTATGTGCAGCTGTGGATTTTTATTAAACAGATTCTGACTTTCGATTATGGTGCGAGTTGGAGTACGGGAGAGCCTGTATCACAGATTATCCTGACCCGTTTGGGGCCATCGCTGACCTTGCTGGTTCCATTGGTGATTTTACAAACTGTGGTTTCGATTGTGCTGGCCTTGGCGGTGGCATCGGTACGTGGATCACTGACAGATCGTATGGTCATGATGCTGTGTACCATTGGCATGTCGATCAGTATTTTGGTGTATATCATCGTGTTCCAGTATGTGTTGGCATACCAACTCAGTTGGTTCCCCGTACAAGGCTGGAGTGATCAGTTTAGTCAAAACTTATTCCAATATTCTTTGCTACCTATCTTAATCATGTTGGTGGTGAGCATTGCCCCAACACTACGTTTATATCGAAGCTTCGTCCTGGATGAAATTAACCAAGATTATGTGCGGACTGCGCGTGCCAAAGGTGTGGGGGAGTCTAGGGTACTGAGTGTGCATGTTTTGCGTAATGCATCGATTCCAATTGTCACTGAAGTGATGGCTAGTCTGCCTGCCTTACTGATTGGTGCTTTCCTGATTGAGCGATTCTTTGGTATTCCGGGCATCGGGCGTGAAATTATTATTGCGGTTGAGCGTAGTGATTTCCCTGTAATTAAAGCGATTACCGTATATATCGCTGTTGTGACCATGATTTTTAACTTGATCGCCGATCTGATTTACAAGCTCCTCGATCCTCGCGTACAGTTGAAATAGGAGGATGACAATGCTCAGTACAATTTTTAAAGGCAAATCCTCCTCAAGTGAGTCTCCTGCATCAACAGGACTCTGGCAGTTGGCATTGAATCGATTGAAATCAGATCGAATCGCCGTGGTTTCTTTCTTGGTGGTGCTGTTTTATTTCATCTTGCTCGCGTTATCAATGACAGGCGTGATTGCTTCCAATTGGAATAAAGAAGTCGCCGTCAGCTACGCGCCACCGACATTTTTAGGGGCGGATACTGACTCAGATCAAATGAAAGACAGTAGCCAGAAGATAGAGACATTACCTGAAAATCCAGTTGATCCATTGAAAGATGTGATTCAACAGCTCAATGCCGAAATTCAGGCTGAACAACAAGGTAGCTCAGTCATTGATAATTATGGTGTGGTTGATCCTTTAGCAGAGGATATGCAGCAAATTGATCAACAGCTTGGTGGGCGTCTACTTGATCAAAAACAAGAGTTAAAAACCACGTTGCCTTTTGGGGCAGATAAGTGGGGGCAAGATGTGCTGCTCAAAACTATTAAAGGTGCTGAAACCTCAATTCTGGTCGGTTTGTTATCTGCTTTATTGGCGGTGGTGATTGGTACTTTTCTTGGCGCGATTGCAGGTTATTTTGGCGGTTGGATTGATGATGTACTGAATTGGTTCTATAACATTTTCACTTCGATTCCTTATCTGCTATTAGTGCTCGCGATCGCTGCGGTACTCCAACAAAAAGGAATTTTGTCAATTGTTTTGATTTTAGGTCTAACGGGTTGGACTGGGGTATTTCGTTTGGTTCGTGCTGAATATATGAAACACAAATCGCGTGAATATGTACTTGCCGCCAAAGCCATTGGAGTGAGTCATTTACGCCGTATGTTTGTGCATATTTTCCCGAATGTCAGTCATATCGCGTTGGTTCAAATTTCGATTCTGGTGGTGTCATTCATTAAATCTGAAGTGATTCTGAGCTTCCTTGGTTTTGGTGTGCCTGTGGGGGTGGTGTCATGGGGCAGTATGTTGAATGAAGCGCAAAATGAATTGATTTTGGGGAAATGGTGGCAATTGGCAGCGGCTTCGATTGCGATGGCGGTTTTAGTCACGGCATTCTCCATGTTTACCGATGCATTGCGTGATGCTTTAGATCCTAAGTTGAAATAGCGGAGAAAAAATATGCAACCTCAAAATGAAACACCGCTATTACAGGTAGACGATCTTCAGATCAGCTTTAAAGGTGAAAATAAACAATGGATCGAAACGGTTAAAGGAATTTCATTTTCAATTCCTAAAAATAAAACCGTGGCTTTGGTCGGTGAGTCGGGCAGTGGTAAATCGGTTACTTCCCTAGCGGTGATGGGTTTATTACCGAAAGGACAAAGTCAAATTGCAGCGCAAAGTCGTATTACTTTTGAGGGTAAGGATTTACTGAATTTATCTGCAAAAGAAATTCGGAAAATCTGTGGTAAGGAAATTGCCATGATTTTCCAAGAGCCGATGTCTTCATTGAATCCTGTATTCACGGTCGGAGATCAGATTGCCGAAGTGCTATGCATTCATTTAGGCATGGGACGCAAGCAGGCCAGAGTACGAGTGCTTGAGTTACTTCGAGAAGTCGGTATCCCTGCACCTGAAACAAAAATAGATGCGTATCCAAGTCAGCTTTCTGGTGGTCAGCAGCAACGGGTGATGATTGCGATGGCAATCGCCTGTGAACCAAAGCTATTGATTGCGGATGAACCAACCACGGCTTTAGATGTCACTATTCAAAAGCAAATCATTGATTTGTTGGAATCATTACGACAACGCCATCAAATGTCGATGCTTTTCATCACGCATGATTTAGCACTGGTTGGCGAAATTGCTGATGAAGTGATCGTAATGCGGCATGGTGAAATCCGTGAATCTGGCGCTGTTGAGCAAGTGTTAGAACAACCGAAAGATGTGTACACTCGTGCTTTGTTGCACTGCCGACCACAACTTTCAACCCGACCATACCGTTTACCTGTGACCAGTGATTTTATGAAGCAGGACGAAAATGGACAATTGATTGAAGCAACCAATTTGTCCGAATTAAATCTGAAACAGCGTGTCCGTGGTTTGTCTGGTGATGAACCGATTGTGCTTGATGTTAAAGATCTGAAAAAGTCGTTTTATAGCCGTAAAGGTTTATGGGGGCGAGAGGAATTTCAGGCGGTCAAAGGTGTATCTTTTCAATTGGCGAAAGGTAAGACTTTGGGTTTGGTCGGTGAATCGGGTTCTGGGAAAACCACCATTGGTCTATTGTTAATGCGTTTGCATGAGGCGACAGGTGGGCAGGTTTTGATTGGTGGCAAAGATATTCTTGCCATGACTGAGAAAGAATTTTCACGGTATCAACGTAAGATTCAAATTATTTTCCAGAACCCTTATGCTTCACTCAATCCACGCTTTACCATCGGGCAGATTTTATTAGAACCGATGCGGATTCATGGCATAGGTCAGAATGATGCTGAGCGCAAAAAGATGGCTTTGGAGTTACTGGAAAAAGTCAGTTTACCTGTAGATGCCTATGACCGTTATCCGCATGAGTTTTCAGGTGGGCAGCGGCAACGGATTGCCATCGCACGCTGTCTGACTTTAAAACCTGAGATTTTGATCTGTGATGAATCCGTTTCTGCCTTAGATGTTTCGGTGCAGGCGCAAGTATTGAATTTATTGCAGGACCTACAGGATGAATTTGGTTTGAGTTATATCTTTATTTCGCATGATTTATCTGTAGTGAAATATATTTCTGATCAGGTAATGGTGATGAATCATGGTGAGTTGGTTGAAATTGCCAATTCGGATGAGTTGTATTTACATCCACAACATGAATATACCAAGAAACTGCTGAATGCGATTCCGCAGGGGGTAAGCCATCATCATTAAAATTCAAGCATAAAAAAACGCTCTAATCAGAGCGTTTTTTCATTTTAAAGCCAAGAATTAGAACTTCTTAAAGCCTTTATTAAAACCAATGGTTTTACGACCATTGTTATTGTTGCCATTACTACTTGGACGTTGCTGTTGCTGTGATTGATCTTGTTCATCATCACGACGTTGCTGACGTAAATAACCACCACGACGTGCAGCCAATGGTTTTTCTGCCATTTTTTCAGTACGACGTTTCGCCATACCAAACAAGCCAGTACCTTGACGTGGTTTTAATTCAACTGATTTCGCTAAGTTGTCGATATCAGTTTTATCTAATTCCATCCAACGACCTGTACGTAATTCACGTGGCAAAATGACAGTGCCATAACGGGTACGTAACAAGCGACTTACTTTTAAGCTTTGTGATTCAAAGATACGACGTACTTCGCGATTACGGCCTTCTTTCACCACAACTTGATACCAACGGTTGATACCTTCACCGCCAATTTCAGAGAATGATTCGAATTTGGCTGGACCATCTTCAAGTTCAACACCTTTCAGCATGTTATTGCGAATTTGTGGCGTGACTTCACCCATCACACGTACCGCATATTCACGCTCAACTTCGTTTGAAGGATGCATCAAACGATTCGCAAGTTCACCATCATTCGTGAATAACAACAAGCCTGTACTGTTAATATCCAGACGCCCCACCATTACCCAGCGATCATTGGCGATTTGTGGTAAATGATCAAATACAGTTGGACGTTTCTCAGGATCATTGCGTGAGCAAATTTCACCCTCTGGTTTATAATAAATGAGAACACGGCGGCGAATTTCATCTTCAACCTGAAACTGAACTTTACGACCATCGATACGGAGTTCATCTGTAGGTTCAATACGTTCACCCACTTGAGCAATTTTTCCATTGATACTGACGCGACCAGCAGCAATGACTTCCTCCATATAGCGACGTGAGCCTAACCCGACTCTCGCTAAAACCTTTTGTAATTTTTCACTCATGACAGCACAACCTTAGACATAATGATCAACAGTTCACCTCTCAAGACTTCGGTGCATGTGCATCGAGTGTCATGAATGCTTCCTTGGCGTTCTGCAGGGGAGGCAATTGACCTAGCGAAGCTAAACCAAATGCATTTAAAAATTGGGGCGTTGTGACTAACAACGCAGGTCTTCCAGGTAAATCTCTAAAACCAGATTCTTTGATCCAGTTCCAGTCAAATAAGTTTCTCAAGATCTGACTATTATTCGATACACCACGAATCTGTTCAATATCAGCACGTGTAACAGGCTGATGGTACGCAATCACGGCGACTGTTTCGAGCAACGAGGGTGACAACTTGGTCGGGCGTTCAGGCCAAACCTGCGCAATAATATTGCGATACTTTGCTCGCACCTGAAAGCGGAACCCTTGAGCCGTCTCAATTAACTCAATTGAACGGCCATGTTGCAACATCGCAAGTTGCTGTAAAAAATGACGTAATTGTTGTTTATTATATTGGTTTTGAAATGCTTCTTTTAATCGTGCAAGTGAAACTGGTGAGTCACTAGCGAACAAAATTGCTTCAATCTGTAATAAGACATCGTGATGAATATCTTCAAGTGACATTCCTTCATTGGTGTCAAATGGATCTAAACTCATGCTGCAATGCCTTGAACTGTTAAAGGAGCTTCAATACCTGTATGGATGATTTGAATTTTTTGCTGGCGCGTGAGTTCAAGCACTGCCATAAAAGTCACCACCATGCCCATACGACCTTGCATAGGATTTAATAATTCCATAAAACTTAATGCTTGACCTGATGCAAGTTGACCTTCAATAAATGCTATACGTTCTTCAAGTAATACGGGTTCCTGTGCAACCACATGGGTAATCGGTTCAGGACGGTTAAAGATACAGAATAATGCATCACGCAGGGCATCGACATCATAACCCTCATAAATTGGAGCAATATGTCCAATACTGACATTGGCACTAAAAGTATCTCTTTCAAAGATTGGCATTTGCCCCAATCGTTCAGCTGCTTGCTTAATACGGAGGTATGTTTCTAAACGATCAATCAATTCTTGTTTAGGATCTTTTTCAAATTGATCAACTAGAGTTGGTTTTGGAAGCAATAATCGTGATTTCAAATCAGCGAGTAGTGCTGCCATCACCATATAATCAGCAGTTAATTCGATATTCAAAGACTTCATACTATCCATATAGGATAAATACTGGGTTGCAATTGGTGAAATATCGAGTTGTAAAAGATCAAAGCCATTTTTCTGAATCAAATAAATCAGAAAGTCTAATGGCCCTTCAAACTGCTCCAGTAAAATTTCAAATGCGGCAGGTGGAATGTACAAATCTTCAGGTATGACTTCTTGCCACTCGTCAAGCACACGAATGGAAGGAATTAATTCCAAGGTCGAAGGAAGAATTTGATTCATTACCGTTTATAAGCCACGCGAATTTTCAAAAGCATGAAAGGATGATTTTTTTGTGTTCAAGAAAGTGACACATGCTACAAGCAAGCCTATTCTAATCGAAATCCTTCATTTAATAAATTACTCACTTACAAAAACCTTAAAGTTCTCAGGGTATTTTCTATACTTATACAAGCGAATATGGATGATATAAAAATCTTATACTTAAATCGGTCATTCAACATCGCATTTCTAAACTATAAGTCACCATGAAAAATTATTTAAAAACACAACGGAATCAGTTCGGACAAACGACAGGTTTTTCGCTTGAAGAAAATGTGACAGCTTCACCCGTGCAGGGAAATATATTTGGACAATACGTTCAGTTGGTTGATGTAGCAGATGGAATTACGAATCAGGTTGCAGAACAGTTATGGAAAGCTGTATCCACAGAACCCGATGAACGATGCTGGACTTATCTGCCTTATTCAGCTCCACAGAGCCAACATAGTTTAAAAGATTCATTAGACAACTTATTCGGTTTTAAAGATTCCACTCATTTTCTAATTCAAGTTGCTGAAGAGATACAAGGTTGGGTTGCATTGTTAAATCCGAGGCTTGGGCATGGCGTGATTGAGATTGGTAATGTTTATTTTTCACATAAAATGAAAAAATCAAAGGCGTCAACTGAAACAATTTTCTTACTGCTAGAACAATGTTTTGCACATGGTTTTAGACGTATTGAATGGAAATGTGATGATTGTAATGCGCCGTCTAAAACTGCTGCTTTACGCTTCGGTTTTCAGTATGAAGGCGTATTTCGCCAAGATTGGATCATAAAAGGACGAAATCGAAATACTGCATGGTTTTCGATTGTTGATGATGAGTGGTCGGAATTAAAAAATGCTTATCAGCAATGGTTAAACCCAGACAATTTTGATTGGCAGGGTATTCAGAAACAGAAGTTGTCTGATTTTTTTGATTGAATAAGGATCAGTGCTTATTCAAAAGCACTGACATCGCCAACGCCACGGCGAACAATCACAGGATTTTCTCCCGATAAATCAACAATACTGGTGGTGGATAAGGTGCCAAAGCCGCTGTCAATAAACACATCAATGCGTTTACCGAGCTGGTTTTCAATATCATAAGGATCATCAAGCGGATCTTTTTGATCAGGCAAGATCAATGTACTGGTGAGTAACGGTTCGCCAAGTTCTTGTAATAAAGCTTGTGCAACAGGATTACTTGGAATACGCAGACCAATGGTTTTTTTCTTTGGGTGCATTAAGCGTTTTGGCACTTCACTGGTAGCAGGTAAAATAAATGTGGTAATAGCAGGGGTATTGGCTTTTAACAATCTATACATCGCATTATCAACTTTTGCATAAGTTGCAATATCAGATAAATCACAACACATAATTGCATATTGATGTTTAGGACCTAAGCCACGAATCTGAGCTATTCGCTCCATCGCACTTTTATTCCCAATCTGACAACCAATCGCATAGGCTGCATCAGTTGGATAAACCACCACATCACCCGCACGAATACGTTCAACCGCCTGAGTGATTAAGCGAGCCTGTGGATTTTCAGGATGAATATGTAAATGTAACATTATTATTGTAACTCCCTGATCTTTATGGCTGAATTAAGTATGAAACTTGTTCTAGTAAAGATGCAAGTCCTAGATGTGTTAATTTTGTCATTCAATCAAGTAATTCACGTTTAAATTCATTTAGTTGTAATGGTAAGCCATTACGGGTACAAACACAGATATAGTGAATAAAAAGTGCAGCATCTCGTGGCAAAGTGGCTTCACCTGAAAAATAACGTTGTACTTGAGCAAAAACATTATCTTTAAATTGTGTCCCATTGCCGCTATCACCCGTTAGATTATCTAAAGAGACACGAAACTTTCGACCAAAGGCTGTTGCAAATAACCATTCAATGGCTTGAGGCTTAATTTCAACTTGTTCAAATAAAGCTTGCTGTTCTGCAGTACGACCATCGGGTGCATACCAATAACCTAAATCAGGTAAAAGACGTCGCTTCTCACCAGAAATAGACCAGTGGCTAATTTCATGCAGGGCACTGTTAAAAAAACCATGTGCAAACTGGATTTTTGCAGGCTGTTGATTTATCGCTGGGAAATATTCTGGTTCAAAATCACCTTTAACAAGCGTGACATTATGGTGGGAAAACCAATCATTAAAGTGTAAAATAAGCCAATCAACCTGTTCTGGTTCTGTTGTTAACGTTTTCCAAGATGAGCGTTGCACTTGATCTGGTGTTAACATAGGAGCAGTGATTGAATGGGGGCTAACAAGTGATGAAGTTGTTACTTCAAGTTGCGGCTGCAACAGATGCATTGCTGTGTTACCACGAGTTCTGTCTAAAGAAGTGCAAAATTGTATCTTAATCTTTGACAGAGTACCGATGAATTTGTAGAATTGCCGCCTTAATTATGTCAGCAAATACTTTTCCAAGCCAAATCGAGCCATTTAAATGGGCTGAACAGGGCTATACATGGTCAGGAACACTGCCATTGTCTCGCTTTGCTCGTATTGCTCGAGAAGCTGTTGGTTCAATTGATGATCAATTGATCAACATAGACTGTAAGCTATCAATGGATGCCTATCATCGCATTGTATGGTTAGATGGACATATTGATACTAAAGTTCCAATGGAATGCCAACGTTGTTTGGGATCTGTTGAAATTGAATTAGTCTCAGAATTTCATTTAGCTTTAATTGATGATGAGTCACTGATAGAGCGATTGGATGAGGATGCTGATTTCATCGTTTTAGGTGAAAGTGAATCGTCAAAAAAAGGGAGTATTGATACACCTGCTTCGATTGATTTACTCGCATTACTAGAAGATGAATTGTTATTGTTGATGCCTTTGTCTCCCAAACATGATGTTTGTGAGCATAAACATCAACCTGTCGTTCAGGATGTTGTCGAAGAAAAGCGGGATAACCCGTTTGATGTTTTGGCAAGTTTGAAAGGCAAACTTAACTCATAACACAATTTGTGTTATCATGTTGAGTTAAGACAACTGAATTTGTTCTGATCCATTTTTCGATCTTTGTAAGGAGCCATCATGGCCGTTCAGCAAAACCGTAAAAGTCGCTCTCGCCGTGACATGCGCCGTTCACATGACGCTTTAACCGAGAATGCATTATCTGTAGACCAAACTACTGGTGAAACTCATCGTCGTCACCACGTGACTAAAGACGGTATTTACCGTGGTCGTCAATTATTCGCTAAAGCAGCTGATGCTGAATAATTGAGTTATATGCATTAAGCGTTAGCTTAAAGTATAAAAAAATGGGAGCGAAAGCTCCCTTTTTTGTTGTTTTTCGCAATTAAAAAACGATTTAATCAATGGTAAATTGCCGCATCGGAAAAGAGTCTGTTGTCATTCTCATGTAGAATCATGAGTGTTGATAAAACTGGCGATAGACCATTTTAAGGATTTTTATATGTCGACTAAGCGACTTGAGCAGGCTGCTCAAGCAACAAAAACAGCATTTGTTTTTCCTGGTCAGGGTTCACAAAAAGTAGGGATGCTGGCTGAGCTTGCAGAGCAGTTTAGTGTCGTTCGAGATACCTTTGCAGAAGCATCAGCAGCACTTGGTTTTGATCTTTGGCAGATTGCCCAAAGTGGTGAGGGTTTAGATCAAACTGAAAATACTCAACCAGTTTTGCTAACAGCAAGTATTGCCTTATGGCGTGTATGGTTAGAGTTAGGGGGTATAGCACCGAAATACTTGGCTGGGCATTCTTTGGGAGAATATAGTGCGCTTGTTGCAGCAGAGGCAATGACTCTAGCTGACGCTGTTAAATTAGTCCATTTACGCGGAAAATTGATGCAGAGTGCTGTTCCTCAAGGTACAGGCGCAATGGCTGCAATTCTTGGTTTAGCCGATGAGAAAGTGATCGAGCTTTGCCAAAAAGTGAATGCATCTGCGGCAGGCCAAGGTTCGGTTGAAGCGGCGAATTATAATGCGCAAGGTCAGGTGGTGATTGCAGGCAGTACAGCTTTGGTTCAGCAAGTTATGGCTGAAGCAAAAGAGCAATCTGGTAAAGCGATTGCATTGCCTGTTTCTGTTCCGTCACATTGTACCTTGATGAAACCAGCAGCAGAAAAGTTTGCTGAAGCTTTGGAACAAACTGCCATTGAGCTACCACACCTTCCTGTAATACAAAATGTCAACGCGGAAATTGCGACAGATGTTGCTCAGTTACGTCAGGCATTAACGGCTCAGTTATACCAGTCAGTTCAATGGACACGTACGATGCAGTATCTACAAGATCAAGGTATCCAGTACGTGGTTGAATGTGGACCAGGTACAGTACTCAGCAATCTTGCCAAGCGATTACCGAACATAGAAAAAGCATTTGCGATTGATAGCAAAGCACGTATGGAAGATGCCCTAAACGCAGTGTTAGTGGCTGAAGGAAAAATTGCATGACACAACAACGAAAAGTTGCGTTAGTGACAGGAGCAAGCCGAGGTATTGGCGCAGCAATTGCACAGCAACTCATTCAAGACGGTTTTTTTGTAGTTGGTACCGCGACTTCTGAATCAGGCGCGCAAAAACTCACAGAAAGTTTTGCTGAACATGGAGCAGGTGCTGTACTCGATGTTCGTGATGGCACAGCGATTGATGCACTTGTCTCAGACATTGAACAAAAATATGGTTCAGTGTTGGTATTGGTCAACAATGCAGGCATTACCAAAGATAATTTGCTACTTCGCATGTCTGAAGATGATTGGGATGACATTCTCAACATTCACCTGAAAGCTGTTTATCGCTTGTCTAAGCGTGTGCTTAAAGGTATGACGAAAGCACGTTTTGGTCGCATTATTAATATTAGTTCAGTGGTTGCACATTTTGCCAACCCTGGACAAGCCAACTACTCGGCAGCAAAAGCAGGGATTGAAGCATTCGGTCGTAGCTTAGCCAAAGAGATGGGTAGTCGTCAGATTACAGTGAACAGTGTTGCACCTGGTTTCATTGCCACTGAAATGACTGATCAGTTAAGCGAAGATGTTCGTAAAAAAATGAGTGATCAAGTAGCTTTAAATCGTCTAGGTGAACCTCAAGATATTGCGAATGCAGTGAGTTTCCTTGCTAGCGATAAGGCTAGTTACATTACTGGTACAGTTTTACACGTAAATGGTGGTTTATACATGGCCTAAGTGGCGATGTATAAACTTTTAAAAAATTTTATATTCAATTAAACTAGTGGCAAATTAAAACGCCACAAGCAATGAGGAGAATTCCTGTGAGCGATATCGAACAACGTATCAAACATGCAGTAGCTGAACAATTAGGTATTCGTGCTGAAGAGATTAAAAACGAAGCATCTTTCATGGATGATTTGGGTGCTGACTCTTTAGATCTAGTTGAATTAGTTATGTCTTTTGAAAATGATTTTGATATCACCATCCCTGATGAAGATTCAAATGAAATCACGACTGTTCAATCTGCAATTGATTATGTAAGTAAAAAACTTGGCTAATCATTTTTTATGATCAAAAGCCACCGCAAGGTGGCTTTTTTATGTGTTCAACTTTCGCTTGAGAGGATTTATACATATTTTTACAAGAAAAAGTAAACTCTGAATATGAAAAGAGTTTATTTAGGCGTATAAAATTTATGCTATTTAAAATAATTTATGGAACCATAACAACAAAAGGGAATTTTATGAATATAGCAAAACGTGTTAAAGAGATCATCATTGAGCAACTTCGTGTAGATGAAGACACGGTTTTGCCTAATGCATCTTTTACAGATGATTTAGGCGCTGACTCATTAGCTGTAGTTGAGCTTATTATGGCTTTGGAAGGAGAATTTGGTATTCAAATTCCATATGAAGAGGCAGAGAAAATTATCACAGTTCGATCTGCAATTGATTATATGGCGAATATTGTGGGAGAAGATGCGTAAATTGCATGATGCTTTGAGCTGATCGAAAGCAGCATAGAGTCATTTTTTGTGGTTCTCTATGAAGAATTAACTTAAAAATATACATAGATTCACAAGACGTATTTAAGATGATAATTGCGTCAAGTCAAGAAGGCGCGCTATGCGCCTTTTTTATAGAATTCAAATATTACTTAATAATTGTTTAGGTAGTTTATCCATCAGTTGTAAAAAAGGTGTTGAGCTTTGTAATGCTCTAGATAAGATTAAAGCCCCTTGAATGCGTATCACGGTATCTTGTGCCCGTTCTAAAGCTTGATCCTCTGTCATTCCTGCATCTTGTAAAACGAGTGCAATGTTTTCAATCAATCTTAAAAAGACGGGTTGGATTTGAGGTAAGAATATTTGGTGAGCTTCACTCAAGGTCAAAACTGCCAAAATGCATGCCACATGACCATTTTCATACACCTGTTTCAATGAATTTGTTAAAGCTTCTAAACGTTCAATGGGTAGGGTACTGCTTTGTAGATGAATAAAAATATTGTCTTCGCGCCATTGTTCTAAATAGCTCAAAACTTCTTGTGCCATTTGTTGTTTTCCATTTGGAAAATGATGGTACAAACTGGCTTTACCTAGACCTGTACGTTCTGAGATTTTAGATAAAGATGCACCTTCATAGCCGTATTCTCTAAAAATACTTAACAAAGATCGAATCAATGTTGGTTTATCCATAAAAAATTACTCAGATCACTTGTTTTTGTACCGATCGTTCGGTACAGTGAAACTATAACCACAAAAGAAGATGACAATGAAACTTTATAATACTGTAATCTCAGGAAATTGTTACAAAATCAGATTATTACTTTCATTTTTGAATTTGGACTATGAACAAATCTCCGTAAATTTACTTCATCAAGAACAAAAAACGGCAGAGTTTCTAAAGCTCAATCCTTTAGGGCAGATTCCTGTTTTAGAGGATCAGGGGAGATATATTCATGATTCACAGGCAATTTTATGCTATCTAGCCAAAACATATGATGCTCATCAACTTTGGTTTCCACAAGAAACAATCACAATGACACGTATTTTAGAGTGGTTGTTTTTTGCCAACCAAAGAATTGCTTCTAGTTTATCGGCAGTTCGGGCATTTCATTTGATCAAGAAACCGAACATTGATATCGAGAATGCCACTGTGATGTCACATGCATCATTAGCAGTGGTGAATCAGCATTTAAAAACAAGACATTGGTTGGTTGGTGAATCAGCTACGATTGCAGACATTGCCTGTTATCCCTACATCGCTTTAGCGCATCAAGGAAACATTGAATTAGATCAATATCCAGATGTTCAAGCTTGGCTAACACGTTTCCAACAATTACCACATTTTATTGAATTAGATGAATAATAGGTTGATGATGAAAAAAGTGGTTATCACTGGAGCAAGTCAAGGGATCGGGCAGGCAATTGCCCAGAAATTCTTAGATCAGCATTATGAAGTGCATAATATTTCTCGCCAAGTACCACAATATACCCATGCTCATTTACATCATTGGCAAGCGGATATGTTGCAATATAAGCAACTTAAAAGTGTTATGGAGCAGATCGGACGATTTGATATTCTGATTAATAATGCAGGTTATATGAATACACTCACAGCAAGTTCATATACGTGGGATGAGCTGTATAACATTATGAATGTGAATTTGATTCATACCATGCAATTGAGTATAGATGTGGCTGAGAATATGTTTAAAACACAGCAATCTGGGCGCATCATTAGTATTGCATCAATTGCAGGGCAAATTGGACATCCTGATATTTGGTATGGAATTTCAAAAGCAGGGTTGATAAATGGGATGCGTAGTTTAGCTCGAAGTCATGCCCAATATCATATTCAAACCTTTAGCATCGCACCTGGTCCTGTTGAAACTCAGATGATGCAAAAGATTCCGATTGAGAGACAGAAACGTTTAAAAGAAGCCACGTTGAATCAGCAATTTTGCCAAGCACAAGAAATTGCAGATATGGCATTTTGGTTAGCAGATGCTGCCCCCAATTGTTTAAGTGGTGAAGTTTTTGATTTGAATAATGGTGTGAACTATCGTTAGTGTATCTTGAGCAAATGAATAGAAATCTGCAGATTTCTATTCATTACCACTAAAGTATTAAAAGCGTTTTGGAACCTTTTGCCCATTGGGTACAGGTGTCTCAGCCTGTTTTAATACACCAAATAACCATGTTTCTGCATGTTGAACGGCAATTTTGAGTGAATCTCCCTGAGCTAAGCGCCCCGCAGTAAAACTTGCCAAAGAACAGCCAGAACCATGATATTGCCCCTCTAGGCGTGGGCAACGGCTTTCCGCAATCATTTTGCCATCAGCATAAAGGACATTGCGAATATGGTCAGGTGTATCTTCATGTCCACCTTTGACCAATACCGCTTTTGCACCCATTTCAAATAATTTTTGAGTGGCTTGCTCAATATCATCAATACCTGTTAAGGCTCTTAGTTCAACGGTATTGGGGGTGATCACGGTTGCCAATGGAATTAATTCAACAAATGCTTTGACTAAAGTGGCTTGGTCACCCAATGAACCCCCGCTATTTGCCACTAAAACTGGATCAAGCACATATAGATAATCTGGATGCTGACGTAAAAACTCAGCTAAGGCTGCGATATTATCTGTCGTGCCTAACATGCCAGATTTCACACATTTAATGGGTAAATCACCCACTACCGCATTTGCTTGAGCAAGTAGTAACTCTTTTGATGTTGCTTCAAAACCAAAGACTTGTTGCGAGTTTTGAATGGTTAAAGCAGTACAAGCAATTGCTGCATGTGCGCCACTTTGCCCAATTGCTTCAATATCTGCTTGTAAGCCAGCACCGCCCGATGGATCTAAACCTGAAAAACATAGTACGGTAGGACGCACAGCCATTTCCTTTTATTCTCTCATTTAGGCTAGTATATGGGAGTTTCGAGAAACTCTCGACTATGTTATGTAAGGCTTTAAGAGATTGAACGAATGACGATCAAAAATATTCTGATTGATTTAGATGGGACTTTAACTGACCCCAAAGCGGGTATTCATCGCTCAATTCGTTATGCTTTAGAAAAACTGGGTCATCCTTTAGCCGATGAGGTTGATTTGGATTGGACGATTGGACCTCCGTTGAAAGCCTCATTAGCGAAGTTATTAAATACTCACGATGATGCTCTCGCTGAGCAGGCATTGGCGGCATATCGCGAGCGTTTTTCAGTGACTGGCTTATTTGAAAATGAAGTCTATGCAACAGTCGTAGAAACGTTGCAACAGTTACAAGTACAAGGTTATCAATTATTTTTAGCGACAGCAAAACCGACTGTTTATGCGAAACGCATTCTGGCTCATTTTGAATTAGATCAATATTTTACTGAAATGTATGGTAGTGAATTAACAGGTGAACGTACCAATAAAGCTGATTTGATTGCTTATATTCTGGAAAAAGAGCAGTTGGATGCACGGCAATGTATCATGGTGGGCGATCGCCAATATGATGTGATTGGTGCGCGTGCCAATGGTATTGAAACCATTGCTGTAAATTATGGTTATGGAACAGCAGATGAATTAGTTCAGGCACAACCGATTGCCCAAATCTCACAATTCAGCCAATTGATCAGCAAAGTTGATGAACTTAATGTGGAACGAAAAGTTTCATAACCATTGAAGTGATGGAAAGCCTCGATGATTCGAGGCTTTTTATTCTTTGATTAGAGATTATGCTTCAAGCGATATTGAACTAATTCTTCAATACTAATGAGTGTTAAACCATGTGTTTGAGCATAAGCCAAAACTTGAATACCTGATGCCATAGAACCATCAGGATTAGTCAATTCACATAATACGCCTGATGGTTTTAAGCCAGCCAAGCGAGCTAAATCAATGGTTCCTTCGGTATGTCCACGGCGAGTTAATACGCCACCATCACGTGCGCGTAATGGAAATACATGACCTGGGCGACTGAGGTCACTTGCAATAGCACCATCTTTAGTGGCAGCTAAAACTGTTGTTACGCGATCTTTAGCAGACACACCTGTCGTAACGCCTTGAGCTGCTTCGATCGTTACCGTGAATGCTGTTTTAAATTGGCTAGAATTGTCGACCACCATTGGTGGGAGTTCTAGATGATCTGCCAATTCTTCTGTCAGGCATAAGCACACAATACCAGAACCATCACGAATCATTCGTGCCATGGTTTCGACAGTGAGTGTTTCAGCAGCAATAATTAAGTCGGCTTCATTTTCGCGGTCAAAATCATCCATTACCAATACTGGTTTGCCTTGGCGGATGTCTTCTAAAGCTTGTTGAATACGTTGTTCAGCAGGAGAAAGGGCTGAAAAGAAAAGTTCGGGTTGAATTAAACTCGACATAATGAAACGCTCTCGTAAATAGGATACGGTTGAACATTCCAGGACTGATGTAAAAATAAGCGCGCACCAAAACGAACCAAAGTTGTTCTGGTAGTTTCGTCTTCTTTCATCCGGACTATACCGTCGGCTTTGGCATCTCACCAAATCTGCGAGTATATAAATATATATATACAGGCTCGTGGGCTGATTAGGTCGGTGATGATCAAAGCCTAACTTACCACCGGTGGGGAATTTCACCCCGCCCTGAAGCGATGTGTTCCGATTATAGCTAGATTTTTGAGAGGAAAGGGAACTATTTATGAAATGGATCGTTCTATTGAAATATGAATTTAAGCAAATGAAGTTTCGGCTTTGTCGTGGGGAAGTCATTGTTTTTTTAAATTGTTTTGATGAGTTCTATTCAGCATTTGGTATTGACCCAGCCATAAAAAAAGCCAGTTCATATTGACTGACTTTTTAGGAATTTTTTACTGCTTATGCGATTTGTACAGGAATACAGTTTGCTGTGTGATTCACGGTATTATCTGGATTTGCATAAACTAAACGTGGTTTATGAAGGTCTGCTTCTACTTCAGTGAAATCACCAAAAGTTGCAATAATGACTAAATCACCCACATCAGCTTGGTGCGCTGCGCCACCATTGACTGAAATGATACCAGAATCTTCTTCACCACGAATTGCATAAGTTGTGAAGCGTTTGCCGTTCGTTACGTTCCATACGTGGATTTCTTCGTATTCACGAATCCCTGCTAAGTCCATTAATACACCATCAATTGCACAAGAACCTTCGTAATGAAGTTCTGCATGAGTGACAACTGCACGGTGAATTTTACATTTTAATAAACGAGATAGCATGGCTAGCGTCTCCTGAGTAAGACCTAAGATGAATATCTTATTGGTTGACTTGTCACGTTTCCCGCTGGCGATAGGCGGTTTGATGCGCATTTTGCGCTTAAAAATGCAATATGGCAAGCGTGATTGATCAACAATTCAGTTTAAATTTAAGCGGGTTTGTATGCGTTAATTTGATTCATTGCCTGTGAAACTTGTCCGTCAACAAGCATTTTCACTTTGGATAAGGCATGATCAATGGCTGCATCCATTAAAGCTTGTTCACTGCTAGGAGCTTTGCCAAGCACATGACCAGAAACACGTTCTTTAGAACCTGGGTGTCCAATTCCGATGCGTAAGCGATGGAAATTAGCACCAATATGCGGAACGATGTCACGAAGACCATTATGTCCGCCGTGTCCGCCACCCGTTTTTAAACGAATAACGCCAGGGTCCATATCCAGTTCATCATGAGCAATTAAAATTGCTTCAGGTGCAACTTGATAGAATTTGGCAAATGGTACGACACTTTGACCAGAACGGTTCATAAAAGTGGTAGGTAAGAGTAAACGTACATCATGGCCTTCAATTTGACCACGACCACTGTATCCATGAAATTTTGGATCAGCTTTTAAGGAAATGCCATAACGATCAGCAAGCTGTTCAACAAACCAAAAGCCTGCATTATGGCGGGTTTGGGCATATTCCTTTCCAGGATTACCCAAACCAACAATTAGCGAAATATCTGACACTAATTTATGCCTTTAACACTTATGCGCGTTTGAAGTCAGCGTGCATAGGTGTGTTTTTAGCTGGGTGACGTTGTAACGCTTGGATTTTAACGTTTTCAACTTTGTCACCGATTTGGATTTCGATTACTTCTTCGAAGAAAGCATTATTTTCTAAAGCTTTAACGATTTGACGAAGTTCTAAAGTAATTGTTACAGGCTCAGCGCTACCACCATAGATGATTGCTGGAATTTGTGCTGCGTGACGAAGGCGGCGGCTCGCACCTTTCCCTTGTAGAGCAGCTTCACGTGCTTGAGCATTTAATACGAAGTTTGCCATGGGCATATCCTCATTGAGATTTAAGAGACTAAACTTGCGACCAGTTTAGTGATAGAAAACCCCTAGCGGGCTAGGGGTTAAGAAAAAAGCTGGGCTATTATAGATAACTATCGAACATTGCGCTAATAGATTCTTCGTTATTGATACGACGAATTGTTTCAGCAACCATGCTTGCAACAGAAACTTGGCGAATTTTACCTAAGTTTAATGCTTCATCTGAAAGAGGAATTGTGTCGGTGACAACAAGTTCATCAATGACAGAATTTCGAAGGTTATCAAGTGCTTTACCCGATAAAACAGGATGCGTTGCATAAGCAATGACACGACGAGCACCAAATTGTTTCAGTGCATCAGCAGCTTTACATAGCGTACCTGCCGTATCAACCATGTCATCGACAATGACACAATCACGATCTTTTACATCACCAATCAAATGCATCACTTGTGATTCATTTGCTTTTTGGCGACGTTTATCAATAATCGCTAAATCGATATCACCTAATTGTTTTGCAACAGCACGTGCACGAACAACACCACCAACGTCAGGTGAAACCACCATAAGGTTGTCATGTTGTTGTTGACGTAGGTCTGCCAATAACGCAGGCGTACCATAGATGTTGTCAACTGGAATATCGAAGAAACCTTGAATTTGGTCTGCGTGCAAGTCAATCATGACAACGCGATCAATACCAACAGTTGTAAGCATATCTGCAACAACTTTCGCAGTAATCGGTACGCGAGCTGAACGTGGACGACGATCTTGGCGTGCATAACCGAAATACGGAATGACTGCGGTGATACGACCAGCACTTGCACGACGCAATGCATCAGCCATAACCAAGATTTCCATCAGGTTATCATTGGTTGGCGCACAAGTAGATTGAACGATAAAAACGTCTTTACCACGAACATTTTCAGTAATTTCAACTGAAATTTCACCATCAGAAAACTTGCTTACAGAAGCAGCACCGAGTGGAATATGTAAATGGCTTACGACTTTTTGGGCGAACTGTGGATGAGCACTTCCACTGAAAACGACAAGATTGGGCATGAAGCACCTGAGCGAGGGTTAAGCGAAGCAATGCTTCGACCGAGCGCAAGGGAAAAATTTTTAATTTTTCCAACGGGTAATTTGGAAACAATCTATTATATGGCAGGGGCGGCTGGATTCGAACCAACGGATGCCGAGATCAAAACCCGGTGCCTTACCACTTGGCGACGCCCCTAATGCGGCAGAACTTTAATCGTTTTGCATGATAATGTCAATATATTTGAACAAATACCGATGAAAAACAAGTCTGTCTAAAAGAAATGGCAGGGGCGGCTGGATTCGAACCAACGGATGCCGAGATCAAAACCCGGTGCCTTACCACTTGGCGACGCCCCTAATTTGATAATATGTAATGGCAGGGGCGGCTGGATTCGAACCAACGGATGGCGAGATCAAAACCCGCTGCCTTACCACTTGGCGACGCCCCTATTACATACATCTACAGGTGAAAATTGGCAGGGGCGGCTGGATTCGAACCAACGGATGGCGAGATCAAAACCCGCTGCCTTACCACTTGGCGACGCCCCTAACGTGTAACTTTGAAATGTCTTAAAGGTGATTTTGCTAAACTGTTGACCAAGTAAGCTTTACAAGGTGCGTTTTGCAAAATCTTCTTCGTATCCATTTCACTGGTTACTTCAGTAAAAACACAAGCACCTGTACCTGTAAGCTTTGCTAGACCAAATTGATCTAAATATTGCATTGCTTCTTCTACTTCAGGATATAACTGTCGAGCCAATGGCTCAAAGTTATTTCCAAAGCTAGAAGGTTCTAACTGATAGGCGCAAAATGTAGTGATCTTAGAATCTCTTGTCAATGTTTTTTGTGAAAAAAGTGATTGAGTGCTGATAAAACAATCAGGTTTTAAAATTATGAATTGTTTTTGAGCTAAGTCTATGAATGATAAATGTTCACCTATGCCTTCTGCCCATGCATTTCGACCAAAAATAAAGATAGGCACATCTGCACCCAGTTGCATACCATAATCAGCGAGTTGCTGTTCATTTAAACCGCATTGCCACAGTTGATTGAGTACAATGAGTGTAGTGGCTGCATTAGATGAACCGCCGCCAAGACCAGCACCCATCGGAATATTTTTCTCGATTTGAATATTTAACCCACATGGTTCTTTTGCATGGGGTTTGAGTAATTGTGCTGCACGATAGATTAAGTTTTGTTCAAGAGCAACCTCGTTTAAGCCTTCAATATGAATCATTCCATCCTCAATTGGCTCAAAAGTCATCCAATCATATAAATCAATCAGTTGAAAAATAGTTTGTAATTCATGATAACCATTGTCTCTACGACCAGTGATGTGCAGAAATAAATTCAATTTAGCAGGGGAAGGTACTCTAATCATAAAAGAATCTAATCTATCGGTTTTGAATCACCATTGTAATACAGTTTTCTTTATCGTCAGCAAGTGCTTGCTTCAACAAAAGTTTATTTGGAAGGATTTGCTTATCGTTATAGCTGAAATCAACAGTCCAGCCATCTTCAATGAGCTGTTTCAAGCGATTTTGTTCGTCTTTGCTCGCTTGAGCATTTTGCGTCGCAGGCTTCGCTTGTACCCAGTAGGCAAGGTGCATAATCGGTGCCTGCCAACCTGTTGCTTTTTCTAATAATTCTTCAGGTGTAGCTGCCGTAATCAGACCTGTTTTGGCGCTATTTAAGGTGACTTGACCTGGTTTGCCTTCAATTTGGGTTTTCCCAACACCTAAAATTCCAGTCAGTTCAATATCAAATTGATCTTGTTGTTGAACCCATGTAAAAAAAGCACTGCCAGACTGTTGTGGTGTACGTACACCTATTTTACCTTGTAAGCTAAAGTTATTTTCATCTTGCACTTGTGGTGAAGCAATTATCTTATTTGGTTGGCTTAGATGTTGGCAGCCTGTTAATACTAGGACACTACTGCTACATATCGCGACACATAATTTTGAAAACAAGCGCATGTATTTAACTCTTTTTTACAGTGATAGGTAAGATTAAGCTATCAAGTTGTTGTAATTGTGGGGCATTTGCATGTTTTTGTTTCAATTGCTGTAACACCTCACTAAATTGTGTGAGTGCGCCTTGCATATACAGCGCTTTAGCATAGCGAACTCCAATATTGATATTTTGGCTAATTGAATAGGCTTGTCCCAAGACTTTGGTTGCAGTATCAAAATCATTTTGTAGAAAAGCGATATAGCCCAATGTATCAAGAATAGAGGCTTGTTCAGGTGCAAAGTTGAGCGCTAGTTCTGCATATTTGCGCGCTTCTTTTAGGCGACGATTTTGCAATGCTAAGGTATAGGCATAAGCGTTTAAATAGGTCGGGCTATTGGGTTCAATAATTAAAAGTTGCTTCAAAGTTTTATCTAATTTATCCCGATCGGTATAAGGATCCAGCAATAATACTTCTGCATAAATCAGTTCAGGATCATCGGGTAAGCTCTTAATCGCTTCATCTAGCAATACTAAAGCTGCTTTTTTATTATCCATCTTTTTCAAAATATCAGCTTGAGCTTGATAGAGGAAACTTGCATGTTGTGGATAATTCACCCGTTCTTGTGTAAGAAAGCGTAAAGCATCATTTAATTGCCCTTGCTTTTCGAAAATAGTGACCATATTGCGTCGAGACACAATATATAAGCTGCCATCCACGAGCCGATAATATGCTTTTGCGGTTTCATAATGTTGTTTGCGCTGTGCATTGATTGCAAGATAGTAATAAGCTTCATTCTGATATTTTGCTGAAGAACGCAATTCAACTAAATATTGTTCAGTTTTTTCGTATTGTTTTAAATCAATACTGGTTAAGCCGGCAATAAATAAGGCTTCTTCAGTTTTTGGATAATCTTTGATAATACTTTCAAGCTTATCTAATGCTTGCTGTTGTTGATTGATTTGAATGTAATAGCGAGCTTCAGCTAATCGTATATCAATATTGCTTTTATTTTTTCGACTGGCTTGTGCAAACCACTTTTGTGTTTCAGCATCGTCGCGTAAAGCCATTAATAGATTGGCTTTCATCAGAATGAAACTGGTCGATTTTGAACGTTTACGTAAGGCTTTATTGATATTATTTAATGCTTGCTCATATAAGCCATCTTGCGCTTCTAATCCAGCGATTAAAGCCAAGATAGATGGGTTTTCACGTTCTTTACTGGTACGTAAGGCATTTAATAAAATTTCACGATCTTGTGCTTGTTCGGGTGCAATCCCTGCCAAAATTTGTTCGAGATCAGCAGTTGGGTCAATATTTAAGATCTTATCTAATGTTTTAGCTGCCAATTCATATTCATGAGTTTTCAGGGCAATATGTGATAAGTAAAATAAAGCAGGAACATCTTTGGGTTCTTGTTCTACCCAATGTGTTGCAATATCTAATGCAGATTGAAAATCGTTATATTCTAGGGCGACATCTAAAGCACGCTGTTTGATTGTGGTTGAATTACTTCGAATTGCCAGCACTGTATAATTGTGTAATGCAGTTGCAATATCATCATAAGCAAGAGAAAATTCAGCAACCATACTTTGTTGTAATGCGTTGTCAAAGCTTTTATCTGCATACATGTCGTGTATTGCTTGTGCAGAGACATACGAGCTCATGCTACCTAACAACAAGATTGTGGTAGAATACCGTCGAATCGTCTTGCCGCTAAAAAGGGTACGGCGATATAGCTGACGCAATTTTTATTGATCCAAAGTAATGCTTTTTATGACACCGATGTTGCACAATAACATAAATTTAGCGAAATGATGATCTGATATGTCTTTCTTTGCATTGGGTGTCAACCATCAAACAGCTTCTGTTGAACTTCGTGAACAAATCGCTTTCAATGCAGAGCGATTAGCTGCGCTATTGCTTGAACAAAATAAACATTCAGCTTTGAATGATTTAGTTGTTGTATCAACTTGTAATCGCACTGAAGTTTATGCCATGACAGAAGATGCTGATAGTGTTCTGACTTGGTTAGCCCAAGTGAATAATATTGATGTAAAACAGTTAATTCATCATGTTTATCGTTACGAAAATGCCCAAGCTGTTACACATTTGATGCGTGTTGCAAGTGGTTTAGACTCTTTGATGTTGGGTGAGCCACAAATTTTAGGACAAGTCAAAAGTGCTTTGGCTTTATCTAAAGATGCACAAACTGTGTCGCCAGAACTGAATAGTGTTTTTGAATATGCTTTTTATGCAGCGAAACGTGTTCGTTCAGAAACCTCTGTAGGTAGCCATGCTGTTTCAATGGGTTATGCAGTTGCTCAGTTAGCATTGCAAGTCTTTAGTCGCCCTGAAAAGTTAACGGTTATGGTAGTTGCCGCAGGTGAAATGAATAGTTTGGTTGCTAAGCATTTAGCGGAAATGGGTGTGGCAAAAATTCTAATTTGTAACCGTAGCCGTGAGCGTGCTGATTTACTGGCACAAGAAATTGCTCATCAAGTTGAGGTTGAAATTATTCCTTTTGCTGAACTTGCCCAGAATTTATATAGAGCAGATGTTGTCTCGAGCTGTACAGGAAGTTTACATCAAGTTATTCAATATTCAGATGTTAAAGCCGCACTTAAAAAGCGTCGCTATCAGCAAATGTTGATGGTCGATTTGGCTGTTCCACGTGATATTGATCCGAAAGTTGAATCATTAGATAACGTGTATTTATATGGTGTGGATGATTTACAAAGTGTGATTGATGAAAATTTAGCGCAACGTCGTCAGGCGGCTGTTGAGGCTGAAATTATGGTGAATCAATTGGCTACTCAATTGATGACCCAACAAAAAGTGAAAGAGGCGAGTAGCACCATTCAAGCTTATCGTCAGCACAGTGAAGAAGTCAGCCAAAAAGAGTTGGCACATGCATTAGAGTTATTGCAACATGGTCATGCCGCAGAACAGGTGATGCAGGAGTTTGCTCATCGCCTATCACAGAAACTTATGCACCCAACTTCTATTTTATTAAGAGAAGCTGCTAAAGCTGAAAATCCAGATTATTTTGAATGGTTACAGCAACATCTAAAGGATGTGTTTGAGCATGAGCGTAAACCGAGACAGTAACTTAGCTTAGGACAATAACTTCAAGCTAATCTGTTTTGTTAACTCATTTAATTGTTGACGTAAATTGCGTGATTCGATGAGTGAGATAGGTGATCTCAGTTTTAATTTTAAATATTTTTCTTGTAGATTTAATGAAAAGTCCTTAGCCAATTTATCAGCAATCTCAGGTGCTTGAGTTAATGACTCAATATTGGTTCTCTGCATAACATCGGCAATCTCATGACTATAACGACTACATGCACCGAGTACGTAATAGGTTGCTAATTCCTGATCATCCGGTAAATCATCAAAGATAATGTTGAGCACTGCTAAAACTTTAGCCAGCAGCTCAGTTTGGTCAATCACTGCAAGTAATTCTTCAAAATGAATATAGAGAAATGGGTGATGCATTAAAATTGCGATTGCAAAATCTTCATCTTTGGTTTGAATATTAAAAGATAAAGAGGCATCGTGGCTGATTTGAGGGGTAAAACGTTTGCCTAGACCGAGTTTCTCACGGAAAGATTGACTCAGCAGATAACGGAATGAGCCATGCTTAGGTAATAACTCTGTTAATTCACGTAGTTCTCCCATGACTAAACTTTTACCTTCAGGCGTACTAACGTCATGCTGTCCTGTTAAATGAGCAAACACAAAGTCAGATAAAAGTGGCGCCTGTTGTAATAATTTTTGGAAGTTTTCTAAGCCTTCACGACGAATCAATGAGTCTGGATCATGTTCATTCGGAAGCACAAAGAATTTTAATTCACGCCCATCATTGAGTAAGGGGAGCGCAATTTCTAAGGTGCGTCGTGCTGCTTTTTGTCCAGCAGCATCCCCATCAAAGGCAATGGTAATACGAGAATTTTGTTTAAATAGGGTGGTTAAATGATCTGCATTACTGGCTGTTCCTAGTGTTGCGACAGCACCATTGATCCCATATTGCTGTAAGGCAATCACGTCCATATAGCCTTCGACCATTAACCAATCGTTGGCTTTGAGTTTACGACCCTCATATAAACCATAAAGCAATTGATTCTTGTGGAAGACCTCTGAATCTGGTGAGTTAATATATTTAGGTTTAATTTCATCATTGAGCGCACGACCACCAAAACCAACCACGCGGCCTTTATGATCGCGGATCGGAAAAATTACCCGCTCACGTAATAAATCAAAATCTCGACCGCTATCACTAGAACGAATCAAACCCAACTGTTTCAAACCTTCAATATCTTGTGGGAAGGTTTTTTCTAAATGCTGCCAATCTTCTGGTGCATAACCCAAACGCCAAAATTGAATTGTTTGTGCCGATAAGCCACGCTGTTTGAAATAATTTTGTGCTTTTTGACTCATTGGGAGTTGGCGTTCATAAAACTGAGCAACGCTTTCCAATAAGTCATAGAGATTACCTTCTTGAACTTGTTCATCCATATAAAAGGATGGATCAAATTGAGCAAAAGGATCATCCATAACGCGATCTATATCGACAAAATGCCCATCGATAAATTCGTCTGCTACAGAAATAGGTGCTGGATTTTCAGCGACTGACGTATTTGTTGGTTGAGCCGCTGCAATTTGTTGAGGACTACGTTTATAAGAAAGTTTTTTATTGTCGTGATTATCTTTCGGTAATTCGATGCCTGTCTGATTAGACAAATCTTTCATCACATCGACAAAGTTCCGACTATCAATGTCCATGAGGAAGCGAATCGCATTTCCATTCGCTTGACACCCAAAGCAATGATAATACTGCTTATCTCTATATACATGGAATGATGGAGATTTTTCCTGATGGAATGGACAACAGCCCGAGTAAGTACGCCCAGTCTTTTTTAACTTCACACGTTGACCGATTAAATCGACGATATCAGTTCGATCTAAGATTTGATCAATCGTATGTTGTGGAATTGCCATGTACATTTAACCATTTTGGACTGAGAGATAACATCTTCATTGAAGTCAGTGTGTCAGAATTTATTGTTGCATAAAATGAAAAACAGGCAAGGGTAGACTTGCCTGTTTTGTGGTTTTGATGAGTGCAAATTAATTTGCAGCATCAGCCCCTGAAGTTTCTTTGGTCTCAGGCTTATCTAATAGCCCGAAGCTTAAACGGTTCATCCAACTTGGTTTATCTGTTGGTTCTTCAATAGGAGCAGAATCAATTTCTTCGGTTGTCGGTTTATCTAATAAACCAAGGCTCAAACGATTTGTTAAGCTGCGTTGCTCAGTTTCACCATTGGTTTGTTCTTTTACTTGTACCGTTTTAGATTCACGACCAAGCAAGCCTAATGTGGCACGATTGACCCAACTACCTTCTTTACGAGCAGCACGAAGATTTACTTCACCATTTGCCTTAACTAAATTTGGATAGTTTAGTTTTAAGAGATCAATATATTGCTTAGACGTGGCTTGATCGCCTAATTTTTGGTAGCTATAAGCTAATATTGCAAGTGCTTCAGGTGTTTGTGGTGTTTGAGGGTAGTGTTCAATGACCCATTGTGCGCGTTCAGCAGCAGCCAACCATGCTTGACGTTGAATATTGAAACGTGCCGCATTCATTTCACTTTCAGCCAATTCTTGACCTATAAATTTCATACGTTGTGCAGCATCTACTGAGTATTGGCTACTTGGGAAACGACGAATCAAATCTACAAAGTTTTGATAAGCGACTTTAATGTAGCTCACATCACGATGTGATTGTTGTAATGAGGTATAACGAATCAAACTGTCATAATTCATTTCCATGTTGGCTACACCCCGAACATAGTAGGCGTAATCAACATTTGGATGTTGTGGATTTAAACGAATGAAACGATCTGCCAGTGCAATCGTACCTTCATAATCTTTTTGTTTAAATTTGGCGTAGATGAGTTCAAGTTGTGCTTGTTGAGTGTATTGTCCAGTTGGATAATACGTATCTATCGCTTCAAGTGATTTAACAGCATCCGTATATTGATTACGTTCAAGTGATTTTTGTGCTTTTTCAAAATAGACTTGTTCACTTGACTGTGGGCCTTTATCAACCACTTCTTTTTTGCTTGGATTACTGCTACAACCAACAAATACAGACGCTACGCCTAAAGATAAAGCCAATATGGTAATTTTATAATGGGGTAGCGACATAAAAATTCCTCTGCTTTTGGGACAATAAGCTACAATGGTGCTATTAAACCATTTTTGTATCGATCATCAAAATGACTTCAACACAATCTTCCAATTCAAACCTTTCTGAGACAGATTTCTTACTTGAAGATTCTGTCGATGCAGATAATCATAATTCTGATACAACTGCAACACGTTTATCGTTGCAAATTCAACTCGATGAAGAGTATCTAGGTCAGCGTATTGATCAGGTTGCTGCATTGGTTTGGAGCGAGTTCTCTCGTGAAAAGCTCAAGCAATGGATGAAAGATGGACATCTGTTGGTAAATGGTAACATTGTAAAACCTAAATATCGTTGCGAAGGCAATGAATTGCTTACGCTGAATGTTGAATTAGAAGCCCAAACCTCGAGTCAACCTGAAAATATTCCCCTCAATATTGTCTATGAAGACGACGATATTATTGTGATTAATAAAGAGGTTGGGATGGTGGTTCATCCTGGTGCTGGCAATCCTACAGGTACTTTGGTTAATGCCTTGCTTTATCATGCACCGAAACTGGCTGAGCTTTCACGTGCAGGTTTAGTACATCGTATTGATAAAGATACCAGCGGTCTATTGGTTGTTGCAAAAACATTGGAAGCCCAGTTTTCTCTCAGTAAACAACTTGCGAAAAAAACCGTTTATCGTGTTTATGATTTAGTTGCATATGGAAATATTATTGCGGGTGGCACGATTGATGAGCCAATTAAACGTCACCCAGTCGATCGTGTCAAAATGGCAATCTTACCTGGTGGGCGTGATGCAGTAACACATTACAATGTGAAAGAGCGTTTCCGCGACTTCACGCGTATTCAGGCGCAACTTGAAACAGGACGTACCCATCAAATTCGTGTGCATTTTAGTTATCTTGGACATGGTTTGGTAGGTGATCCTGTTTATGTCAATCGTGTACGTTTCCCTGCTGGCGCATCAGAAGTCTTAATTGACATGCTACGCAGTTTTAAACGTCAAGCGTTACATGCAGCAAAATTAGGTTTAGTGCATCCACGTACTGGCGAAGAAATGATGTTTGAAGCACCATGGCCAGAGGATTTCACTCAACTGGTGGAAGTACTTCGCCAAGAGAATGAAGCGTATTAAAAAATTCTCTTTAAATAAAGGGGGATGTGTTTAGCTTCTCCCGTTCAAAAGCTAAGGCATATATTCTGGTAAGAGGACGGATTTTATGGAATTTGTACAAGGTTTGCCCAAAGGGGTATATGTTGGGCAAACTGGTATTCAGCATCCTCAAACGATTGCAACTCAAAATGAAAATCTATCAGGATTTAATCTGGCTTTGCACGTGAATGATGATGCACAACGTGTTCAGCAACATCGAATGCTCTTGTTGAATGAGTTGTCTGCATTTGGTGTAGATAAAATCACGTGGATGACACAAACGCATAGCAGCATTTGTCATACAATTAACGAGCAAATTCCATTTATTGCGCTTGAAGGTGATGGCTTAGTCACACAGCGCACAGGTCATGCTTTAATGATGATGACTGCTGATTGTTTGCCTATTGTTTTGGGTAATAATGAAGGTACAGAAGTCGCCAATCTACACGCAGGTTGGCGTGGTTTGGCTAATGGAATTATCGAAAATACCGTGACGGAAATGAAATCTCAGCCAACTTGGGCGTGGTTAGGCGCTGCGATCAGCCAACCTTGCTTTGAAGTCGGTGCTGAAGTAAAAGCCATTTTCTGTGAGCAATATCCTGAATTAGCCGTTGCTTTTATTTCAGGTCAAACTGAAGGTAAATATCAGGCTGATTTGTATGCAATTGCCCGATTTATTTTAAACAGTTTAGGTGTGGAAACAGTATTGGGTGGTGATCAGTGTTCTTATCAGCAAGCAGAGGATTATTTCTCCTATCGTCGTGATGCAAAAACTGGACGAATGGCAACATTTGTATTTATGCAATAAATCTATCCTTTGTACTATTGATTCGCCTTGTATTCGTTAAAAATGTTAAACTTGATTCAATTCATTGGTTTTTAAATTCTCCATGTCTGTTATTGAGCAAATTACTCCCCAAATCAAAGTTTGTGTGATTTACCATAGTCCTTATGGGCACACAGCTAAGGTTGCACAATATATCGCACAAGGCGCTGAACAAGCGGGAGCCGAAGTGCATCTACTTTCTGTGGCTGCACCGCAATGGGATTTATTGGATCAGGCCGATGTGATCGTGATGGGTTGTCCAACCTATATGGGAAGCTTAACTTCTGCTTTGAAACAGTTTATGGAGGACTCCTCTAAACGTTGGTTGGCACGTACATGGCAGGGGAAATTGGCTGCTGGTTTTACTAACGGTGGTGGTCTCAGCGGAGACAAATTGGCGGTATTACAGCAAATTAATTTATTTGCGATGCAACATGGCATGTTATGGGCTGGTTTGCCATTTATGCCAACAGGAAGAAGTCCATTGGATATCAACCGAATGTCGAGTTTTCTGGGTTTAATGACGCAGTCCGATAACGCTAGCGTTGAAATTACACCGCCCGAAGGGGATTTAGAAACTGCACGCAAGTTTGGCAAATATTTGGCGGGGCTGAGATTAAAACATATTGCTGTTTAATCTGAGCGATAAAAAACCTCCAATAAATGGAGGTTTTTTTATTATTTATGCAACATTCTCGCTTTATCTCTTTGCCAATCACGGTCTTTTTCAGTTGCACGTTTGTCGTGTAATTGCTTACCTTTAACAAGTGCGATTTCTAGCTTAACCAAATGACCTTTCCAATAACATGCTAAAGGTACACATGAATAGCCTTTTTGATTGACAGCACCCAAAAGTTTTTCTAGTTCGCGACGAGAAAGCAATAACTTACGTGTTCGTGTAGATTCAGGAACCACATGCGTTGATGCCGATAATAACGGCTGGATTTGTGAACCGAATAAGAAGGCTTCACCATTTTTAAAAATGACATAACTTTCGGACAGAGTCATACGACCTGCACGTAAAGACTTAACCTCCCAACCTTGGAGGGACATGCCTGCTTCAAATTTTTCTTCGATAAAGTAATCGTGACGTGCTCTTTTATTTTGAGCAATCGTGCCACCATTATGTTTTTTTACAACAATCTTGTTCATTTTAACCTTTTGAAAAAGAATAATTAAATTCTATAGTTTTTCTGAGTTACCCGTTTGGTTACCCGTTTTAAAAGGCTCTTAATTTAAAAAGATAGCCTGCATTTAGCAGGCTATCATATCAGAATTTTACTTGTGTTTTTCTACAACTTTTTTAACACTTGATTCGTACCAAAAGACTTCTTTCTCGCTAACTCTGATTGGCTGTGGAATTTCACCTTTTTTAATCATTCGATAAAATTTGGTTCTGCCAATAGAAAGCAGTGTCATAAACTCTTTTGCTCGAACTCTACGATCAATATTAAAGTTATGTGCAACTCCCATTCTACCTTACCTCACTAGTACCGATACTTCTGCCCATTGGTGAATTTTTTTACCAGTAGAAGTAACTTCTCCGATGATGCTTGTAATTTTGCCCTCAGAAATTGTATTCATGTAATTATCCCCACTTATGAAGCTTTGATTGCTTTTTGCATCGTGTTTTGGAAGCTGGAGTGGCTCTGACGATAAATCTCATCAAAGGCATTTGCAAGCTCTTCGAGGCGGACAAAAAAAGGAGCTTTTTGGCTATCATCAAGGCGAAAACAGGCAAATGGGAATTTCTGCTGGCGAGCCTTTTCTAAGACCCTTTCCTTGCATAGATGTGGATAAAACTCTTTGGTAATATCTTCTAACTTGATGTGAGGAGTTCGATACTTTAAAAATAGGTAATCAATTGTCTTTAGCTCGTACATTGTGAGACTCCTATATTTGTACAATGACTTAAAGCATGGCTTTGAAATATCTCGTCACTACGTGAATATTTCTCAAGATTGCTTATGGAGCATTGTAAAAAATGGAAATCGTGGCGAAAATTACGAAATCGGAACTCCTTTTTTTGACACTAGACTAATTATGCCTAAGCTTAATGATGTTCAGAACACAGCTATTGAGATTGTAGACTACTTGTACTTCTATGATATTGTTGCCCTTCAAACCTTCACTGAAGAAAAAAAATATTTTTATGATCAATTAGATAAATTGATAGATGGGGTGCTCGAAGAGAAGCACCTCACTGGTCGGAAGGCAGAAATATATAAACACTATCTTTTGTGCGGTATGGAGATTGTTTCAAGCTTTGATGAGAACAGGGAGTGGCAAATACCAGAACTGACTTTAAATGAGCGACAGCAAGGTGAAGTCCAAGATCAGATGTATAAAAAGAATGTGATAATTCCTTTGAGGCATTTGAAAGAACGGTTAAAGGAAAGCTGCCGAATTGAGGGAGATTTCATCAAGGAAGTTTATGATCTTATCAAATTGTCACAGATAGATAAGGCTTCTCACTCAGTTTGCCATAAGTTAGTGGCTCAGATACTTTGGTTTGGTACTGAACATGGTATTACCTGTCATGTATATCGAAAAATAGTTACTCTAGGGATATTAAACAGCTCTAAGGATACGGCAAAGGGTCGTTATGATGAGGTTCATCATGAATATGTTTTTTTAAGAGCATTGTTACTGATTGAGTTTGAAATTTTCCGAAAAGGGCTTTACTACCGACATGTTGCTGGCGATTTGGTTGTGGACACATCGCGCTTTACCTCAAGTGAAATTAATTTGAAGAAGAAAGCCTATTACCATAAGTATCTGGAATTAATCTTTAGTGACCATAAGGAT
This sequence comes from Acinetobacter sp. ANC5681, assembly GCF_023488045.1. NCBI lineage: Bacteria > Pseudomonadati > Pseudomonadota > Gammaproteobacteria > Moraxellales > Moraxellaceae > Acinetobacter > Acinetobacter sp. ANC5681. Next base: position 78,834 of record NZ_JAMFKZ010000009.1, read on the forward strand.
GTTACAGTACTTCATGTTGACATTGATTTGGCTGATAAGGGACAAGTAGTAGACTACCTTTCATTGATTTCCAAACATCTATTTCATAATTGTATTTTCTCAAACTCTAATGCCAATTGGATTAGTTTGTTGGGGGCTTTACTTTTGATCTATGAACAGGAGATCGATCTTGACAGGTCGATTTATTCAGAGGAGAGTAATAATAGTAGCTGTAGTGATATAGCCCAAAGAATCTTGTTTGAGCAATTCGATTTCAGCGTTACAGCAAAAAGCTTATATTTAAACTATGTGAAACTTTATGAGATCTATGATCTTATTCGATCCACGATGCTTGATATTGTAGAACAACCAAAGCATGGTTTTCTTGTCCCTGACTTGCCTAGTCATTTCTATTATCATGGAGACATGTCTACAAATTTACTTGAGCTACTTGAAAAAGTTAAAAGATAGATATACTGATGCTGTTTTAAGATTCATGGATGAGATACCTTATCCATGAATGTCTATAGGTGTAAAAACTATAGTGTATAATAATGATTGCCCGTGTCATTACTTCTACACTCTTTTACGTAGTGTTCATTGATAAGTCGATCAATCACTTTTTCTTCAGTTAAATTGTATTTTTTTGCAAGTATCTGCAAGCACTCAAAGGTTACATCAGTAAAAAAGTAATAATGTTTACGCCCTTTGTGTTTCTTTCGGTAACTTTTCTGATACCAAGCATTTGATAGTTTATCTCTTAGAGCTTTATAGATGTGAGGATTTGTATCTAGCAAAACATCAAAAATGGCATTAACGACAATTTTATAGTCTTGAGGAATAACAGGCGTATAGTCTCGACTATTATAGAATCTGGCATTTTCAGAGTCTTGATCCATATAATTTTTAGCCCATAAGTAAAAGTCATTGCTGTCGAAACTCTTAAAATGTAATTCATTCTTGGCTAGTATTGTACTGAAGCGTTCTTCTATATTGTTAAGAAATCGGTTGGATCGTGAAAATGAAGGTGAGATAAACAGCATATAAAGAAACCTAAAATAATCATTTTGGATGGTTAACATAGTACGCCACGAAATCTCTCTATCAGATGACATCGAATGAAAGGTAAAATATAATAAACGCTTATTCGTTTTATAGTCTGAAATGTCTTTTCCTCGTATATTAAGATTATCTCTAAATATTTTTAAACTATCCATAAAATTAAAAATGCTATTCTCATTAATATTTGTATAATTATCTAGAATTTTTCTTCTAATCTCATCAGTGTTTTTTAATGTGTTTAATATATTAATAGTGGATTGTATTAACAGGTCATCTGTATCACTAATATTAATATTGCAACGATGCTCCTCATTATCTTTATTCATTAAATGTAGAAACCAGATCATATCATCATCCGTAGATGCTTTAATAAGCTGATTAAGTTCTTTATGTGCAGTACTTTGGTACATGATAATTTCCTTCTTACAGTAAGCTTTACGTGCAGTTTAGCCAAATGTAGAGGGAGTTTTCGGGGAGTTTCTAGGGATATTTCAGTTGATTTCCCATGATTTTCTTATAAGCTTGGCATAACGTATATAAGGGGCATGCTCTCAAATTGTAGCGGCTATGCTATGCAAAATATCTGCAACAAATGGGACAGGCTCTAGCTTAGTTGTTGCTCTGTTCAATTTTAATGGAATCGAATACAACCAGTAAGGGTATTGGTAATCCTCCCATAAATAACCGAAGTTAAAAGTAGAGGTTAAGCAGCCATCAAAGGTGGTTTGCCTCCATTGGCTTTGTGTGGTCGTTCATGGTTATAGAACCACAACCAATTTGTTGCATAGTCTTGCACTTGTTCCAATGTATCGAACAAATGTTTGCTTACCCAACTATAACGCATCGTGCGATTGTAGCGCTCGATATATGCATTTTGTTGTGGCTTGCCAGGCTGAATATAGTCGATACGTATGTCATGCAACTTTGCCCAGTTAACAAATTCATGGCTGATAAATTCAGGTCCATTATCGCAGCGAATCGCCAGAGGTTTATTGCGCCATTCAAGCAACTGGTTCAATGTACGGATGATGCGCAGTGCTGGCAATGATAACCCAGCCTCAATCACCAAACCCTCACGACGATAATCGTCAATCACATTCAGTAAGCGATAACTTCGTCCATCACTTAGCTGGTCATGCATAAAATCTAAAGACCATACTTGATCAGGTCGGATCGGTTCTTTCAGTGGCTCAGGTGCATGTCGTTTCAATCTGCGTCTTGGTCTAATGCGTAAGTTCAGCGCCAACTCACAGTAAATACGATATACACGTTTATGGTTCCAACATTCTTGCTCAATATGGCGCAGATGATCAAAGCATAATCCAAAGCCCCAATCGGTGTGTTGCTCAGTCAGCTCTATCAAATGATGAGCAATAATTTCATTTTCATCTTTTAGCTTTGCCTGATAGCGATAACAAGTTTCACTGATACTAAATACCTTGCAGGCCAAGCGAATACTGATAGCATGATAAGCAACGGCTTGTTGTGCCATCTGCCGACGACAAGATGGCTTTACCACTTTTTTGACATAGCTTCCTGAATGATTTCAGCTTTGAGCCGCTCTTCAGCATACATCTTTTTAAGCTTGGCATTTTCTGCCTCTAGTTCTTTCAGTCGAGTAATTAATGAAGCATCCATACCACCATATTTGGCACGCCATTTATAAAAAGTCGCATTACTCATGCCATGTTCACGGCAAAGAGTGGCAACAGGTGTACCTGATTCAGCTTGCTTCAAGATGGACATGATTTGGCTGTCAGTAAATTTAGATGTTTTCATGCAGAATCTCCTGCTTCTATCTTAAGAGAAAATTCTACTTTTACATCCTTTTATTTTTAGGGGGGATTACCTATTATGCCTCGGATAACTTGACATTAAACAGATAGCTTATCATGGATGTAAACTACCTGTATATCACAGTTGTTGACATTAAAACCAACTTGAGGAGTATATTTTACATTGTTAAAATAGATTGTAGTGTAGGTGTAATGACATAGTTCATAATACTAATCTAATATTTGTTTATACTACTAACCTAGTACTTGTATAAATATATTTATGATCTAATTCAGAACTAATAAACAAACGTATTAACCCATCAAATTAAGAACACAATTAAATTTCATCTAATCAACAATCATGTCAAAGTCTAAATGTAATTAATTACCCTGTAGCCATTTCATGTAGTCCTAAACAACTACAGGTAAATGAGCATGCGACTAAATGTTAGTCACCATGAAATTAATGAATCAGCATTATTAATCAAAATTGAACGCTTTGTTCTTTCAAGCTTGGATGCAACACGACAGCCACGGTCTTTCTATGAAGACTTTAGCAATTACCTTTTAGATTTTCATCAGGTCTATAATCCTGATTTTAGCTATTCATGTTTAATCACGCTGTTTTGTAGTTTACTGTATGACTATGATCTGGAACGAGAATCATCTACATCCCTCTACCATCGTTTAAATCAGAGATCATTTAGAGAATGGCAAAACTATTTCAATCAGGTCAGAGCTGACCACTTTAATGAATTGAGTCAGCATCGTTATAATGAAAGTTTAAATACTGACAAACTTGATAATCGGCTACGTGAATTGCTGAGCAGTTATTCAGCCTTGCTTGTTGTTCGTCTGGATTTATCGTATGTAGTGAATCCAGATATTGAACAGGTTGATGCCGATTTAGAAAAATTACGAAGAAAGATTAGTCGTTCTAGCTATGGAGATGACTTATTACTTTTGGTATGGGCATTAGAGCAGGGGGAACGGAAAGGTTACCATTGCCATGTGGCATTAGTTTTTGATGAGCGTAAGCGCATTGGTGCATGGAGTATTGCCAAGGCTATAGGTAAATTTTGGGAAAGTATTACAGATGGTGATGGAAGCTATTTTAACTGTCATGATCCTAGATACTTAAAGCAATACGAAAAGCAGGGCAATATTGGCATTGGAGTTGTTTTTAGTAATCTTCATCATCAAGCAAAGAATATGCGCTCAACGCTCTCGTATCTGGCTCAGCCTGAAAAGCTTCAATATCTCCGTGTGAAAACCTCCAGTAAGATGCGTACCTTTGGCATGTCACAGCGTTAATTGAAACTCTAAACAGATATGTACCATCTAGATGAGAAACATCTTCTCTTTATTGGCTTACCACAACGGTAAGCCTTTCTTATTTAAGAGGTACATCTTATGCAAATCAATTGTCCATATTGCCATTCAGAACATGTGATCCGTGTTGTGCAAAATAGTGGTTCACAAGCTGGCAACCAAAGTCTGGCATCCTCAGCATCATTTGCCACGATGGGTGCAGCATTATCAAAAACCTTACCTGTGTCCCCTCTGGTTGGAGGGATTGCTGGAGCCGTAGTCGGTGGTTTACTGGGTACAGTGTTTGGTTCTGCTTCAACCCAAACTGTGCAGTCCTGCTTTCAATGCCAGCATTGTGGGCAATCCTTTTACTGAAGAAAAACAGGGAAGCAATTTATGCCTCCCTGTTTTTTGAGGATCATAAATACTTTATTTAACTGCAACAAGCATGAAGAGCCTATTACCCATTCCGTTTTTACCTTTGTCCAGAACCTTAAACTTGCCTGTTAATCGACCCGTCTGTGTATTCCATTTTACATATGGCGAGCATCTCTGAATGCTATTCTCCGCATTTGGATTATCAATTTTGTCACAATCGATATAGATATCATAATAGAGCTTGCCTTTAGGTGGGATATAGAACGTTGGACTTACGCCTTTATATCCATAGCTGATGTCATCATATTCACTAGGGTCTTTAATGGTAAGGTCGAGTTGAACCAGTTTATTATTATTTTTTTGCATAAACTGTGCGAATTTAGGGTCTGATTTGGGGATGCCTTTATAGCTTGGTAGTGGATTTGCATATAGGCCACATGAGGTTGCTAACAATGCACCGAGTAAAGTGGTTTTGAATACATTTATATTTTTCATATTTAATTCCTTTTTGGCTGTTGACCATGTTGTTTACTCATGGCAATACGTTCGTTATTTAGTACCGAGACTTCATTACGAATTCTTTGTCCTTGTCAACGAGCAGACGTACCTCTTTAACATCGACTCCATCACAATGTAGTCTTAACTTGAAATTCTGCCCAAATTGAAGAATATTGTTTTGGTCTCCAATGATGTGAACAGGACAGTTACCTCGATTGACACTAATTTTGTTAAGTTCTACGGGATTATCTGACTCTGATGAAATAACGAGGGTGTATATAGTGGTAGATTGATTTCCAAAACTCATGTTTTGACTTTCAATATGATAAGAAAATTGGTAATGGGGTTGTTCTTGTGCCGCTTGTTGCTCTTGATGATATTGAGCCAGTTCACCACACTCTTTTTGAATATCTGAACTTAGCCTGTTTCCATATTCAGGAAAAATCACATCATCTACCAAACAAGAATTGGCAGAACACACTAATTCGTAAACAATGGATTCCCGACCAAGATTGGCAACAACCTGACCTTGTTGATTCAAGCTATAGCTGAAATTCATTTTGGTATAGTCAGGAGCTTGTGACATCATGATAACGTCGCTATTGTATCCACAGATTTCCCCAGGAAACTGTTTGGTCATCTCTAGGATTGCCTTAAATCTATCTGTGGAATAACGAGGGAGTGTGTCGTTTCCAGATTCTACTTTTTGAGTTTCAGCATACATTTGTTTAATCGCATCTAACTTCAATTGGTCAAGTCTGGAATGTTCGGCTGGTTTAGCTTCAGTTGTTTGAGGCTGTTTAATATCAGGTTCCTGTTTACTGCAAGCGGTCAGTAGCAGGAAAGATGCTGAGATCATCCATGCCATATTTGGCTTATTCATAGACCTTTCCTCCATAAGGCATGACGATCACCTGAATAAGCAGCACTCAGGCAATCGACAAAAATGTTTTAATTGGAATTCCTAACAGCACGGACATTAAATTTTTTGGCAGTCTTGTAGTAAATGGAATCACTATTGACTGTACCTTCCTCAAAATTGACTGACCACGCATAACGGTTATCACTGGCCTTTGGAGATGATGACCAATAGTCATTGATGGCAGTTGTCGGAAAAATTGTTTCATTGATGGCAGGGCTTACACAGGCTTCTTCAACCAAAGTTTGTAATTCCTTTACATTGGGCAAGCGATAACCGTTACCCAAAGCTTTGGTTTTTTGTAATGCTTCTGACCATGTATAGCTTTGTGGCGTACCGTAACATTGATTATTTGCCCACATTTGCCCTACGCTACAACGTTGCCAGATCAGACCTGTTTTAATGTCTTTCACTTCGCTGCCATTGCTACCTTCAACAATTTGGTAACGTGTGTCAGGTACAACTTTTTTGATTTGGCTGTTACAGGTTTGTGCATAAGTGGTGTGAGCCAATAAGGTACTCATAACAGTAATCAACAAAGCGTTATAAGATGCTTTCATTTTAGAATCCTTTTTTATCTTTAAGTGGTGTTGTTATTGGCTGGCACGTACCGCACGGATATGTCCCATATAGTCCTTGAAAGCAGGACTGGCTGCACCATCCTTAAAGTCAGACATCCATGCCTGAGTACTTTGTTTTGCACTCGTGGTTGATGACCAATAACGATCTACAACAGTCGTATTGGTAAAGATAGGATTTAAAGAGGGTTGAGTTGATGAGTAATCTGTCAGATTGATCAGTTCACTACGGGTTGGTAATCGCCAGTCACTATAACCACAATAGTTAGCTTTATTCAGGGCTTCGATATAAGCAGTTGTATTACAACTTGTTAGCGTAGAGCCACACGTAGTCGAGCTAGCCTGCGAACCTGCATTGCCACCATTGGTTTGAGTATTTGCATTGAACCAAGAGTAACGCCAGTTACTGTCATGTAATTTTGCATCTGCGGTTTTTTGTTCCCAGACTAAACCAGTGATCTGATCCTTGATACACTCATCATTGTTATGTTTTATCAGGCTATAGGTCATTTTTTTCCCAGCCTGAACTTCACCATCCTGTCCTAAGCCGAGCAATTCACTCAGATTAGATGCGTTACAAACAAGGTTATTTTTATCATTTGTACCACACAAGGTAATACCTGTTGTTGTCAGCACTGGCAAGATGGTGGATGAAGCGGAAACAGGGAGTGCTGCAAGTGTTTTACCATTACCAGCCTGATTGGCTTCAATGGTACATACGCCAACACTAAACATTTCAACTTTTTGCTGACCAAGATCACCAGTAATACGGCAATGATCAACAGTTTTACTGGTATATGTAAGTGCTAAGCCTGCACTGGATTGAGCAGATAAAGATACTGTTTGGTCTACATTGATTGAGTTGGGTAAGGTTAAACCTGTGATGGTTTGAGCGACTTTGTCCCTACAAATATTTCCCTCAAGATACTGGGTATTTGTACAGGTTGGAGTAGGAATTGGTTCAGGTTTTACTTCTGTAGAGTTGTTATTGCCACTATTACCACCGCCACAAGCAGTTAATAACATAGCCCCGCAAAGGATTGATAACTTATATTTTTCCATGTTAATAGAATTCTCTTAAGGAAAAAGAAGTTCTACCAAAACATTATTATGGTGGCAGAACGAAAGGGGGTTAGCAGACTGGCCGAAAAATCCCAGCACGCGCGGACGCGTCCCCCTCCCGTTCCACCGCAGAGGGGGCACGAGGGAATACACACTAAAAGAATGAACTCTTAATGTTTTTTCGGAACGGTCTGCTAAAACCGACTGGCAATGTAGGCCAGCATGGGAATCATAATCGCTGAAAAAGAACACGTCAATTTATTGATTCAGAAAAATTAAATGATGAACAAAATGAATTTAAAAAAATTTCAGATATATACCATCTAGGTGAATCAATGTATTCAAAAGCATTTTGATGTCTTCCCACTTTGGCCTGCTCCCCCAGCAGGCCTTTTTTTATGCACAAAATCTGAATTTGCATCATGCAATTTCAATCTTTTAAAAGGAAAACCGTATGGCACATTTAGTTGAAACTATGGCATTTGTAGGACAAACCCCTTGGCATGGCCTAGGCAATGAACTTACACCTAATCAACCTTTAGAAATCTGGGCACAACAGGCAGGCATGGACTGGCGAATTGAATCCTCTGATGTCAATTACATGGCCCAGAATGAAAAAGGGCAGAGCATCATCATGCCGTTTGAGGAGCAACGTGTACTTTACCGATCTGATACCCATGCTCCTTTATCTGTGGTTAGCCAGCGTTTTCAGGAAGTCCAGCCGATGGAAATCCTGCATTTCTACAAAGACCTGACTGAACAATCAGGCTTTGAACTGGAAACCGCAGGGGTACTGAAAGGTGGCAAGAAATTCTGGGCACTAGCTAAAACAGGACAAAGCTCAGCTTTAAAAGGCAAGGATATCAGTAATGGCTACATTTTATTGGCAACTGCCTGTGATGGCACGCTTGCCACCACAGCACAATTTACTTCGATTCGTGTGGTATGCAACAACACTTTAGCGATTGCACTCAAAGCACACAACAGCACAGCGAACAATGCTGGTGTGGTCAAGGTTCCCCACAGTACCCGATTTGATGCTGAAAAAGTAAAACAGCAACTCGGCATCTCTGTTCGTGCATGGGATGAGCACATGTATGAAATGAAGCAACTGAGCCAGCGTAAAGTGACACAGCAGGAAGCCGCAGCTTACTTTGATGCGGTATTTAACAATACCAATCTCAGTATGGCTGAACAAGATGAAAGCATTATTCAGTTTTATCGAAATGCAGCCATGCCGAATCAAACAAACTCATCCAAAGCAGACAATAAAACTGAACCCAACGGGCGTGCCATGTCGAAAGTCATGACCATGTTTAATGGACATGGGCGAGGGGCTGAACTTAGCTCAGCCAAGGATACCGCCTACGGTTTGTTGTGCAGTATCACGGAATTTGTTGACCACGAGCGTCGAGCCATGAGTCAGGACTACCGTCTTGATTCGGCTTGGTTCGGTACGGGTGCAGCTATTAAACAGCGTGGACTGGAACAGGCCTTAAGAATGATTGCCTAAATTAGCCTAAGCAAACTTAACTCAAATTTATTTTCTAAAGCTGCATCTTCGGATGCGGCTTTTTTATGCCGCAAATTTCCATTTTACCCACTAGGACAGTCCAATGAATATCAATACCCAGATTCAAAACACCCTAAACCATCCACCACTACAACCTTATTTACCGAACCTAAACCAACAGAGTCAGCAGATTGAAGTTGGAACACGAAGCAAACGTCTACCCCGAAAAGCAAAAATACCCACAGCCAAACGTCTTGCCAACACCAAACAGATGAACTACCAGCAATGGCTGGAAGTTCGGAAACAGGGTATTGGCAGCAGTGATGCCGCCACCGCCTGTGGACTTAATCCTTACATGAGCATGCTGGAACTGTGGATGATAAAAACAGGTCGGATGCAACAGAACACCGAGGACGAAAGTGCAGGCTATGCACCCCTGTACTGGGGCAAACAGCTTGAACCACTTGTTGCCGAATACTACAGCATGCACACCAATAACAAGGTACGACGGGTCAATGCGGTGCTGCAACATCCTGATGACGACAAACACTTTATGTTGGCTAATTTGGATTATGCCGTGGTGGGCAATGAAGAAGTGCAAATCTTAGAGTGTAAAACCGTAGGTGAGCACGGCTCTAAGCTTTGGCGAGATGGTGTGCCGCTTTATGTTTTGTGCCAAGTGCAGCACCAACTGGCAGTAACAGGCAAACAGGCAGCACATATCTGTGCCCTGATCTGTGGGCATGAAACTAAAATCTTCAAAGTCACACGCAATGAAACCGTGATTCAACACCTCATTAATGCCGAACGTCACTTCTGGCAATGTGTTGAAACAGGGATTCCACCGAGCGTCGATGCCTCTGACTCAGCAGCTAAAGCCTTACAACAACTTTATCCTGAACAGATTCCATTATTGGTGGAAGACCTGACCCAAAATGAACAAGCCAACTATCTATTCAATCAATTGTTAGAGGAGCGACATAAGGTTGAACAGCACCAACAGTATTTTGATGAGCTGAAACATCAACTACAAATGATGATGAAAGATGCGGAGCGGGCTATATTTATAGGAGGATCAGTTACGTGGAAAAAGTCACAGGATTCAATCAGTTTAGATAGTAAGTCCTTACTGAAACAGCACCCTGAATATCTCAAGCAGTTTCCACAAACCAGGGCTGGGACACGAAGATTTCAGATTTATCCCAACGGTGGATAATTCAGCCATTATCCAAAATCCAAACCAACCGATCCCATACCCCAACAGGTATGGGATTTTTTATGCCCAAAATTTATTTACCCGTATTTAAACACCATTTCAACATCTATATAGAGGACATCACCATGATTAAAGGTCTCGCAATTACACCACCTGTTTTAGGTCGTATTAGCATCGGCAAGATTGTCGAAAAGAACGGCAAACGCATCCCTGAAAAGGATGACCAATTTACCATTACCAGCCAAATCCAGAATAAGGATGGCTGGGTCAAACATCCACTAGATGAACAACTTAGAGCTAAAGCACCGAACCAACACCAAAAGTTAAGAAGCATTCCTGTGCGTATGATCTTTAATGATCCTGAACTAAACTTGCGGGCAGAGTACAGCCTATTTGACCGCCAGACTGGACGCTTGATCTGTTCAGGCAATGGGGAAACCTGTCAGCGACTTGGGCAAAATGGCATTGAACAGCATCTATGCCCATCCCCTGATTTATGTCCATTGGCACAGGGCGGGCTGTGTAAGCCTTATGGCAGACTCTACGTCAATTTAGATGAATCAGATGAATTTGGCACATTCATCTTTAGAACCACAGGTTTTAACAGCATACGGACTTTGGCGGCACGGCTTCGTTACTATCATGCAGCATCGGGTGACTTGCTTTCGTGTTTGCCATTACAACTGACTTTAAGAGGTAAAAGCACCACACAAAGTTACCGTACCCCGATCTATTACGTGGATTTAACTTTAAGGGATGGTGTGAATTTGCAGGAGGCAATTAGCTCGGCCAAGCAAATTGATGGACAGAGCAAGGCAGCAGGCTTTTATCAGGAGGCGTTGGATCATGTGGCACGGCAGGGTTACGGCAATGCCAGTTTTGAGGTGGGCGGTGACGAGGGTCTAGATATTGTTGAGGAGTTTTATACGGATGAATCAAGACCAGAACAGCATCAGCAAGCCTATGATTTGACTCATGTACAGGATATTCAGAAAGGTTTACAGCAGTCGGTGCAGGCTTTGAATTGATTTGGTAACAGCAAAACTAATGGGATTATTTGTTAATCGCGTCACTTGGTCAGCTAGGGAAGTCAATCAATAGCTAGGAGGCTTATGCCTCCTTATTTTTTTTAGAAAAATACATATTTTACTCTTATATGTCAGTTTTAACTTAGAAGCTACAATATATTTAAAATGGCTTTGTTGCATAAATATCGGGAAGATAGACTGACTCATCTTTATTTTTATTTATGCAACAAAGCCAATTTTTATTCTAAGTAATAGAAATGATTTTAATTATTTTATTGACTTTGTTAACATTTGTAATGCAATATATATCTTTTAAAACATATAGTTAAGTAAATGTTAACAATGTGTTTTTATTTTTAAATTTTAGTTTACTTGGGTATTTAGGGGTGGTTTCAATGCGATCTAAAAGTGTATTGCAGTTTTGTGTTGCCTTTTTTTTATTGGTTATTAGCTTAACGTTACAATCACTCGCAAATGCCAGCTTATTTTTAACTCCTAAACATGATCACCATCATAATCATCATTCATGTCACGTAAATCAACATAAAAAAGAGTGCATATTTAAATCAATTGCACTGCCAATTGATCAATTTAATGATGCTTCAATTAATCAAGTATTTACCTTAACACAGCATGTTCCAAGTATTAACCAGACAGGTTTTTCATGGATCAACTGGCAAGGTGAAAAAGGTCTATTACCTGTATTAAGCGAGTTAGCGCAAAATAATCCATCTCAAAGTTACCATAATCCCTTTGACCAAAAAGATAAAACACCGAATGTAAATGATTGGATGTATTCAGCATCATTAAGTGATATTGAAAATATTGACGTTGCACTAAAATTTAAACTCTTCCATCAAAAGAAAGAAGTTTGGGTTCCACTATGGAAAGCTCAATCTACTTTGCAGGAACAAGAAGAATGGGGGTGGAATAAAATTGTAGGATGGGTAAGTAATGTAACTTGCAAAATTGGTTTAGGACATTGTGAAGACCGATTAGTCTATCAAATCGGTGGTTATGCCGTTATTGATATAATAGATGTTGGATTTACTTATCAAAATAATAAAAAAATACCTTGGATTAAAGTCGTCTTTAAAGGTTTTAAACACTGTTTTAATACCCCACCAGATGCAACAGATATTGATGTTGTAACGAATGAAGATCAAGCTGTCGCAGTTCAGCTTAAAGGAAGTGATGCTGACAATAATCCATTGTCCTATACCGTGAGTACACCACCAAAACATGGAAAATTAGAAGGCAGTGTGCCAAACCTAAGCTATATTCCTGACCCAAATTTTGTAGGTCAGGATGAATTTTTTTATACGGTAAATGATGGTTCTGAAAGTACGACAGCAAAAGTAACCATTACAGTCAAACCAGTGAACGATGCGCCTATTGCCCAAAATCAACAATTAACAGTGGCAGAAGATCATCCACTTAATCTGGTTTTAACAGGTACAGATATTGATAGCCCTAATTTGAGTTATGCCATTGAGAGTCAGCCTTTACATGGAAAGGTGGTTCAAGTAGGTGGTCAATATCAATATATTCCCGACCCTGATTATGTTGGAGAGGATAGTTTTAGATTTTCAGTGTCTGATGGTGAATTATCAGCGAGTGGTTTGATTCAGATCACGGTGACACCTGTCAATGATGCGCCTGTAGCACAGGCATTTGATATTGAGACAGCAGAAGATACAACAGTTGAAATTCAGCTTAAAGGCACCGATCCTGACAATGATATTTTGACTTATACAATAACAAATAGACCACAACACGGTATTTTGGTGGGTTTTGGACAAAATCTTCAATATATTCCACACCCAAACTATTTTGGTAAAGATGAATTTACCTATACAGTCAATGATGGGCAGCTCACTAGTACGGCGATTGTCAAAATCAATGTATTACCAGTCAATGATATGCCTGTTGCACCAGATATCGAATTGACCGTCAATGAAGATGGAGAAGTGAAACTCCCATTGCCTGAGCTTGATGTTGATGGAGAGCCTGTTAAATATGAATTTGACGATCCACGTAATCAAATTGATGATTTTATTTGGATTTCAAATTCAGGTGAAGGAACAATATCAAAAATCAATGTAGATAGTGGTGTAGAGCTTGCCCGTTACCGTACTGGTCCAACAACTGCTGGAAATCCATCTAGAATTGCAGTTGACTTAGATGGTCATGCTTGGGTAGGTAATCGTGCCAATAATACCATTACTAAAATTGGTTTAAAGGAAAAGGGACAGTGTATTGATCGCAATCATAATGGTGTGATTGATACATCTACTGGATCTCAAGATATTAAGGCATGGGGCGGCTATTTTGGTGATGGTCAAGGTGTGAACAATGCCTCAGATGAATGTATTTTATTGCATGTGCAGGTACAAAAACAAAATATTGCAACCCCAACAGATATCCGTATGGTTGCAGTTGACAAAGACAATAATGTCATTGTGGGTGGTACAAATATTCGGTCTGTATTTAAGATCAATGGTCAGACAGGCGAAGTCATTAAAGGGTTGAATACGGCTGGTTCTTTTTATGGTGGGTTTGTTGATCAGTATGGTCGTACATGGGCAATTTCACGTTACTCAGGTCGTGGTGTCATTATTCGAGTGGATGCTGCTTTTGAACAATCAGAACTGGTTGACTTAGGGCAAGATCTTTATGGGATTGCACTGGATAAAGAAGGAATTGTTTGGGCGGATTCTTTAAGTTCACCTGCAATTGTTGCGTATGATCCTAAAAATCCATCACAAACCAAGATTTTTTATCAGCAAAATCGATCTGGTTCATGTTATGCACAGGGCATGGTATTGAATACCAGTGGAGATATTTATATTGCAGGTTGTTTGAATTCAAATGTTGTTGGGCATTATAAAAAACAAATCAAAGCGGATGGCAGCTTTGACCTTAAATTTATTGCAAATTATGTTGTTGGAGCGGGTCCGACAGGTGTGGCTATTGATAAAAATGGTGCAGTTTGGGCGTCTAATTATTATGGCAATAGTGTGTCACGTATTCAGTTTAATGCAGCAGGCTCAACTCAAATTCAAAGTTTCCCTGTAGGTGTAAATCCCTATAACTATAGTGATATGACAGGTTATTTCCTAAAAAGCTATACCTCTAAGTTGATTGGTGGTATCGAAGGGACTTTGCCGAATTTTGTCTATAAACCTGCTTTAGATTTCAATGGTACAGAAACGATTTACTATAAAGCTTATGACCATGCAACAGGTCAATATGTTTCGGGCAAAATCATTATTCGTGTAACACCTGTAAATGATGCTCCAATCGTAGAGGACAGCAGCTATAGTTTAAATGAAGATGCGAGTGTAGGTTTCGATTTGCTTGGAACGGATAAGGAAACAAGTACTGACCAACTTGTATTTAAGATCACGCAACAACCAACATCTGGTACGTTAGAGGGATCGGGCAGACGTTGGACATATAAACCAAATCCAGATTTTAATGGCACAGACTCCATTCAATATACAGTCAGTGATGGTCAGGAAACCAGTGTTGGAACCATTAGCTTTAATGTTGCGGCAGTGAATGATAGCCCAGTTGCTCAGGCTTTGAATATATCTGTAGATGAAGATCAATTCGTTGCAATAAAACTGCAAGGCACAGATGTGGATGGTGATACGCTCAGTTACAGTATTATCAGACCTCCTGCTTCTGGTGTTGTGACAGGTCAGGGACAGGATTATGTTTACACACCGAATGCCAATTTTAGTGGTACAGACACTTTTGAGTATGCGGTCAGTGATGGCAAATTAGTACATAAAGCCATCGTGACAATTGTTGTTCGTCCAGTGAATGATGCACCTGTAGCCAATAATCAAGAGATTGAAGTTCGTAAAAATAAAACGGGTTCAATTGTACTGACTGCTACAGATGTTGATAGTGCCAACCTAACTTATCAGCTAAGTTCAGCACCAAGTCATGGTACGATTACAGGAACAGCGCCGAATTTCGTTTATACCCCAGCGACTGGTTATGTGGGAGCAGATGAGTTCCAGTTTACAGTGAGTGATGGAACCTCAGTGGGTACTGGACGAGTTCAGATTCAGGTGGTGGATACACCAAACCGCTTGCCTGAATGGCAATCTGTACCGCCTACGCAGGCAGAAGTGGGGACATTGTATCAATATAGCTTACAGGCGACAGACCCAGATCAAGACCCAATTGCCTATCATTTAGCAGCGAATGCCCCTCAAGGAATGAGCCTTAATGGCAATGTAGTGTCATGGACACCACAGGAAGGGCAAGAGGGCAATGTTGAGTTCCAAGTTGTTGCAACAGATACTGAAAATGGTTCAACAGTTCAAACTGTGAAATTAACAGTACAAGCACGAAATGTTGCACCTGTGATTCATTCAAAACCGAGCTATAGCACTACTGCCGCTAAGCCGTACAAATACCAGTTGGTGGCTGATGACGCGAATCAGGATAAATTAACTTATAGCCTTGACCACGCACCTGTAGGAATGAAGATCAATGCTGAAACAGGATTGTTGACATGGGAACAGGCGGTTGAGGGGCAATACAATATTGTGGTCAAAGTCAGTGATGGTCGCTGGATTGTATCTCAGAGCTATACATTGACTGTAACGCCACCACAACCACTTTCAGTTGAAATCGTTGTACCTGATCAAATCAAGCTCAATGAAGCCTTTAGTATCAAGGCACAAGTCGGTGGTTCGAGTAGTAATACCACAGTTCAACTCTGGGTTGATGGCGTGGAGGTTGCCTTAGATAATAATTATCAAACGACATTAACCCTGTCTCAATCGGGACAGCATACTGTTACCGTGATTGCTAAAGATGGAACTGAAACTCAAACCAAAACCATCAATATTTGGGTGACGGATACCTCTGATACAACAGCACCACAAGTCACATTAAATGGTTTGGATAATCTAGCTACGATTACGAAACCAACCTCAATTATGGGACAGATTTCTGACCAGAACCTAAGCCATTGGACAGTGAGCTTATATGATGTTGATGGTGAGGGGCGAAGCGTTTGGACCAAAGAGGGACAGGGGAATATCAATGGCGAACTTGCTGTAATTGATCCAACCTTATTGGTCAATGGGGTATACACAGTTGTGGTTCGTGTGGTTGATATTGGGGGTAATGTCACAGAAGTAGTTCGTGACATTATTATCGATGGCAAGATGAAAGTAGGTGAACTGGCATTTACCTTGGAAGATGCTGTGATCCCGATGCCAGGTCTAGATATTAGTTTACAACGAAGTTATGACAGCCGTTTAGGACATCGAGTGGGTGATTTTGGTCACGCATGGAGTTTGGGCATCCAGCAAATGCAGATGCGCCAAAGCCGTCCGATTCATACAGGTTGGGAAACCTATATGAAAAGTATATTGCTACAAACTTCGGGTACACAGTTGGGTACGATTTGCTTACGTCAACGTAATAGCAGACCATTGCCAACAGTCACTGTGACTTTACCTAACGGTGATGTTGAAACATTCCAAGTCGAATTGGGTTGTGCATCAGGACTTCGAGACCGCAACACAGGCGAGATCATTCAGGGCAATTCATTCCCTGTGACATTTAAGCCAGTGGGTGATACCCAAAGTCGTTTTAACATCACAGGAGAAACCACAGTTTCAGTGATTAATGGACGTTGGTCATCATCATCAGTCCAAGAAATTGATGACAATGGCAATGTTGACTACCTCTGGTATATCCCGAGTGAATTTAGTATTACCACCCAAGATCAGGTGAGCTATTACTTTAGTAAAACTCAGGGCATTACTAAAATTGTTGAACCAACAGGAAATACCCTGACCATTAACCGTAATGGCATTTTCCACAGTACAGGTACTGCAATTCAATTTGTACGAGATAGTTCAGGGCGAATTACAACTACAACCCTGCCAGATAACACAACGTGGAAATATGAGTACGATTCAGCAGGTGACTTAGTCAAGGCGATTGCACCAAATGGTGTAGAGAATCTTTATGTCTATAACGGACAACATCGTTTACTCAAGATTACTGACAAGGATAGTAACTTACTTGCTGGTTATGAGTATGATGCCGATGGACGCTTGATTGCGATGTTAGATAGTAAAGGACAACGCATTGAATTAACTCATCAGCTTGAACAAAGCACCGAACAGGTCAAAGATCGATTAGGGCGAGTGACCACTTATACCTACGATGACTACGGCAATATTACCAAGGAAGTCGATGCACTTGGTCATATCACAACACGTACCTTTAATGACCGCTATGATCAGTTGAGCGAAACCGATGCGTTAGGACATACCATCACATGGACCTATGATGACAAACACAATAAACTGACAGAGACCAACCATTTAGGGCAAATGACCAGTTACAGCTATGACAGCAATGGCAAAATGCTCACCGAAACCGACCATACAGGACGAATTGTTAGCGACAACCGTTACGACAGTTCAGGACAACTGACTGAACTGAAAAATGCGGCAGGACAGACCACCAGTATGAGTTATGGCAGCAGTGGTTTGACAGGACTGACTGATGTGGCAGGTCATACTACAAGCTATGTGTATACAGGTGATAACCTGACGGAAACCACTGACCCAACAGGCAGAAAAACCCGTTACAGCTATGATGCCAACAAACGCAAACTCAGTGAGACCGTAATTTATATCGATGGTTCAGGGGCGGAACGCCAACTGCAAACTCGATTTGAATATGACAGCAAAGGCAGACTGGTCAAACAAATTGATGCTGATGGGGGTATTAGCACCAAAACCTACGGGATAGCTGATGAACTTCTCAGTGAAACCAATCGCTTTGGACAAACTACGACTTACCAGTATGATGTCAATAAAAAGCTAATCCAGACGACCTATGCAGATGGCACAAGCAGTAAAACAGTTTACGATGCCGAAGAACAGGTGTTACAGGAAACAGACCGTTTAGGACGAGTAACACAATACCAATACGACCTTGCGGGACGAAAAACCAAAACAACGTTTGCCAATGGTGCAGTTTTGACCACCCAATACGATGCAGTGGGCAATATCCTGAGTGAAACTAATGCACTGGGACAAAGCACACGCTATGAATACGATGGCTTAAACCGTAAAGTTAAAACCACGGATAGTTTGGGTAATGTCTATACAACAAGCTATGACGAACTAGGACGAGTCAGCAAGGAAACTGATGCTTTGGGACAAATCACCCAACATCAATACAATGCTTTAAACCAACGCACCAAAACCACCTATGCCAATGGCAACAGCATTCAAACTGAATACAATACCTTGGGACAAAAAATTGCGGTCACTGATGAACTCAGTCGCAGAACCCAGTACCAATATGACCTCGGTGGGCGCTTAATTCAGGTGACTGATCCAATGGGACAAAGCACCCGATACAGCTATGACAATGCAGGACATAAACTCAGTCAGACCGATGCACTGGGACGAGTAACCCGTTGGGAATACGATGCTTTAGGACGAGAAATTAAACGCATACTACCACTTGGGCAAAGTAGCAGCCAAAGCTATGACAGCAATGGCTTACTGAGTCAAAGTACCGACTTTAATGGACAGGTGACCCGTTACAGCTATGACAGCAACCAACGCCTTAAACAAAAAAGCTTTGCTGATGGAGAAACCGAAAGCTATAGCTATGATGTCGAAGGACAATTACTACAAAGCCAACAACGTAAAGCAGATGGTACCACCAGCACCAGCTACCAATACGATGCAATGGGTAATCTATTACAGGAAAACCGTAGCACAGGCGATATCCTCAGCTATGGCTACGATCTGGCAGGTAACAAGCTATTTGTGAAAGCCAAAAATGGACAACATGAAAAGATCACGACCTATCAATACGATGCGTTGAACCGACTGATCAGCACCACAGACCATTTAGGCACAACCAGTTACAACTACAATGCCGTGGGTAACCGCCTGAACGAAGTTAAGCCGAACGGTATCATCACAGGCTATGCCTATGATGAACGTAACCGCCTGACTGCGATTGCCCATGCCAAGGCAGGACAAGTAATTGCCAGCTATGCCTATGTTCTGGATGCGGCAGGACAACGCCTCAGCATGATTGAACATACAGGACGCAGCACGATATGGAGCTATGATGCGGCAGGGCGTTTACTTGAGGAAAACATCCAGAACGGACAAAACCCACAGAGTACCCAGTACCAGTACGATGCTGTAGGCAACCGTATTGAACAAACCGTGAACAACATCAAAACCACGTACCAATACGATGGCAATGACCGACTTATAACCGAAGACAAGGCAGGCAGTCTGACTGAATACAGTTATGACCCACAAGGCAATCTACTGAGTGAAACCAAACAGGGACAAACGACCTCTTACCAGTACAATGCGGAAAATGAACTAACGCAAACCCAGCAGGCAGGACAGCAGATCCAGTACAACTATGACTTTAACGGTATACGCACAGAGCAGGACAATAATGGATTCAAAACCCATTATCTGAATGACCACAACATGCCGTATGCGTCAGTATTGATGGAACTGCAAAACCAGCAACCGACAGCGACTTATACCTATGGTGATGACTTGATCAGTTACCATCAAGGCACAGGCAGTCAATACTATCTATACGATGCGCTGGGCAGTACTAGAGGACTGACCAATGAAAATGGACAGATGACGGATAGCTATAACTACGATGCGTTTGGTGCAAACACCGAACATCAGGGTAGTAGTAATAACAAATACCAGTATGCAGGAGAACAGAAAGACAGTACAGGCAACTACTACTTAAGAGCGAGATACTACAATCCGAACATTGGACGCTTTACCCAAATGGACAGCTATATGGGGCAAAGCAACAATCCGATTACCTTGCATAAGTATCTGTATGCTAATGCCAACCCTGTGATGTATACCGATCCGAGTGGGTATATGTTTAGTCTGTCAGGAGTAATGAGTGGTATTAGTATGCAAGCAGGTTTGGCAACTATGCGTTATGGTGCAGTCTCCATTGGTAGAACAATGTTAGGAGGTTTGACTAAGCCATTATTGGGTAGTTCGGCAATGTCACATGTTAGTGGTGCCGCATTAGCAGGTCTGGTTTATAACACTGCAATAAATTATTGTCAGAAGAATGAAGACTGCAAACCACAAATCCCTATTATATTTTATGGTTTGGAGCATTATGCATTAACTAGTCATATTAGTGATGCTCAATTTGGAGATGGTAGTAATAGTTCTCCTATTAGTGCTTTATTGAAGAGACAGTATAAACCCCATGAAAGAGGATGGTTATCAACAAAGTTAGTTAAAGATATTTGCCCATCTCCTCGCCCTGAAAGTAAGCAATGTGATGAATATCCTTTTGCATCAGCTCAACAAGGAGGGGAAAGCAATTACTTATTAGGAGAGGTATCTTTAAAATTGATAGATGGCTCTACTAATGAGTCAGGAGGTCGATTATTAGGTCGAATGTACAGAAAAGATGGAACATCACATGGAGATAATTATTTGGTTCTAGCAAGTAATCTATATCCGATAAGTTTTTATATTACACGGAAAGGTAAATTTGGGAGATAAATATGGCTGAATCTATATATATTGGGAATATTGATACTTGGCTTTCTCTTATGATGGAACTATCTCAGGTTGAGAGGTATAGGAGTTTGTTAGATTTTTTTGATGAGGATGAATTATCTGAATTAAAAATGGATATTTTAAAAATAATAGATAATTTTAATGCTAATAGAGGGCGGTATGAAAGTTTAATATCTAAATATCCATTTAAATTAACTAAAGCATTTTCTGATTTATGGTTATCAGGGATGGTTGATTTTATTGAAGTTTTTATTAGATTAAAATATAGGCATAAAAATGGTTTTCAACCAAAAGATAGTAGTCACTATGGAGAGGTATTCTATCTTCCATGTAAAGTGTTTGATTATAAAAAGTCTTGTGGTATATATGAAAAGCTTACTAATGCAAGATCTTATATGGAAGAAATATTTGAAGATAAATCATCACAAGAATATTATTTATATCCTAATGACGAATATGGGCTAGTAGCACCAAGCTTAGATTCTCTAAAAAGAATGTATTTAATTGCTGAGGGGGAAGTTGAAGTTAATGGTTCCTTAATTTTTATAAATACTGATAGTTATGTTAGAAATAAGGAATATGAAGTTGCTTTATGGAGCATATCGGAAAGTACAGTAAAAAGATACCCTAATATAGCAGAAATGGTAATGCAAGAAATCGTTTATACTTATTTTTTTAAAAATAATAGAAATGATTTTTCTAAAGAATTGCTGAAAATAATTCAATATTAATTTTTATATAAAGTAATTATTACAATTTTGAGTGTAAGTTTAGGTTGATAATCGAAGTGGTGGGCGATTATTAGGTGGTATGTTAAAAGCTGATAGGACTGTTGCTGGTAGAGATTCTTATATTGTATTGGCGCACTCAATGGTTCCCTTAAGTTTTTATTGGACTCGTAAAGGAAAAATTAGAATGACTAAGGGTATTGACCCAGATATGGAGTAAAAGATGAAACTACCCAAAATATGGAAAAAAGAAATGGAATTTCCAAGAACACCATTAAATGATATTCACTCAGGGTATTCTGGTACACCTGACGTATGGAAAGAATTTTTTATAGAATTTATTGAAAATTATGAGCATTATAAAGATGAGTGTATTCTTTTTGAAAAGAGTGATTTCAGTCAGTTGAAGTCAGAGTATTTAGATTTCATTAAGAGTTCTAATAGTTCAGAAATTAGTAAATTTGTAGATAAGACTGAGAAAAAATTAGGTTTAGTGCTACCAAAGTCATATAAAGATTTTATATTGGCAGGTGGTATTGAGATATCCAAAAAATTTATTTATAAGTTTTTGACTTATAGTGATTTTTTCTCCTTAAACAACATAGATTTTTTGTATAAAGATAGAGATGGATATAGTTCTTATCAGGATATAATTGAAATAAATAATGAAGAATATAGAGAAAATCCAAAAGAATTGGAAAAGGCTTATGAAAATTATTACAAATATCCAAACTATTTTAATTTATTTAAATATACAGATGCTGAAACAGGTATTTTAGATGCTTTTCATCTACGAAATACCGATGATATAGGTTATTTTAGTCGAGGAACTTTACCAGAACATGAGCATTTTAAGAAGAGTGTGATTAATTTAACGGATTATTTAAGTCGAATTTTATTACCATTTGAAAAAACGCAAGATGGGGAGTATGAAGCCTGGTTTTTTGAGGATGGAAACTTTTATCGCTGTAAATCATTTGCAGAAATGTATGTTATTGATTTGTTAGGTGGTTGTGATAGAGTTTTAAGTCAGCAAGGAATGAAAAATTTATATCATGGAAGTTTATCAAAAATGTTCGTAGACATGCCGAGCTGGTAAATCTAGTGTATTAAAATTAATCAATGTTAAGGGTGGTTTGTGCTTGGTTTTTTTTTAGATTTTATTACTATATGTATAATTGGTTTTAACCTTATATTACTTTTTAAGTTTTATAAGGGAAATTATCCTAGCAAAATAGCATTGAACTCTATTGGAAGAGATCAGACGCCATTTCCAATAAATAAAGAAGCCCAAAAGTTGGAAGAAGAATTAGTAAATACTGGCTTTTCTGTAATTGGATATTCATTTTTAGATAACACTTATGTCATGTTTCTTAAGCATACTGAAAACAATATCTCTTGCTTGATTTACTTAAATGATAAATATAAGAAAGTATGTTATGAGTTTTACTTAAAACCATTGATTGGGAAAGAAATTTTTATTGAAAGTTGTGATATGCCTATGACATTTGAACATTTGCATCGAGACCTTTATAGAATTCCTGCAAACTTAACGCCTACACTTGTCTATTTAAGTATTCTTAATAAAATAGGTAATGATGTGTTAGATAACTTGCCAACTTCGATAGATAAATTTCTGGAAATCGTATCAGATTATTTTTCTAAAGATGCAGAATATCAAACTCAACGAGGTTTTCTGTCCAAAATGAAAGCAGGACAAGAATTTCAAAAAATTAGTTTAATGGGAGCTTTTGTTCTTTTATTTCGTTCAGGATTCCCTACAGGATTTTATTTTTCCTATAAAGAACTCAACCGATTTAATAAAAAATTTCTTGGTCTTTAAACTATTACAATGGGTTGTATGGGTTGGTGGAACTACAAAATCAGTAACCGACAGCGATCTATACCTACGGTGATGACTTGGTTAGTTATCATCAAGGGTAAGCCTCCAGTGAACCACCATTTTCGCTCAAGATACAATTCCCCGATAGTGTCCACTCACCAATAAGTGGGCACCTATTTACGGATTTAAAGACAGTTATAGACGATTGTCTGTCCCCCTGTTTGTTGGTGACAGGCATTGTTCAGTTCTCTAACGCCTGTCGAATAGCAATGCACAGAATTTCATCAGAAAATGCCCTCATTTCTTGAATACTATCTTGTACCAGTTTTATTTACAGGCTCAGTCTTTCCAACTGTCAACAATGTCAGCCCAGTCTTGCATCATTTTCCGTCTTTGTTTTAGATGTTTAGAATGATCATAAGATGCTTTAGTTTTATTGGATTCAGCATGTGCTAATTGTTTCTCTATCCACGCTTCCTCATAATCCTTTTCATATAGTAAGGTTGATGCTGTGGCTCTAAAATCATGAGTAGTTACATCTTTAAGACCGATATACTCCAGCATGCTATTTAAAGTTGATGGTGAAAGCATCCCGCTACTCTTTTTGCTAAAAATAGCAGGGAACACCAGAATGCTATCACCTGATATTTCATGCTGCTGTCGTAAAACTTTATATGCTTGATCTGAAATTGGTAGTACATGGATTCTAGCTTTCTTCATCACTTCAATTGGAAATGTAATTAATTTTGATTCAAAGTCTACCCATGACCATTGCATCTTCCTGATTTCTACAGCGCGCAGCATTGTGTATAGGAGAATAAAGCCTGCATTCTTCACAGTTTGTGTGCCATTGTATTTAGGTAGACTTGTTCTTGCTTTATATCGCTCTTCTTTCGTTAATGCTCTTGCATGATTGACACGAGGACGTTTAATTACATCACGTACTGCATAAGTAGGATCATTCTCAGCACGAAGCGTTGCTATAGCATATCGAATAACACCACCAACAAATCTTCTGTTCTCAAGTGCCGCAGAAGCACCAGTAAATCTTCCATTTGATTCTTTTACAACACGATCTACAGTGTTATCAAGTATTTTAAGCACATCGGCTGCTGTTACCTCGTTTACATTCTTCTTCCCAATCACAGGTGAAATATCTTTTTCTAAAGCAATATCAAACTTCCCTTGATAGGTTTCAGACTTTGAACACATTCGTTTCAGCTTAAATTCAGCAGCAATTGTATCAAAGGTATTGGTTGTTTCAGCTAATGCTTGGGCTTTAATATTTTTACGATCTTCAACAGGGTGTATCCCTTTTGCTAGCTTTGCTCTCATTTGTTCTTTTAAAGAACGAGCCTCAGCTAAACTAATAGAAGGGTATTCACCCAAGCTCATTGATGATTCTTTGCCCTGAAAAATAAACTTGAATCGCCATACCTTAGCTCCAGTCGGTCTAATTTCTATATATAGCCGATCAGAGTCTAGTAATCGATATAATTTATCTTTTGGTTTTAAACTTTTGATTTTGGCATCTGAAAGTTTTGTAGTAGCCATTGCAAGTACTTTGAATGAAATGTTACCCGTATTATTACCCGTTTTTATAAGGAATTAAAAGAGACTAAAAAGAACTAATGAAAATAGTATTTATTTTATTTCAATTGCTTATGTTATTTAAGAGAACTGTAAGGAACTATAAAAAACATCAACCATTATTATTTTTTACTACTGTTGCTTGCGCCATAATTCAAACTTCCACAATTACATATATTGTGCCGTAAAATGCAATCTTTTTCCATCGTTTAGCAATTTCGCGTTTAGAGCTAAATTTGTTAAAATATGTACCTTATCTCATTAACTAGAGTACAACGCATGTCTAAAACACGTGTGATTTATCCGGGGACTTTCGATCCAATTACCAACGGGCACGTTGATTTGGTTGCAAGAGCATCAAAAATGTTTGATGAAGTGGTGGTTGCAATTGCAATTGGTCATCATAAAAATCCAGTGTTTAGTTTAGAAGAGCGTGTAGAATTAGCAAAAGCTTCATTAAGCCATTTGTCTAATGTAGAGTTTGTTGGTTTTGATGGTTTGTTGGTCAATTTCTTTCGAGAACAACGTGCAACAGCGGTACTGCGCGGTTTAAGAGCAATTTCAGATTTTGAATATGAATTTCAGTTGGCAAATATGAACCGCCAACTTGATCCTCATTTCGAATCAGTATTTTTAACCCCATCAGAGCAATATTCATTTATTTCATCAACATTAGTAAGAGAAATTGCTCGATTGAAAGGTGATGTGAATAAGTTTGTGCCCGCTGTTGTTGTTGAGGCATTTGAACGTAAACATCAGCAAGGTTGGTAGATGTCTCTTTATATTACTGATGAATGCATTAACTGTGATGTTTGTGAACCAGTATGCCCCAATGAAGCCATTTATATGGGGGAATTGATTTATGAAATTAACCCTGCACTTTGTACAGAGTGCATTGGGCATCATGATCAGCCACAGTGTCAGTTATTTTGTCCAGTTGATTGTATTCCGCTTGATCCTCAGCATGTCGAGTCACAAGATGAGTTGATGGCAAAATATAAAAAATTAACTGCACAAAAAAATGCGAGCAATTAACTTCGATCTTTGATAAGATGCGCCACGAAGTGGGCTGGACGGTCGCTGCTGTGGAGGTCTCCGTGACTGAAGCAGGGGAGGAAAGTCCGGGCTTCATAGGGCAGGGTGCCAGGTAACGCCTGGGCGGCGAAAGCCGACGGCAAGTGCAGCAGAGAGTAGACCGCCTCATTCGTGAGGTAAGGGTGAAAGGGTGCGGTAAGAGCGCACCGCGTGTCTGGTAACAGTTCACGGCAAGGTAAACCCCACCAGAAGCAAGACCAAATAGGAATCCTGAGGTACGGCCCGTACTGGATTCGGGTAGGTCGCTTGAGTGTATGAGTGATTGTACGCCTAGAGGAATGATCGTCCTAGACAGAACCCGGCTTATAGGCCCACTTCTAAGTTTTTTTGAAAATTGTGCTTGACGTGTGTAGCGAAAGTTAAGATAATGCGCCCACAGTTTTCGGCTATGTAGCTCAGTTGGTTAGAGCACCGCACTCATAATGCGGGGGTCACAAGTTCAAGTCTCGTCATAGCCACCATTTTA
>NZ_JAMFKZ010000081.1:0-785 GCF_023488045.1 Acinetobacter sp. ANC5681
TATTCAACCATTACCCGAACACTTGAAGTGTTCGGGGGCAACATGACCCATATATATGACAACGTGAATGAGTCAGAAATAACGGATCTGGTGGCCAACGCCAAATTTAAAGATGCGATTTGGAGAAAGTGATGTCAGATCAAGTTAAATTTGTTTTGATGCCCGTTGAATTAAGTCATGAAGCTGCTACTAAACGAGCTAATGAGCAATTCGAAGAAAATTCAAAATTATTTAAAAACATGCATCGTGATTGTACTGAATTAGAGTTTTCACGATTGAAAAATCGTTGGCTAGAAAACCGCGTAAATCAACTTAAAGATCAATACCGCGAAATGGTTAAAGCTGTGGGAGTAACGACATGAAAGAGTTCGAACTTGGTATAGCGTTTTTATTAGATCTATCTGTTGGGATGTTACTGATTTATAGATTGGGAGGTTGGTGATGGAAATTAAACAATTAAATCCTGCTGAAGTTATTAGAGATGAAACGGGGTCTTGGATTCACCCTGAATTTCTAAATTATCTTAATACTTTAGCTAGTGAGGCTGATTTTTTTACTCGTGAAGAATGGACTGAATTAGAGCGACATTTCAACATTGAAGCAACGGTTACTTTTTGGATGGAATCTAGCGTATCAAGTGATGATTGGGAATCAATGATGGATGACTGTGATATCACTAAGTGGGAACCAATTGCCCCTCATGGATTTTTCTTAATTGATATTGGCTTTAGCGAAGATGATGCATACGCCCTTTTTGCTAGAACTAAACGTGAATGTGAGGTGGC
>NZ_JAMFKZ010000082.1:0-670 GCF_023488045.1 Acinetobacter sp. ANC5681
TGGGGCTTTGGTTTGTGCTTCTCGTATTTACGGCATGTTGAGAGTTGCTGCTGGAATCACAAGCGGGTTTACCGCATTTACTGTGAGTTGGCACTGAATCTGCGTATTAAACCGAGAAGAAGACTAAAACGGCATGCGCCTGAACCATTGAAAGAACCAATCCGAGAAAATCAGGTTTGGTCATTAGATTTTATGCATGATCAGCTTTCCGATGGTCGCAAGTTTCGATTATTGAATGTGATTGATGATTACCGCCGCGAAGGCCTAGCCATTGAAGCAGGGTTCTCATTGCCCACAATCAGGGTTATTCGTACGTTGAATCAATTGCTGGAGTGGAGAGAAAAACCGTTAGTGATCCGATGCGATAATGGTCCCGAATTTATCAGTCACGAATTTGTGCGCTGGGCTACTGAGCACGGTATTCGTATTGAATATATTCAACCGGGTAAGCCACAGCAGAATGCGTATATTGAACGCTATAATCGGACCATACGTTATAGTTGGCTGAGCAAGCATTTATTTGATACTTTGGATGAAGTACAAGATTATGCAACAAACTGGTTGTGGCATTACAACCATGAAAGACCACATCAAGCTAACAAAGGAAAGCCACCTCTAATGGCTGCTTAACCTCTACTTTTAACTTCGGTTATTTATGGGAGGATTACCA
>NZ_JAMFKZ010000083.1:0-645 GCF_023488045.1 Acinetobacter sp. ANC5681
AAATCCTGTGCTTGACTTGGAAATGTCCATATAGGACATTTCTATTTGGTTATTAGGTAGGACATTTCTACTTAGGAATAACAGCTTTATAATTTTCCTTAGAAATCAATGCTGTAGTTTCTAGTTTATAGCCCATCTTCCCCAAGGTGGGCTTTTTTTATGATTTTTCACGTTCCACGCCTATTATTTAATCAATGTTTCACAACTTTGTTCATATCAGTTAAACAATCGTGGTTAATCATAGGGTCTAAAAAAACGGCTCCAAAAGCCTCTTTTCGGCTGGTCCGGTTCAACGTGCTCCGGCACTGGAATACGCTTATTTTCTGTCTGTTCTGGAGTAGTCAATCCGTCATGTTTAGCTTCTGGTGTGTCCGTTTAGGGGCGTTCGGGAGGATGTGTTTAAGTTCAATAAGCAAGTTTTTCCGCTGTACTTCAAGTATTTGAACCGGAAGTCCAAAGTAGAACTGACGGTCCCTTCGTATGAGCGAAAATCTAAACGTCTTGTAAATAGTTTTCATGAAATGACGGCATTTTTTGAGGATCTTCAAAAGTAGGTTTAAACGGTAATCCCCCCTAAAAATAAAAGGATGTAAAAGTAGAATTTTCTCTTAAGATCAAAGCAGGAGATTCTGCATGAAAACATCT
>NZ_JAMFKZ010000084.1:0-605 GCF_023488045.1 Acinetobacter sp. ANC5681
GGCACTGTTGCAAATAGGCTGACATGATAAGCTAAATATCTTATTTATTTCGAGATACAGCAGATGAATCCCTTCCACGGTCGGCACTTTCAAGGTGAAATCATTCTTTGGGCTGTTCGTTGGTATTGTAAATATGGCATCAGCTATCGTGAACTTAAAGAAATGCTCGCTGAACGAGGCATAAATGTGGATCACAGTACAATTTATCGTTGGGTTCAGCGTTATGCTCCAGAAATGGAAAAACGGTTACGCTGGTATTGGCGTAATCCTACAGATTTACATTCATGGCATATGGATGAGACTTATATCAAAGTGAAGGGGCGATGGACTTACCTGTATCGTGCAGTTGATCAACGGGGTCATACGATTGACTTTTACCTTTCCGCTAGACGGAACAGTAAATCAGCCTATAGTTTTCTAGGAAAGATCTTCAATACGGTGAAAAAATGGCAAATTCCACGGGTCATCAATACAGATAAAGCAGCGACCTATGGCCATGCTTTATCACGATTAAAGCGAGAAGGAAAATGTCCAGTAGATATTGAGCACAGGCAGATTAAGTATAAAAATAATGTCATTGAATGTGATCATGGTAAGTTAAAGCG
>NZ_JAMFKZ010000085.1:0-584 GCF_023488045.1 Acinetobacter sp. ANC5681
CGAGTTTTTATTAGTTATGGTGATGAAAGAACCGTACGCTTGCAAAGTGATAATCCTGATAAGAAAAAGTATCCAGATGAGGTTATTACTAGAGAACAATTGAATGAATTACATTTCGTTGGTCGCTTGGAGTCTGCTCTGGTTAAACCATAAGAAATCCCTACAAAAATTCAAAGGAATAAAATCATGATCGCTACATTAAATAAATCAAAAACTGCATTGTCTATTAATAAACAAGAATTTAAAGCTGCATTATCTAAAATTGGTGAAGGTATTGATAAACAAATAGCATCACTTAAAAAAGCTAAGCAAAGTTATGACGCTGCCGAAATGGCACGCGAGGTCATTACTGAAGCAAATATCTTTGAAGCCATTATTGAGGGTTTTAACGAAGCCGAAAGCACCAATCTAAAGCTTGCAGATATAAGCAATTTGGATCAAGCACAAGGCTGGATAGATGAGTTTTTAGAAAAGTATAGTGCTTAAATAATTAAAACTGTGACCCGACACAGTCATTAAAATGGTTCGGGTGGAGAAAATTATGGGGTTTGAGGTAAGGAAGTTTAATGATATAAATTTAAATG
>NZ_JAMFKZ010000010.1:0-103309 GCF_023488045.1 Acinetobacter sp. ANC5681
TGATGGTATGACAATTTTATATACTCCATAAACCCTTTAAATTAATTAGGTGGTTTATGTCGCACTTCAAGTTTTACTCTGCCCCTTTATAAATAATAACTTTGTAATGATTGCTGATCGGACAAAAATTACTATTGGTCGGAGATGCTTAATAGGTACTAATTTTTTGTCACTGACTCAGATTTTCATGGCTTGGCCATTAATAATAGAACGAATGGAAATTATGAATGCTTACCAGTAGAAATTGGAGACGATGTTTTTATTGGATCTGATGTGAAAATACTGAAAGGTGTAAAGATTGGTCAAGGTGCAGTCATTGCAAATGGTGCAATTGTTGTGAAAGATGTGCCACCATTGACAATTTTTGCAGGTATACCTGCAAAATTTGTCAAGAATATTCCTGTAGATTAACTTTGTTTTGAAAAATATCTATTTTGAAGATAAATCAAATAATATTTACAACGAAGCATTAATGATTTGATAGGGCTTTCTTTTCTTAGTGGCCTAATTTTTATTATTTTTTGTATCGTATAAACAGCGGAAGGATATAATTTATGATCTCGATATTGCATTGCGATTTTTAACATTTCTTCATACATCATATCTTGATTTTTACTCATATTTTCGTCATGTGATCTATAATTTACAAGTGGATAAGGGATGTAGATAATTTCTTTGTCCAAGTTCGATAGACGTAATAATAGATCCCAATCTTCAATTTTTGTTTGAGGATTAAATCCACCTACCGTTTGAAGAGTTGCAGTATCTATCATTTGCGACGAAGCAGGTAAATCATGCTGATTTAAAAAGATTTCACTAAAGCAAGTTTTTTTAAAACTTCTGACACGTTGGTCTATAATCTTGTTATGTTTATCTATGATATTTACACCGCCAAAGCAAGCAATTGCTTCAGGATATTCACGCAAAGCCTGAATTTGTAATTCAATTTTTTCAGGTTGAATCATATCATCAGAAGCTAATGTGCAAAAATATTCTCCATTTGCCCATTTTAATGCTTCATTTAGAGTATTACATAACCCTTTATTCTCTCTATATCTAAATTCAAATCGACTAAATCTATTTATACAAATTGAAATTAATTCTTGAATTTTTAATACAGAGTTATCTTTAGAACCATCATCTATAATAATTAGTTCAATGTTTGAATAAGATTGATCAATAATACTTTGAATACTATCTTGAACATATTGCTCATGGTTATAACAAGGAATAGCAATTGTTACTAAAGGCGTGGTAGTCATTGATGTCATGATAATTTAAATCCATTACAGACATCTACTATGAATTGAGCATCCTTTAAGCTAAGGGTGGGTCCCATAGGCAAACTCAATACTTCAGAATGAATTTTTTCTGAAATTGGAAAGCTTGAGTTGTTCCATTCCTGATAAGCTTGTTGTTTATGTGGGGGAATAGGGTAATGAATCAAAGTTTGTATACCCTGTTCAGTTAGGTGCTTTTGTAAAGCTTCACGATGTTCGGTTCGAATCACAAATAAATGCCAAACATGTTGCTTATCATCTAAAGCATTAATTTGCGTTTTAGGAAGTTGAATTAAAGAATTATTAATACTTTCTAAATAAAGTGCTGCAATCTTACGACGGTGTAAAGTCTCTTGATCTAGAAATTTAAGTTTAATATCCAAGATAGCGGCTTGAATTTCATCTAAACGACTATTTACACCTTGTACAAGATTTTTATATTTTTCATGTGAACCATAATTGCGTAATGCTCTAAGCATATTGGCAAGCTCTAGATCATTCGTTGTTATTGCGCCAGCATCACCTAATGCACCAAGGTTTTTACCAGGATAAAAACTAAATGCGGATGCATGTCCCCAATTCCCAGCTTTTCTACCTTTAACTTCTGCACCATGGCTTTGAGCGGAATCCTCTAAAGCTAATAAGTCATATTGATCTGCAATTTGCATAATTTCAGGCATTGCTGCAAGCTGACCATATAGATGAACTGGTAAAATAACTTTTGTCTTATTTGTGATAGCTGCTTCAATTTTTGTAGGATCAAGATTGAAGGTATCTGGATCAGGTTCAATAAGAACAGGTTTAAGCTGATTAGCGCTAATGGCTAAAATACTGGCAATATAAGTGTTTGAAGGAACAATAACTTCATCACCGGCTTTTAATTTACCTAACTCTTTCCAAGCTCTTAATGTCAAAATAAGAGCATCTAAACCATTGGCTACGCCGATTGCATATTTGGTTCCGCAAAATTTTGCAAAATTCAGTTCGAATTGTTCGAGTTCTTTGCCACCAATATACCATCCAGAGTCAATAACTCGTGTACAGGCTTCAATGAGTTGCTCGCGGTATTGTTGATTAATATTTTTAAGATCAAGAAAAGGAATCATTGTCCAATATACCCTTTAATTTTTGCTGGATTGCCGACCATAATTGCATTTTCTGGTACATCTTTTGTTACGACTGCACCTGCACCAATCATTGCATTCTTTCCTATTCGAATACCTGGCAAGATAGTTGCATTCGCGCCAATACTCGCGCCTTGTTCTACAACCGTATTTGCGAAGCTTTCAGGATACTGTTTTGATCGTGGTTTTTTATCGTTGGTAAAAGTGACGCATGGACCAATAAACACATTATCTTCTAGGGTAATGCCATCCCAGATGTATACGCCTGATTTTATGGTGACATTGTCACCGATTTGGACATCATTCTCGATTAAGGTATGGGCACAAATATTACATCCAGCACCAATCACTGCATTTTTTAGAATCACACTATATTGCCAAACGCGTGTATTCTGACCGATGTTGGTGCTGTGTACATCGGATAAAGGATGGATAAATGGAAGATTTACAACGCTGAGAAATTCATCATAACTACGGATATAATCGCTTTCATCATAATGTTCACTTGCTAATACTAACAATACGCAATCTTCTGAAAAGTCATGCATTTCGTGCCAAACAAGAGGTGGAATCCTTAACCCTTTATTGGCTTGATCTATCCATACTTCTTGTTTTTCAACACCATTATCCATGAGCATTCTGCACTTTCCTTTTATACAGAATGCGGCCTGATATAAAGCTTTATGTGCATGAAAACCACGTGGAACATCTGGCTTTGCATCAAAAATATAATAGATACGATTGATATTAAAAGGAATCGTCTTATTGGCCTCGGCAACAACAAGGCCGCCACGCTCGTCACCTAAATTTGGTAAGTCAATCCAATCAATCAGTTTCATATTTCACTCACTAATGATACCAAATATTGACCATAATCATTTTTATTCATACTTTGACCAATTGCTAAAACTTGTTCCTTGCTTAGCCAGCCGTTGTTAAACGCAATTTCTTCTAGGCATGCCACTTTATAGCCTTGACGTTTTTCAATCGTTTCTACAAATTGTGCAGCTTCAAGTAAGCTTTCATGTGTACCTGTGTCGAGCCAAGCAAAGCCTCGACCAAGTAATTCAACATTTAAGTCTCCACGCTCTAGGTACATCTGATTCACGGTCGTGATTTCCAATTCACCGCGTTCTGATGGTCTAACTTGTTTTGCGATTTCCACAACATCATTGTCATAGAAATAAAGCCCAGTTACAGCAAAATGTGATTTTGGCTGCTTAGGTTTTTCTTCAAGAGAAACGGCACGTTTTTGCTCATCGAACTCAACCACACCAAAACGTTCAGGGTCTTTAACTTGATATCCAAAGACGGTCGCACCCTTTTGACGAGCAACTGCTTGACGTAACATTGGTGTAAAGCCCTGACCATAAAAAATATTATCGCCAAGAACGAGGCACACATTACTTTGACCAATAAATTGTTCACCAATAATAAAGGCTTGGGCGAGGCCATCTGGGCTTGGTTGCACTGCATAGCTCAGGTCAATACCAAACTGTGAACCATCACCAAGTAAACGCTTAAAGCCATCAATATCATCAGGTGTACTAATAATGAGAACTTCACGAATACCTGCCAACATTAGTACTGAAAGTGGATAGTACACCATCGGTTTATCGTAAATTGGGAGTAACTGTTTAGAAACGCCTTTGGTAATTGGGTAGAGGCGTGTACCTGAACCACCTGCAAGAATAATACCCTTTGTAGACATTATACATTTACCCCTAATCTTTCACGTTGATAGCTACCATCCTGAACATGGCGGCACCATTCTAAATTGTTTAAATACCATTCGACTGTTTTACGGATACCTGTTTCGAATGTTTCTTGAGGTTTCCATCCCAACTCATGTTCTATTTTTGCGGCATCAATTGCATAACGCAAATCATGTCCAGGTCGATCTTTCACGAAAGTAATTAAGCTTTCATAAGATTGGGAATTGTTTTGTGGTCTTAGTTCATCCAAAATTTTGCAAATAGTTTTGACGACTTGAATATTCTGTTTTTCATTATGTCCACCGATATTGTAGCTTTCTCCAACTGTGCCTTGGGTGATAACTTGATATAAGGCACGAGCATGGTCTTCGACAAATAGCCAATCACGAATTTGATTACCTGTGCCGTATATTGGTAATGCTTTACCATCTAAAGCATTCAAAATGACTAAAGGAATTAATTTTTCAGGAAAGTGATATGGACCATAATTATTAGAGCAATTTGTTACAATAGTTGGTAGACCATAGGTCCTTTGCCAAGCCCGAACCAAATGGTCGGAACTCGCTTTACTGGCTGAATAAGGTGAGCTTGGTGCATATGGTGTTGTTTCAGTAAATAAATCCGTAGTCCCGTCCAAATCACCATAAACCTCATCTGTTGAAATATGGTGAAAGCGAAAATTTACTTTTTTAATTTCGTCTAATCGCTGCCAATATTTACGTGCTGCTTCTAATAAGGTGTATGTGCCAACAATATTGGTTTGAATAAATGTACTTGGCCCATCTATAGAACGGTCAACATGTGACTCGGCAGCTAAGTGCATGATTGCATCAGGTTGAAACTGTTCAAAAATCTGTTCTAGTTTTGAAGCATCACAAATATCAACTTGTTGAAATTGATAGCGTGGATTCTGATCAATTTCTTTTAGTGATTCTAGATTACCTGCATATGTAAGTTTGTCTATATTAAGAACTTCATCATTTGTATTTTTAATAATGTGACGTATGATACTTGAACCAATAAACCCAGCCCCACCTGTAACTATAATCCGCATAAAATATTTTCCTTCAATAATTTAAATGGTTAAATTCATAAATTATTTAAAAAGTTAATTTCTAAAATTTATCTTGTTTATCGATAAAATAAAAAATAGTCACTCATAAAACATCATATGATCAGCCGCTCTAAACCGCTTATATCCCCACATATATTCAGAAGGAAAGCGGTTGATCATCTGTTCAATTGCTTTATTGAGTGCTGTAGTTGCCACTTCAATATCTTTGTCATAAAGCTGAGGATCATTCAGATCATCGCAATACACATCAAATCCTTCACCGTCCTCACGACGGAAACAGCTTAATCCAACCAGACGACATTGGGTTTTTTGCGCCATTTTACTTGCAAGTGTACTGGTTAAACAGGGAATTCCAAAAAAAGGAACGATAACTCCACCTGAAGGTTGAGGGACATGATCAGGTAAAATTACGCTAAAACCACCTTGTTTTAGATTCTTAAACAAGGCTTTTACACCATTTGCATCCGTTGGAACTAAGGTGGCATTTAACCGTTGGCGAGCATGCAAAGCAAATGCATTAAATCCTGAATCTTTCATGGGTTTGTACATAATGGTAGGTTTACCATATTGATTGACCCATGCATTCATCATTTCCCATGTACCCAAATGCGGAGTAATAATCAAAGCACCACGAGGATCACTTAAAGCATCTGTTAATACTTCTAAATTACGCACAGTACGAATTTGCTGAATGCTCCATTCAGGAGGCATTGCCCAGCATTTCCCTGATTCAACATAACTCAAACATTGCTTGGTCACACTTTCTCGAGCAAGCTGTTCTTTTTGCTCTGAAGAAAGTGTTGGGTAGGCTAAACCAATATTAATTCTGGTTTTCCAAAGCATACTTTTATCAGGATTTTGATTGATAAAGTAGGCAGCCACTTTTGCAATACTACGCAAAAATGTTAGAGGGAGAATACGAAGTAAGGTACTGTAAAACGACATGACGATCAGTCTTGCTTATCTGTATTGCCTTTGAGCACCATATAAATTAGTGCTACAAAAATCAATAACGCACCTACAAGACTACTGACGCAGAAATATAAAATACGTTGATTGGTGGTCATATTGAAAAGTTCATTTGCCAAGATGTAACGCATAAAAAACCATTGAGCAAGTGAAAACACAATAATCACAATTGTGTGTCGACGTACATCAGGACGCATTGCCATAAGACTGACCTCTCAATAAAAAAGCAGCTTATTATGCCATTACGCTGCATGATCGCAAAGTAAAACCATGTAATATAAAAAAACCCTGCATTAAGCAGGGTCTTATTCAGCAATCAATTGAAAAAATTACTTTTCTTCAGCTTTTGCTTTTTCACGTAAACGAATA
The DNA here is from genome assembly GCF_023488045.1 of Acinetobacter sp. ANC5681. Classification (NCBI taxonomy): domain Bacteria; kingdom Pseudomonadati; phylum Pseudomonadota; class Gammaproteobacteria; order Moraxellales; family Moraxellaceae; genus Acinetobacter; species Acinetobacter sp. ANC5681. Next base: position 6,533 of record NZ_JAMFKZ010000010.1, read on the forward strand.
CCCAAGTCACGCAATTGATTCGCTTCAACAGGCGCTGGTGCTTGAGTTAATGGACATTCAGCAGTCTTCGTTTTCGGGAATGCAATCACATCACGAATAGAAGAAGCACCTGTCATGAGCATGATCAAGCGGTCAAGACCAAATGCCAAACCACCGTGTGGAGGCGCACCATAACGTAATGCATTCAATAAGAAGCTGAATTTTTCTTCTGCCTCTTCTTCACCAATACCTAACGCTTCAAAAATCGCTTTCTGCATCTCTAAGGTATAAATACGCAGTGATCCACCACCGATCTCAGTACCATTGAGTACCATATCGTATGCAACAGACAACGCTGCACCAGGATTGCTCTTCACTTCTTCAACACTTGATTTTGGTAGTGTGAATGGGTGATGCACAGAAGTCCATTTGCCATCATCAGTTTCTTCGAACATTGGGAAATCAACAACCCAAAGTGGTGCCCACTCGCAAGTTGAAAGATTCAAGTCATGACCGATTTTCACACGAAGTGCACCCATCGCATCATTTACAACTTTTGCTTTATCCGCACCAAAGAATACGATGTCGCCATTTTCAGCACCAACACGTTTTAATAAATCGAGTACGATTGGCTCGATGAATTTAACGATTGGAGATTGAAGACCTTCGATGCCTTTTTCAAGTTCATTGACTTTGATGTAAGCCAAGCCTTTAGCACCGTAGATGCCTACGAATTTGGTGTATTCATCAATCGCACTACGTGGTAATGAACCAGCACCTGGTACACGTAAAGCGACAATACGACCTTTAGGATCTTTTGCAGGACCTGCGAAAACTTTGAATTCAACGTCTTGCATCAAGTCTGCAACGTCAACTAATTTCAATGGAATACGCATATCTGGTTTGTCAGATGCATAATCACGCATTGCGTCAGCGTAAGTCATACGTTCAAATTTATCGAATTTTACATTCAATAATTCGTTGAACATTTTAACTGTTAAGCCTTCCATTAAATCCATGATGTCATCGTCACTCATGAACGATGTTTCAACGTCGATTTGGGTAAATTCAGGCTGACGATCTGCACGTAGATCTTCGTCACGGAAACATTTAGCGATTTGGTAATAACGATCGATACCACCGACCATCAACAACTGTTTGAACAATTGTGGTGATTGTGGAAGTGCATAGAAGCTACCATTTGAAACACGACTTGGGACTAAATAGTCACGTGCGCCCTCAGGAGTTGCACGAGTCAAGATCGGTGTTTCAACATCGAGGAAACCGTGATCTTCAAAGTAGTTACGAATCAAGTTTGTAACTTTAGAACGGAAGCGTAAGCGATCTAACATTTCTGGACGACGAATGTCCAAGAAACGGTATTTCAAACGAATTTCTTCAGAAATATTGGTGTTTTCGTCATTCAATGGGAATGGAGGTGTTTCAGAAGCAGCTAAAACTTCGATTTCTTTTGCTAAAACTTCGATTTGACCACTCACCATGTTGGCATTTTCAGTACCTTCATAGCGACGACGTACACGACCTGTAATTTTTAACACAAATTCAGAGCGTGCTTTATCCGCAGTTGAGAAAGCTTCTGGTGTATCAGGATCAATGACGACTTGAACTAAACCATCACGGTCACGCATATCAAGGAAAATTACACCACCATGGTCACGGCGACGATGAACCCATCCGCATAAAGTAACTGTTTGATCGATTTGGGCTTCAGTTAAAGAGCCACAGTAATGAGTGCGCATCATATTGAATTATTTATCCAAACTATATTGGCTAGAAGGTGAATGCGTAAACAGCGCATCACCAATGAAGGGGAGATTATGCCTTGTTGAACATATTGTCTCAAGTCTTAATCATTTCAACAGAATTTTAAAGCGACGCTTTTTTAAAAAAATGATCTTGTTTGACCTTTTCGATCAAATAATAGTAGCAACAGACATGCTGCTGTAAAAACACAAAGTGCTGTTTGAGTAAATTCGTTAATTGATTTACCAATAAAAAAATATCGTTCGGTGTACCAGAGTTCTGATGAAATATGACGACTATAGTCCCAAATCGACAACAATCCAGCAACTGTTGAAATCATTAAGCTTGTCGTGATAAATCCTTTGATTTTAATCGGTACAGGTTGAGCTAGTTTATGTTTGATGTAATAGCGTTTGCACATCCATAAGATAAAAGGTAAGGCGAGAATAGATGAAGCAATCTGCAAAATAAAATGTAATGGATAATGCAAACCAAAGAGAGAAATATCTTGTGCGAGTAAATCTTTAAAAGCGAAGGTTCGAAAGTCCAGATGGGTTAATCCATCCCAGATTAAATGTGTCGCTGTACCCAAAATAATCGCAAAGCAATTCATAAGAATAAAGCCCACTGCATCATCAAAATTGCTGATCTTTATGGGATCTTTTATACCTAGAAAGCGATAACTGACAGGTCGATAAATGAGATACCACAAGAGACAAAAGAATAATCCAATCGGAAGATTGGGGAATAATATGCCAGACCACTGATGTGTTAATGCAATTGTTTCTTGAGTAAATAAACGATGCAGGTCTGGGGTCATACAGCCGATTGCAAGCGCTGCGACAGGCAAATGACCCTTACTCAATTTTGATAGAGGTGGTGCAAGAACAGCGTGAGAAAGAGTAAATGGCATATTCTTGGAGCGTTATAAACATTGAATAATGGATCAGCAGTGTAGCAAATGTTTTTTGTGGTTATGTTTTTTATTGCAAAATAAATGAAATGTTATAATATAACAAAGTATATTTAAGCTGATCTGAGACACGGCATGTCATTTTCTAAAAACATTTTGACTTTATCTATTTTAGCAATAGCCAGTAGTACCACCTTTGCAGAAGAGGAAACAAAGGTTCAACAACTTGCTACGATTGAAATTAAAGCGCACCCTTTAGAGCGAAATGCAGCCGATTTTGCTGTCGCAGATCATGTGGTTGAGCAAAAAGAGTTAACTGAAAAAAGTGTAACATTAGGTGATGCCTTAGCTGGTGAGATGGGGATACATACCAATCAGTTTGGCGCAGGTTCAAGTCGTCCAGTGATTCGCGGACAAGATGGTGCTCGAATCAAAGTGTTGCAAAATGCCTCTGAAAATATTGATGTTTCAACCTTATCGCCTGACCATGCGGTCACGGTTGATCCATTATTAGCAAAGAAAATAGAAGTTATTCAAGGACCATCTACTTTACTGTACGGTGCTGGTACTGTAGGTGGTTTGGTCAATGTCACAGACAGCAAAATTCCGACACAGATGCCAGAAAATGGTTATGAGGGGAATGTTGGGCTACGCTATAACACGGGCAGTGATGAAAAATTAGCAAGCGCGGGTGTTACTGTTGGTTTAGGTGATCAAGTTGCATTACGTGTTGAGGGCTTAAAGCGTGAAGCCAATGATTATATTGCACCTGATTATTTCCATGAAGGCGAAAAAGAGCGTCGAGTCGATAATACTTTTGCCAAAGGGCAAACTATAAATGTTGGTCTATCGTGGATTTATGATCGTGGCTTTACGGGTATTTCATATAGCAATCGTCAGGATCAATACGGCTTGCCAGGACATAGCCATGAATATGAAAGCTGCCATTTACATGGTCTGAGTTTACATTGTGGTGATCACGACCCAACTGATGGGCATGATCATGACCATGAAGAACATGCGCATGATGCAGGACCTTGGATTGACTTAAAATCAGAGCGTTATGATGTTCGTACTGAGTTGGATAACCCATTTGCAGGCTTTAAAAAATTACGCGCACAAGCGAGTTATACAGATTATCAACATGATGAGATCGAAGAAGAGACCATCGCGACCCGTTTTAAAAACAAGGGTTATGATGGACGTTTAGAGTTGGTACACAACCCACTGGGTGCATGGGAAGGGGTCATTGGTACACAATATGGGCAACAAAAATTAAAACTTACAGGTGAAGAAGCCTTTTTAGCGCCAAATACCACTAAAAAATGGAGTGTGTTCGCATTAGAACATGCACAACTTAATGATGTTCATGTTGAATTAGCTGCTCGCGCAGAACAGCAAAAAATTAATATTGATGATGCAACGAAAAAAGATTTCGACGGTTCGGCTTTTTCTGTTTCTGGTGCCGCCAATTGGGAGTTTGCACCAAACTATAAACTTTCTTTGGTTACCTCACATCAAGAGCGTTTGCCTTTAGCACAAGAGTTATATGCTAATGGTAGGCATTTCGCCACCAATACCTATGAACTAGGGAATGATCAGCTTAAAAAAGAGCAGTCAAATAATGTCGAACTTGGTTTTCATTACGATGATAACAAGTTCGATTACCATGTACATGTCTACCATAACTGGTTTGACGACTACATCTATGCCCAAACTTTAGGTCATTATAAAGATTTCCGTTTGGTTCAGTATGCGCAAGATAAAGCCAAGTTCTACGGTGCTGACGTGGAAGTGGGCTATCAAATTTCACCGATCTATAAACTCGGTGTATTTGGTGACTATGTGCGTGGCAAGATCGACAATGAAAATGCACCACGTGTACCCGCAGGTCGTTTAGGTACAAAAGTGAATGCAGACTTTGGTGATGGTTTTAGCGGTTCAGCTGAGTATTATCATGTATTCCAACAAGATAAGATCGCAGCTTATGAAACCGATACACAAAGTTATAATATGTTAAATTTGGGTGTGGCGTATTCAGGTAATTATGGCAATGTCGGTGATTACCGTGTATTCCTAAATGCTAATAACTTGTTGAATGATCAGGTTTATCAACATGCATCATTCTTATCAACCATTCCACAAGTTGGACGTAATTTTAGCGTTGGTGTGAACTTTAGTTTCTAATTTATCACTCAAATCTTATTGAAAAATCAAAGTATAAGCTCTAGCCTTAGTCTATTAGGCTAGGGCTTTTTCTGTTTATATGCGCATCTTCCAAAGAATTCATCAAAAATTAAACTGGTCAGGTCGACGTTACATGGCAGTCATATTGAGTATTTTTGCGATTGGGTATATTGCTTCGGCAATTTATCACACTGTAAAACCACTCCCAAAAGGACTGGATTTTACGGGACAACTTCGTCATGCCAATGTGAAATTTTTAGCGGATCAAACTTATATTGATATACAAGGTCAGCAACAAGTTGATCAGCATATTTTCAAAGAAGTATTCCAACTGATTGATCAAGCACAAACCACAATTGTGATTGATATGTTTCTATTTAATCAGGAAGTTGGTGAATCAAAGGTAAAGCAATTTCCATTGATGCAACAACTCACTGATGCGTTAATTCTGAAACGTAAACTTTACCCCGCAATGCAAATCGTTGTGATTACAGATCCAATTAACTCGGTTTATGGTGGAATAACTCCTAAACACTATCGTCAGCTTCGTCAAGCAGGCGTAGATGTGATAGAAACTGATCTAAAACCATTGCGAGCCTCGAATCCACTGTGGTCGGGATTTTGGTATATTTGTTGCCAAAATTTAGGCAATAATCCAGAAGGCGGTTGGCTAAATAATCCCTTTGGGAAGGATAAAGTGACCTTACGTAGTTATTTGGAATTGTTAAATTTTAAAGCCAATCATCGTAAAACCTTAGTGGTCGATACGGCTCAAGGTTGGAAGAGTTTAGTGACCTCAGCCAATCCTCATGATGGAAGTTCACATCATAGTAATGTCGCACTGGTCGTGGATGGCCCAACCGCGATTGATGTATTACAAACTGAGCAAACCGTCGCGAATATGTCACAAGGTTCAAGCCCTTTTGTGATTATGGGTGGGCTGGTGGAAGATAAGCGCTTGCCACAGGTGCAGCTACTGACTGAAAAAGCGATTTATGATGCGGTGTTGAAGATGATTCAATCTGCAAAAAGTGAAGAGCATTTGGACATAGCTATGTTCTATCTGTCTGAGCGAAATATTATTGAGGCATTAAAACAGGCTAAACAGCGTGGTGTAAATATCCGTATCATGCTTGATCCAAATAAAGATGCATTTGGTCGTCAAAAGAATGGTATTCCAAATCGCCAAGTGGCTTCAGAACTGAATGCGGTAGGCATTCCAATCCGTTGGTGTGATACACATGGTGAACAATGCCATAGTAAAATGCTACTCAAATATAACGCTCAGCAAGCTGAGTTGATGCTAGGTTCAGCTAACTTCACCGCACGTAACCTGAAGAATTATAACCTTGAGACAGACATGCGCGTTTTAGGTTCAGCACAAGCACAGGTCTTTAAAGATGCAGGACAGTATTTCGATGCTGCTTGGAGTAATGCGAATGGTCGTCAGATCACGGTTGATTATGCAAAATATGCTGATGAGTCAAAAGTGAAATACTGGCTCTATCGTTTTATGGAGTGGTCGGGCTTATCGACTTTCTAAAAGAAAGAGGCTTTAAGCCTCTTTTTTTATTGCGGATTGGGTGGAATCAATTGATCTAAGTCCTTATCAGCCAATTGATCTAATTCACTTAAATCCGTTTTGATTTTCCACTGGCTTTCATCTTCCACAGGCGTTGGAAGTCGTGCTTCCAGCCAGTCACACACTACATCAGGACTAAACTCAGCATGATTACATTGAATCACCCAAGCTAAAAAGTCTTTCGCTTCACCATTCATATAAGGAGGAGGAGAGACAGGGAAGAATTGAGTGGGTAAGCGCTCATTGATCGATAAGTAGTTCAGAACATGCCCAAGCTCTTGAACAGTTTGCCATGCAAGTGGATGTGCAACATCAATATTAAATTTAAACCACCATGCATGTTGACCATCTGTGCCATGTGCAACGATGCGAGCTTCCTGCACACTTGGAACTTTACAAAAGAATTGATAAAGGCGATCAAAATTCATTTCAGACACTGACATTGCCTCAAAATTGAAAAATGGATTCTAGCATATTCTTAATCTGAGCAAAAAAATCCCTCCTTATTTCATCCTTGATTTGCCCTGAATGGTATCGAATGGTAACAGTCATTGCTGGTTTTTTACTCTAAAATAGAAATTAGGATTTGATGATGGGAGAGGGCAATCTTGCGATCTAAATACGATGTTTATGCTTTTATCAGTGTGTTGAGCTGTCTCCCCGTAATGGTCTACGCCGATAATGCTTGGAGTGGCTATAGTGGGGTGGAGCGCCGTTCCTCGCATCAGGCTTCGCCATCTTATCAGCAGCCTGCACAGGACCCATTTGCCTTTTCAAATCAGCGCTATACCCCCACTGCGCCACCAAAAGGCTATTATTATCAGCCCTATCAAAATAATAACCACTCTTACCCCAACCATCGACCAAGCGTTCGGATTGAATATTATCCAGATACCCAATATGAGGGCAGTTATCGCCGTGAGTCTTTCGTGGTGGGGAATGAGCTGCCTGATGCGTTCCGTAGTGAACGCTATGTGATTCGAGATTGGGATTCATATTCATTGCGTGAACCACCAAGAGGTAGGCACTGGGTGGTGGTCGATGGTCGTTATCTTTTGGTGACTGATGATAATTTTACGATTGAAATTATCCGCTGATTTTAAATGTTTTTTTGAATTTTATTTAAAATTGAAATCTCCATAATTTCTTGGTTTTCATTACAAAGCTTTGCAATGTCGCTGGATTTGTTCATGGTTTCTCCTTGAGTTTCTCTTAATCTGGATTCAGGTCAAACAGAGGATCAAACAATGAAAAAGACAGCAATATTACTTGTATCAACCTTAATGCTTGGTGTTTCTGCATCTGCGATGGCAGATTCCAATCGCTGGAACAATCATCACGATCATAAAGATCGTTACGATCATCGCTATGACCGCCATGATCATCGTGAAGCCCGCTGGTCAAATGGTGATCGTGGCAACCACTATGGTCAACGCATAAATCTTAAACGTGGTGAACGTTTACCTTCAGAGTTCCGTAGCAACCGATATATGATTTCCAACTATCGTATGCACCGTTTATATGAACCACCACGTGGTTATCACTGGATGCAGGTACAGGGCAAATATGTATTGGTTGATTCGAAATATCGTGTGTTCCGAGTTGCATAAGATACCTAAGAAAAAGCAGGCGAAATGCCTGCTTTTTTATTTATGCAAGTTCGTCATCTTGTGGTCGTGGTGTCTTATTTGCAGGAAGTTGTTGTTCATGATCTTTACCACGAATCACCGATGGATAGTTCCACGAAGCAAAACGCACCACTAAAATGGCTAGGGCGAGGATTAAAATAGAACCCGTAATAATGACCTGATCCATTGAGGCTTTATGATTGTGTTGAATATCTGCAATCAAGAGGCGAGTAAGTGCAGTGATTGCCACATAAATCAAAAAGCGCACGGGCATGTGATTGGTCTTGAAATAAATCCCAACCATCGCGCCCAGTTCAAGATAGATAAATAACAGCAGAATATCGTCAATGCTTGCGTATTGCTTAACGGTCAAAATTTCAATCACCGTGTGCACGGCTGACCATGCGATCATACAGCCGATAATAAACAGCGCCAGATAATGAAATGCTTCAACTGCATAGTGACCTAAGCGGTCGAATAGACGTTGCAGGTCTTCAAGTTTCTCTTTAGAACTAGACATGGAAATTTAATGTACTCAACATGATCATGAAAATGGATGCAATTTTTATGCTGATTTTATTATAGCCATAAAAAAACTGCCTAAACCAAATGATTTAGGCAGTTTTTAAAACCGAACTAGAATTAAGCTTGGTTTGTGAAGTAATCTTCGCTGAAGTTCATGATTAAGTCAGAACCTGCTTTAATCTTCGCAAGGCGAGAATCAAGTTCTGGCAAAATACGGTCAACAAAGTACTGTGCCAAAGCAAGTTTGTTTTGGTAGAAATCACCAGACTTATCTTTTGCAGCAGCAGCAATCTTAGCAAACATATAAGCAAAGCTAAGTAGACCAACTGCGCTTAAGTAATCTACTGCAGCAGCATTCGGGAAGTCTACATTTTCAGCAGCTTGCTCAATGATGAATTGAGTGATTGCTTCAATTTCAGTTGCAGCATCTAAAGTTGCATCTTTAATGAAGTTTAAGTCAGTATCTAAGGCATTGGCAAAATCACGGATTTCAGCAATATATTCAGCAATGAACGCACCGCCACACTTAATAGTTTTACGACCAATCAAGTCTTGAGATTGAACGCCGTTTGTTCCTTCGTAAATTTGAGAAATACGAAGATCACGGATGCACTGTTCCATACCCCATTCACGAATATAACCGTGGCCACCAAATACCATTTGCGCATCTAAAGTTGCTTGGAATGCAGTATCTGTGAGGTAAGCTTTTGCAATTGGTGTTAACAGCGCAACACGGTCATTGGCTTTCTTCACTGCTTCTGCATCAGTAGAGAATTTAGTGATATCAAGCTGTTGACCTACATATACTGCAAATGCACGAGATGCTTCATTATTTGCACGTACATTCAATAACATACGACGAACATCACCGTGAACTAAGATGCTATCCGCAGGTTTACTTGGAGATTTAACACCAGAAGCACTACGACCTTGTAAACGATCAGTCGCATATTGAGCTGCATTTTGGTAAGCAAATTCAGAAGCACCAAGACCTTGGATACCCATTGATAAACGTTCATAGTTCATCATCACGAACATTGCTGCAAGACCTTCATTTTCTTTACCAACGAGATAACCTTTTGCAGCATCAAAATTCATCACGCAAGTTGCAGATGCCTTGATCCCCATTTTATGTTCGATTGAGCCAGGACCAACAGGGTTACGCTCACCTAAAGAACCATCTGCATTTACAATGTATTTCGGTACGATGAATAAAGAAATACCACGTGAACCCGCAGGTGCATCAGGTGTTTTTGCAAGAACTAAGTGAATGATGTTTTCAGCGAGATCGTGATCACCACCTGTGATGAAGATCTTAGTACCTGTAATGTTATACGTACCATCTTCGTTGCGTTCAGCTTTGGTTTTAATAATTCCTAAATCTGTACCTGCATGCGGTTCAGTTAAGCACATCGTACCTGACCATTCGCCAGAATAGATTTTAGGTAAATAAGTTTCTTTTTGCTCTTGAGATGCATAGCTGTTTAATGCCATACCTGCACCCACAGAAAGAAGCGGGTAGAGCAAGAATGATGGATTGGTTGCGAATAACATCTCATCAGCAAGAACAGTCAGCATTTTTGGCATTGCCTGACCGCCCCATTCCTCATCAGCACCTAAGCCAATCCAACCACCTTCAGCGTATTGACGGAATGCTTCTTTAAATCCTGCTGGTGTGAATACTTCACCGTTAACCCAACGTGCACCTTCTTCATCACCAGTACGATTAAGTGGGTGAGTTACGTTTTGAGCAAATTTAGCCATTTCTTCTAAAATTGCTTCAGCAGTTGCAGCATCTACATGAGCAAGATTCTCATTAGACTGCCAAAATTGTTCTGCTTTAAATACATCATTTAAGATGAATTTCATGTCTGCTAAAGGTGCATTGTAAATTGGCATAATCGTTCCTTTTTACGCACAGGTCATGTGCAAAGTGATCAAATAAAACGAACAAATAAATTGAATAGTGTAAATTTAGCATTGATTAAACAAAAAAAGGACGGTCAAAACTGACCAGTCCTTTTTTGTGATGAACGTTGCATCTCACTCTAATCTATGATTAGAACGCGAAGTGTTCCGCATCAAGTTCAAACAATGGCGCAACACCAGTTGAAAGTACATCTACATGCGAGCGAACACGTGGCAAGATCTTCTTGAAGTAGAAGCGAGCAGTCGCTACTTTCGCATTGTAGAAGTCAACATCAGTTGAGCCTTCAGCCAGTTTCTCCTGAGCAACAAGTGCCATACGTGCCCATAGGTAAGCAAGTGTGACATAACCAGAGAAGTACATGTAGTCAACCGCAGCTGCGCCAACTTCATCAGGGTTTTGCATTGCACGCATACCGATTTGCATCGTGATATCGCCCCATTCTTTGTTTGCAGCAGCCAATGGCGCAATGAATTCCTGCATTGCAGCATTGTCTTTGTTTGCTTCAACAAATTTATGGATGATTTTGGTGAAGTTTTTCAACATTGCACCTTGAGTTTGCAATACTTTACGACCTAAAAGATCAAGTGCTTGGATTTCAGTTGTTCCTTCGTATAAGCAAGCAATACGTGTATCACGTACGATTTGCTCCATACCGTGCTCAGAAATAAATCCGTGACCACCAAATACTTGCACACCGTGGTTTGCAGATTCATAACCAGTTTCAGTTAAGAATGCTTTAGCAATTGGAGTTAACAAAGATAAGATGTTGTCAGCAAACTTACGCTCTTCTTCAGTTTCGCCTTTTTCAACGATATCTGCATACTGAGCCAATAAGTAAACAAGTGCACGACCACCTTCAGCAAATGCTTTTTGAGTTAAAAGCATATTACGAACAGCAGGGTGGACAATAATTGGATCTGCTTCTTTTTCAGGTGCTTTAGGACCTGAAAGTGAACGCATTGCTAAACGGTCTTTTGCATATGCTAACGCACCTTGGAAAGAACCTTCAGATGCAGATAAACCTTGAACAGCAGTACCAATACGTGCAGTGTTCATGAATGTGAACATGCAGTTCAAACCACGGTTCTCAGGTCCAATCAAGTAACCTTTTGCTTGGTCAAAGTTGATGACACAAGTTGCGTTACCATGGATACCCATTTTGTGTTCGATTGATCCACAACGAACCGCATTACGCTCGCCAACAGAACCGTCAGCATTTACGTGGAATTTTGGTACGATGAACAGTGAAATACCTTTAGTGCCTTTAGGCGCGCCAGGTAAACGAGCAAGTACGATATGAATGATGTTTTCAGCCATGTCGTGTTCACCAGCAGAGATAAAAATTTTCTCGCCAGAGATTGCATAGCTACCGTCAGCATTTGGTTCTGCTTTAGTACGGATAATACCTAAGTCTGAACCTGCATGAGATTCAGTTAAGCACATTGTACCTGTCCAAACACCTGAAACAAGGTTTGGCATGTAAATCGATTTTTGCTCATCAGAACCGTGATGTTCAATCGTACGAACAGCACCGTGAGAAAGACCAGGGTACATACCCCAAGACCAGTTCGCTGTACCTACCATTTCAGAGATTGCAATCCCTAAAGAGTTTGGTAAAGCTTGACCACCGAACTCTTCATCAGCAGAAAGAGATGGGAAACCAAGTTCGATATATTTTTGATATGCTTCTTTAAAGCCTGTAGGTGTCGTAACAACACCGTCATTCCATGTACAACCTTCGCGGTCGCCCACTTGGTTTAAAGGAGAAAGCTCATTTTCACAGAAATCAGCCGCTGCTTCTAAATATTGATCAACCAATTCGCGGCTTACGGTGCCTTGAAATGCAGGAAGTGTTGCGTAATGTGCTTCAGCATTTAATAATTCGTGCAATACGAACTGCATATCACGTAAGGGTGCTTTGTATTGTGGCATAGCATTTTCCTCAATACTGGTTAAACCAGAGTTATAATCTTAGTCAATGATAAATATACCCAAAGAGGGTAGCATTTTGTGTTGCTAATCGTGCAACAAGTTATAGTTCGGTACAAGCTTTAACAGGGCATTTCTTAGTGACTGTAAAGTCAAAGATAATCATAAAACTATGTTAAAGCGTATTGATTGTAGGTAGTTTGCGTTGAATTCGCTCGTAATAATATGCAAAAATCGTAAGCAGCTGTGTAATTAAAAATAATTGACTCTGCAAATAAATTAAAAGGCGCTTGAGGCGCCTTGATAATGAAATAATATTATGTTCTTACATAGGTTTAACGTTTGAATTGCGATTTCTCAGGCGTAAAGCGAACGTCACAAGTACCTTCAATCACACGATTATTCCACTGAACATTCACACGCTCACCGATGCGTTTACCCTGACAGGCTTTCTCGATCTGTGCTCTCTGTAGTCGATGTTCTTCACGCATTTGTTCTCGTCGTTCTTCACGATGTTCGCGCTTAGCTTGCCATTCTGCACGTTGTTCTGGGGTTAGTGGTTGACGTTGCATTTCGTGGCGGTGGCGGTCATGATTCATTGCTTGTTCTGAAGGTGTTACTTGGCAGGCAGCCAAACCTAAAACAGAACCGAGAAGAGTTGTCATTAATACAATTTTTGTCTTGTTCATTATTTTATCCTGCGCAGTCAATTAAGATTCGATTGTTAAAGATTAGATAATAAAGATGAAGAAAGAATGGAGAGTTTTTTTGAACCATGTTGGTTACAATCCATAAATAGAACACTATTGAGATTTCGCTTTTGAATGTTCGTCGCATGCCTTTAGCCATACGTTTATTTTTAACGCTATTACTGACTACCTTAGTGATTGCAACAATCAGTTTAGGGGTATTGCATTGGACCATGCAAAAGAACTTCGCACGTTATGTTGCTGATGTGGAAATGCAAAAATTAGATCGTTTGATTGCGAATCTAGGTAATGTTTATACGGTTTATCATGACTGGGGAAATGCCATTCAGGCGCAGATTTTACAAATTGAAGGGAACGCAGCACCTGATGATTATGATCGCTTGTCTCAGTGGTGGTTGCGCCGTCAGTATGATATTGCCTTACAACAACGTTATTTTAATGACCATACCTTATTAACGATTTCCCCCACTTTAGCTCAAAACAACACCGAAATAAAAAATCGTCAGATTTTTAATGATGAAGAATTAAAGATTCTTAAACAAAATTTACCCTCAGAATATCAACCCTTTGAAGGCTTACGTTTTCCTTTGAGTCCGAGCCAATTTCGGTTAAAGAAAGATGCGAAAGATGACAAGCAAGAGACTAAATCTAGTTCATCATCTGAACACGTTAAAAAGCGTTTTGTATCAATTCCAGATCGTTTAGGTTTAAGTTCAAGACTGTCTTTATATGATGAAAAACACCAATTTATTGTGGGCGAACCTGCAACTGATCAAATAGCCTACCGTCCAATTCTGGTCGATCAAAAAGTTGTGGGTTATCTCGGCTTAAAACCCGTATTGGATCAGGATGATGCATCAAGTATCAATTTCTTTAGTAATCAAAAGCGTTATTTGCTTTTAGTTTATGCCTTAACCGTGCTTTCTAGTCTGGTGGCGGCATTATTGATGGCAACTTATTTTAAAAAGCCAATTCAACGTTTGCTCAATGCGACTTTGGAATTAACGCGTGGAAATTACCAACATCAGGTTGTGATTAAGCGAAATGATGAATTGGGAGATTTATCGAATCAACTGAATCATTTGGCTGATATTTTACATCAACATGAGGAATCGCGCCGTCAATGGGTCGCAGATACTTCTCACGAATTAAAAACGCCTTTGGCTGTTTTACAAGCACAGATTGAAGCGATGCAGGATGGAATTCGTAAAGCAACACCCGAGCATCTTGATGCAATGATGCGTCAAGTGAGTAGTTTAAAGAAGCTAACACAAGATTTGGCTGATTTAGCACAGGCAGATGCGCAGCAGTTAAAATGCTATTTTGCTGAAGTCAATCCATGGGATGTCGTACTGCAAGAAGTTGAGAATTTTAAACCTACATTTGAACAAAAGCGGTTTGATGTTTCACTCTCAGGCGAAGGAATAAGCCTATCTTTAGATCGAGATCGTTTTAAACAGATCATTGTTAACTTGCTTGGAAATTGTGTACGTTACACAGAACAAGGTGGAAAAATACAGATTCATACTCAACAAAATGAGCATGAATGGATATTGTATGTGGATGATAGCCCATTTGGGGTAAGTGATGAGCAGTTGGCGCGTTTAGGCGAGCGTTTCTATCGTGTGGATGATTCACGCACACGTAGCACTGGCGGAACGGGTTTAGGTTTGGCTTTGTCTTGTAAACTTGCGCAGGCTTTAGGTGGTTCACTTACTTTTAATCATTCACCTTTAGGTGGATTGCGTTGTGTGCTGACTTTCCCAAAATTAATGAAATAACTTTTTTGATCCTCTTTGCTTGAGGACGATGGATAGGATGAAAACCATGAAGCATATTATGTTGGTTGAAGATGAAGTTGAACTAGCGCAGTTGGTTCGTGATTATTTAGAGGCGGCTGGTTTTGAAGTCAGTATGTTTCATGATGGTCAGGATGCTTATACCCAGTTTCAACAACGTAAGCCAAGTCTCATGATTTTAGACTTGATGGTTCCTCGTATGGATGGTTTAACCATTTGCCGTAAAGTACGTGAACAATCTGATTTACCGATTATTATGGTAACTGCGCGTACTGAAGAAATTGATCGTGTTCTAGGCTTAAATATGGGGGCAGATGACTATATTTGTAAACCATTTAGTCCGAAAGAGTTGGTTGCACGTGTACAAGCTGTTTTACGTCGTTTAGAGCGTAAGGCAGAACCTGATCAAAATGATTTATTTCGTATCGATAAAGCACAGCAACGTATTTGGTATCAACAAAAAGCATTAACTTTAACACCGACTGAATTCCGTTTATTGGAATTATTTTTGGAGCATCTCGGTCAAGTCTATTCACGTGCCCAATTATTAGATCATATTAACCCAGATAGTTTTGATGTGGCAGATCGTGTAATTGACAGTCATATTAAAAATCTTCGTCGGAAAATTACTGAAGCTGCTGAAACGGGTAATCGTCATGAATGGATTCAAGCGGTTTATGGTGTAGGTTATCGTTTTGAATATCCTGATGAGTAAAATATAAAAGCCCTTTTGTAAATAAAGGGCTTTTTATTAAATAATAAATTGTCATTATAATTATAAGTAGCTATTATTTGTTCAAAGTCAATATATGACTTTTATTAAGTCCTAAATTTAAAAATTTAGATAATAATTTTATTATAAAAGGGGTGTCAAATGTTTAAGAAAACATTGTTAGTTTTAGCTTGTTCAGCCATTTTAACTGCTTGTGGTGGAGGCGGTGATTCGTCATCAAATAATGGTGGTAATAATCCTGAAAATCCAGCTATTCCAGCATCAGATCTGGATAAGGCAAAGCAATTGGTAGATACAACAAATACTATTATTAGTTATTTTGATAGTTTTGATGGATTGCAATCACAATATCAGCCAACATTTGATGCAATTAGTGATGCTGGCAGTGATATTGGTAATGCCAGTAGCTTGATTTTGACTTTGGCTTCATTGGCACAGCAAGATGCACAAGGTTCAGAAAAAGAATACAATGCGGCCCAGCTAGAGGCTTTATTAAAAGAAGACTCAACCTATGGCCAGTATTATTATCCTGACTATCAATTGAGCAATAATACGCTAAAAGTGAATGTAAAGGCTGACTCTATTACTGTAACAGGTGGTGTTACAGCTAAATATTGGACAGATTATGTTTGGGACTCTAAAACTCAGACAGGGCATGACGTTTTTGGTGATGAAGCCAACGTGACTGTAACCAATTTGAAATTAGAAGCACCATTCTCTGCATCTCAATCAACTTATGATTTTAAACTGGTTGCTGGTGGAAAAATTGCGACCAAGAATGTTGTGAGCAACAAAGAAGCGATTTTGGCAGTAAATAGTGATAGTACTGCTCAGGTTGTTTATAACAATCCAGCAAAATTGGGTGGTCGTTCTAGTGATCAACTTCCTAATACTGCGCAATTTAAGTTTGCAAATATTGTGTTGACTGCTGTAGGTACAGGCGCAGATTTGAGTTTAACTGAGTTTTCAAGTAAGGCGACGCAAGTTCAATTTAAAGATGGTTTAAGTACATCCACAGAAATTATTCCTACTGAACTGAACTTAAAAGGTAAGGCTGTTGCTGGAACTGAGAACCTGAACTTAGATGCAAGCATTAAATTAAACAATGATTTGTCAAAAGAGATTGATGTGACTAATGGTGAATCTGCTGCAGCATTTATCAATGCGGACCTTAATGTGAAACTCAGTGGTAATGTCAAGGGTGGTGGCACAAGTATTAAACCATTTAGTGTTGATTTAACTGCTAAACGTAATGAGTATCAAAAAGGTACAGCAACGATTAAAGTTGCTGTAGATAAAGATGCGCTTACGGCTGACTTTAAAACAGATAATTTGATTGGTAATGATCCTAATGCGGCGCATGAGCCAACTGTATGGGCAAAACTGTCTCATGCCAATGGTGCTTATGTTGAAATTGCTGATCTTGATAAGTTTACGTCAGCACAGATTAAAGTGGGTAACACCTCATACGCTACAGTAAGCAAAGTCTCAAATAACGTATATTCTGCAAAATTCATAGATAATACTGTTATAGCGATTGCACCATAATCATGAAAAGGAGAGGGGGAGTAATATCCCCTTTTTTTATGCTCAAAAAAAGTCTAGCTGTATTGGGAATGCTAATGCCTTTCTATTCCAATGCCCAGGAAAAAATCTATTATCAAGTACAGGCAGATGTATATAGCCAACCTTTGTCGATTCAAGCATTTACAGATGATTGGGATGACCCAAACTTTAAATCGGGAAAAAATGCATTTGCCCATGGCCTAATGCAGTTGGGTGTTAAACAGGGACAATGGGATTTTAGCTGGATTTGGCGTTACGATTATGTACTGCGATTTAGTCCAGACACTGCGAAATTATATTATCAAGTTAAAAATGATCAACTGATTGATGCCAATACCCAATATAATTTGCAACTTGAGGCACAGCACGTTGATACGGTTGGGTCACGTTTTGCTTATACAAAGCAATTGAGTCCGAACTGGAGTTTAACAACGGGTGCAACTGCATTAATTGGGCGCCATTATGTGGGTGGTCAAATTAATGCTTTGGCTCAAACAACTGATCAAAAGCAACTCATGGATCGCGTAAAATGGCTAAATGGCCAAATTGACTATAGTTATGATCAGCCAGCATTAAAAGAAGACAAAATGGGCTGGAATGAGCGTGCAAATCAGGGTTATGGTTTTGCATTTGATACTTCATTACAAGGTACAATTGCGAATCACTGGAAAATAAATATCAATATTCAGGATGCTTTGGCCTATTTATATTGGCAGGATGCACCCTACACCCAATATCAGATTGCTTATGATCAGGATCAGCGTCCCCGATTTGATATTCAGGGACAATTTAATAAGTATCACCAATATACGCAGAAGCTGCCTTTTAAAATTTATACTGATCTAAATTATCAGTCAGATCAGAATTGGCATTTAGGTATGAGTTCAATCAGCAATCAATATAGTAGTCTTTGGCAATTAAACGCTTATTGGGATAGAGGTGTACAATGGGGAATCCATTTTGAACCTCAGACCCATGCTTTAGGCTTATCAGTACAGCATCAGAATTTTGGCTTGAAGTATATTGCAGATGATCTAAATACCAATCAGGCCAAGAGGATGGGTGCTCAATTGTTTGCGCAATATCAATGGTAGAGGCTAAGCAAAATAATAATCCACATCTAGACTTAAGCCTAGCGTAAACAATTGTTTAATATTGGCTGCGCTAACGGGGCGGTGATGTGGATTTTCAATATGTCCTGTTGCACTGACACCGAGTGAATATTGAGGATTAAAAAAGAGCTGCTGTAAGGTATTTTGATAAGGTCGTAACTGTTCCAATACATCAGCAATATGCTCATTCAGTTTTAATGAATCTCGATCGGCTTTGTTGCACAAATAGCTAACACTATGATTTTATTATATTTATTTTTATTAAAATTTAAAAAACCCTTAAAAATTAGTATCTTGCAAAATATTTATGCAGCAAAGCCACAGTGAAATAAAAATATTCACTGTAGCTTTGTTGTTGTGACACTATTTTTTGACTCTTAAATGAACAACTCACCTGAACCGCGATAGCGGCGCAAGGGAACTCAAACTGTTTAGAGTTAAGATGAACAACTTACCATCACCTCAGGCAGATCACTTGGTAAAGGTGCAGTATCTTGTTCAGATTCCAAATCAGGCTGTTTTTGATAAGGCTGATTGAGGAGCTTAAATAAACGATCAACTTCACTAAAATCACCACGTTCGGCTAGTTCAATCGCTTTTTGTGCCATGTGGTTGCGTAAAATATAATGAGGATTAGCGCTTTGCATAACTCGATCTAACTCGTCTGTATCTTGAGTTTTGCGAATTTCCTGATATTGATGGAGAAAAGCATCAAACTGACGTAGATCTAAGCAATCATCACGGAGTGTTTTATATTCCTTGTTCTGTAGGCGAATAAAACTTTGCGTATAGTCGAGTTGTTCCGTTTGCAAAATTCGCAAGAATGCAAAACTACAATCTAAACTGTCTTTATGAAAATGGGGGAGTCCCATCTTCTCGCAGAGTCCTTGACCATAATGATGTAAAAAGATTGGTTCAAATTGTTCTAAGCAAGTCGCTAAATCTTGTTTGAATTGTTCTTTATGCTCAGGCTTAGCCAAAGGAATAAGATTGTTCAACCATGTCCACAAATTCCAATGTCCAATACTTGGTTGGTTTTGATAGGTATAACGACCTTGGTAATCGGAGTGGTTATTAATCCAGTTTGGTCGAAAGCGTTCCATAAATCCATAAGGACCAAAATCTAAGGTTGAGCCTGTAATATTTAAATTATCGGTATTCATTACACCATGCGCAAAACCGACTAATTGCCATTTAGCGATCATGATTGCTGTACGTTCAATGACAGCTTTAGCGAAACCCAGAACAGGGTTCTCAGCTTCTAGGCATTCTGGATAATGCCATTCGATACACTTTTGCGTAAATTCAGTTAAAAGTTCAGGTGCATATTGGTTGATCCACTCAAAATGACCGAAACGGATATGACAGTCTGAGGTGCGTAACAACATTGCACCAAGTTCAAGAGTTTCACGTTGTACACCTTGTGTCGATGTGGTGAAACCAACGGCATGGCTAGATGCTACGCCAAGCGCATTGAGCGCATGTCCAGCTAAGTATTCTCGAATAACTGAACGCAGCACGGCACGGCCGTCACCCATACGAGAGTAGGGGGTGGAACCAGCACCCTTGAGGTGTAGATCAATGGTTTGTCCCTGTTGATTGAGAATTTGCCCAATCAACAAACCACGACCATCACCCAACTGTCCAGCCCATTGTCCAAACTGATGTCCTGCATAGACCATGGCCAAAGGGGAAAATTCGGCAAAGGTTTTTTGCCCGCTACAAATCTCAACCCAGTTGGCTTTATCCTCTTCATTCCATTGCAACTCATTTGCCAAAGCCTCATTGAAATGACCTGCTTTTGCACCACGTAAAGGACTTGGTTGCTGTTGATGATAAAGCTTTGAATTGAGAGATGAATAGCGAGGATTGAAATGCATAGGTCAATATCATGGCAAGAAGCTGAATGATGACTATAACAAAGATAAGTCTAAAATAGTGAATTGTGATTATGAACTGAGTCTTTAAATAGGCATAAAAATGGCCTCTAAAGAGACCATTTTATTGAGTATTTTTTATTCTGAAACTGGAGCCTTTTTGATATTACGCACTAAAGTTTCTAAACATTCACGATGGTGTGCAAGTCGATGTTCAAGCAGTTGAAAATCGACTTTAAGCTTATGATCCATTTGATGGATTTTTTCAGCCATTGCCGCTTTTTTTGCTTGTAGCTCTTGCTCTTTCAACTTGGCCCAATCGTTTAGAGTTAATGTAAAAGCTTCATATTCTTGAGCAATACGTTGTTTCATCTGAGCAATATCAGTGTTCACATCGTGACCATAAATTGCGAGGTCTTGTTCAGCATATTTAAACTTCATCGCAAGCTCTGCTTTTTGGATATTAAAGCTTGGAATACGACGTAAGTTTTTCGCTAAGCCTAACTTGGAACTTGTCCAAATTAGCCATTTTGTAGGATCATATTGCCACCATTTAACACCATTACGGTAATCGTATTGGAAAATATGGTGATAGTTATGATAGCCCTCACCCCAAGTGAGAATCGCTAGGATAAAATTATCACGTGCGGTATTTTCGTCAGTATAAGGGCGTTTACCCCACATATGACATAAAGAGTTAATGAAGAAGGTGACATGATGGCTAAGGAATAAACGAACTAAACCACCCAAAAGTAACACACCCCAGATATCACCAACTAACCAACCGACAGGCAATAAAATACCTGCATGCACAGCAATCACTAAAGGAACATAATATTTATCTTGGAACATGACTAATTTGTCATTTAACAAATCAGGTGCATTTTTATAATTTGGTTCGGCAGCAGGGTAGTTACGTAACATCCAACCCATATGTGCATACCAGAATCCATTATTAATCGAATATGGATCTTGGTCTACATCGTCAACATGACGGTGATGTGTACGATGACCTGAAGCCCAAAATAAGATACTATTTTGAACTGCAAAAGTACCCATAATCATAAGAATGATTTTTAAAGGTAGGGTTGATTCATAAGCACGGTGTGCCCATAAGCGATGATAGCCAGCAGTGATACCTAAACTGCTTACACCTAGTAAGACAAACATGCTAATCCATGCGCCCATACTAAAGTCATGATAATAGGTATAAATTGGAATCGAAATGAGCGCAACAACTGGTAAGAATACCAGTGCGAAAATTGCAATCCAATTAATGGGTGCTTTCTTGAGTGGGGCGGAAGTCATATCCGTCAGCGCTCCTAAAAACCTTGTTTACACAAGATATAAAAACCAAACGAGATAGCAAAACCAATCATGACGATATATTGCTATTTTATGCTCGATATTAGCATGCTCAGATTAGATAACACTAGTATTATTCTACAGTTGTACTGAAAGAACAGTAACAGAATTCGTTTGTTGAATTAATCAATAAATTAAAAGGCGAAATAAATCAATGTCAGAACAAATAAGCGTGAAAAATACAATTTATTCTTTGAATAAGTTTTTTCACAAAACTTTAATATTATCTTGTGCTTTGCTACTTACTGCATGCCAAAGTCAACCGACACAGATCACTAAAAATAGCTTACATCCAAAACGTGTAAGTGAATTGCCTCCTATGCAAGTTCGTAAAAGCAACGATGGCATTCAAGAGGTCAATTGGCAAATAACCATGATTCAAAATAAACGTGCTTTATTCTTCAATCAATACCCAAGTTTTATGCTGAATTCAGTGACTAAAACCATTTCAGGTCACACGGGCTGCAATAACATTTATGGAAGTTATCAATATGATTTTACCCAAAACAAAATGAGTTTTGATGTGATGGCACAGCATACGAGTTGTGATAAAGCATTAGCGCAAGAAGCAGACCTTATGGATGCAATGCAGCGGATTGAACGTTTTCAGATTGAAGGGACGAATTTATATTTATTAGACGCAAAAGGGCAGCGTTTAATTCAGGCACAATCTAAAAAATAAAATCAGTTGGCGGAATAAATTCCATACTTTTATAAAGTTAGATGTTGCAACATGGTACTCGGGAAATCAGTGATTAACCCTTGAATGCCCAATTGTTGTAGATGTTTGGCACGTTCAACGTCATTAACTGTCCAGACACTCACAGCAAGTTCGGCTTGCTGTGTAAACTGAATGATTTGATCAGTTGCCAGTTGATCTTTCCAACCAATTTGGTGGCACTCATATTGTTGAGCAAGCTCGATTGCGTATTCCCCAATTGGAATTTCAACCAACAGACCACGTTTAAAATGACTTTGATGTTGTTGTAATGCCGCTAAAATTTTTACATCAAAACTCGTAATTGTGGCAGTTTGTTCAAAGCCGACTAAATCTTGGTGTAATTGTAGAATTAAACGCTCAGCCGCTACTTCATCTGCAACTGCTTTAATTTCAACTTCAATATGTTCAAAATCAGTTAAACAATCCATTACATGGGGCAGGCTAGGTGTGTATTCTTCAAATCCCCACGCCTGCCATTGATGGCGATGATCAAATTGCTGAGCTTCAGACAAATTACAGCTTTCAACATGCTGTGATTTACCCGTGGTACGAACAAAATCATCATCATGAATCACCACCAATTGGTCATCTTTGAGTTGACGCACATCAAACTCAACTGCACGTACACCTAAATCATGCAAGTAACGGAAGCCTCCTAACGTATTTTCAGGAGCTTCACCACGTGCACCACGATGACCAATAATTCGCATTTTGATTTACCTTAAAATAATTATGCTTGATCAATACTATCATTAATGTTTTTTTGCCAAAGCACTTCACTACCGCCTTCTGCACGTTGCAAAGCACGTGAGGCAACAAATAACCAGTCGGATAAACGGTTCAAGAGTTGTAATGCAGTAGCTTGAATATTTTGATCACGACTGTGTACTGACATCAAAGTACGTTCTGCGCGGCGGCATACAGCACGAGCTTGATGTGCATAACTACATGCTATGCTACCCGAAGGCAAGATAAACTCTTTGAGCATTGGCAGAGATTCATTCATGTAATCAATTTCTTTTTCGAGAAACTCGATACAAATTGGTTGGAGTAAATGATAGTTTGGAATACAAACTTCACCACCTAAATCAAATAACCAATGTTGGATCAAGCTTAAACTTTTATCCCAATCAGCTTTATTTTCAATTTGAGATATACTGATTTGTGCTCTTAATACGCCAATCGTGGCATTGAGTTCATCTACATCACCTAGCGCATTAATTCGTAAGTCATCTTTAGCGACACGTGAGCCATCCCCAAGCCCTGTTGTGCCTGAATCACCTGTACGTGTATAGATTTTACTTAAACGATGTCCCATGAAGCTGTCCTACAAATAAAAAGGGGATAATGTCGGTCAGAACATTACCCCGAAATTGGAGTTAAGAAAATATTTTTATTGTCTAGATTGCACGATTAATAACGAAGAGTGACACCCACAGAAGCTTGGCGACCACCGTTTACATACCAACCATCACCAAAATTATCAGCAGTTCTGTACTCAACATCACCCATATTCTCAATATTACTGAAAACTTTAATATTAGGGTTGATATTCCAGTACATGTTTAAATCAACGGTTGCATAACCAGGAGCTTTAACTTTATTAGCATTATCTGCATAAATATCTGAGCGTGCGATAATTGAGGCGCTTATTCCATAAATTGAATTTTCAAGTCCAGTCGTTAAAGTAAGGGTCTGTTTAGGCTTATATGCAACTCTCAGATCAGTCTTTTTATCTTTTGAATCAACATAAGCGTATGCTGTGTTTAGGAATAGGTCATCTTTTTTCCATTTAAGACCTAGCTCACCACCATTGATTTCAGCTTTATCTATGTTGATATACGTTGAGTTCGGGCTTGAGTATTTATAGCTGATTAAATTTTTTATTTCAGTATGGTAAGCAGATAAAAAGGCATTTAGGTTTTGCCCAATTCTTTGATCTACACCAATTTCATAGGAAATACTTTCTTCTGGTTTGAGATCAGGATTACCATAGGTATTTCCATAGGACTTTTCTGAAAAATAATAGAGTTCTGTTAGGGATGGGGCTTTAAAAGCTGATCCGATATTGGCATAAATACTTGTTTCGGGTAATACTTGATAACGAACAGCTCCTTGACCGATCGTATGTGTACCGAATAGTTCATTATCTTCAGTACGAACACCAACCTGAGTATTTAGCTTATCTGTCTTATACTGATGTTGAACATAATAACCGGTAGAATCGATACTTTGTTTTTTATCTTTTACATCATTACTTTTAAAATCTGATTTTAGATAAGTTACACCTGCGAGTAAATTATTCTTAGAGTCTATATTCCAGTTTAAGTTTAGATCACCTTCATTGTTTTCTGTATCAAAGTGGTTTGGATCACTATCTTTTACTTGTTGGTTATCAATAAAGTTTGAATAACGTGCAGATAATGTAAGATTTTCAGCAAAACCATATTCAATGCTTGAATTAATCAGGCGGTTCTCAAATATACGCTCTGCATTATTTTTGATAGTCATGTAATTGTAGAATTGACTCAGCCCTTCATTTTGACTGATTGACAGGTCAGTTTTAATATTCTTTTTATTGTCGTAACCTACTTTCGCACTATAACCTTTCTGATCATAAGCGGCTTTTTGATCTTTGCTTTGATTATCTAGAACTCGTGTTCCATCACTTTCTAAGCGCTGTCCTCTAATTTGTGCATAAAAACCATCTTGAATGAGGTCAGCTCCTGCAATAGCTTTATAGGTATTGTTTTCCCCATAGATACCTGTAATAAAACCGCTATTTTTTGTTGGAGTTGAGGTTATCATTTGAGCCACTCCACCAATTGCATCTGTTCCATATTGTACAGATGCTGGACCTTTAAGAATTTCTATCTGTTCAAGATCAGATGAATCAAGAAATGATGGATAAATTGCAGCAAGGTGGTTTTGGCTATTTAGACGAGCGCCATCTTTTAATATGAGAGTGTGATTTGGTCGAGTTCCACGAATTGAGATTTCCGTGATCTGACCTATTCCGCCACTTTGTTTGACAAAAACAGAAGGATCACGCTGAATTAAATCTGATAAGTTGAGAGCAGGATTCTTTTCAATCGTTTTTTGATCAATCACAGTCAGACGTGCAGGAACATTCTTTAACTTTTCTTCAGAACGAGATGCCGTCACAACAATCGTATCTAGCGTCGCAGTTTTCGCGCTTGATTGATCTTGAGCAAAAGTAGTTGAAGAAAACCCCATCGCAATAGCGATAGCACCAACTAAACGTGTCGGTTGAAAAATAGTAGACATGATGTCGCTCCATACATTCACCCGTCGTGAATGTTAAAGTGGAAATAAACAACAAGCAGGTCTCCGGACTTCACTATATCATCACAATGACGATGCTATTAATCATCTTCCCACATCATTCAGATGCAGTGATTTGGCGTTTAGCTAAGATTAATAATTCGGTGTTACCGTTGCGAGGGCAGTGTTGGACTTACACCAACTTCCCTATAAGCAAAAGAATGTGCTTTAGACTTGTTGCGAGATGATGCGAAGTATAGAGTGTTCACGTTTTTTAAACAATTGCATTTGGAAATGAACTTTGACCAAAGTATGTCAAATTGCTTTACAATGTGAGAGTAGTAAATAGTCATCTCAAATTGGACATCAAATGCGTCAAACCCAACTCCGAACTCGCGCCAAGATTTGTGGAATAACGCGGACTCAAGATATTGATGCTGTTGTGCAAGCAGGAGCAGATGCGATTGGATTGGTATTCTTTCCCCCAAGCCCGCGTCATGTCAGTATTGAACAAGCGCAAATTTTGGCAAGCTCAGTACCCGCTTATGTTCAGTTGGTCGGTTTATTTGTAAATGCAAGCGCAGAAGAAATCCAAACAGTGCTTGATTCAGTTCCGTTGGATGTATTACAACTACATGGTGATGAAACACCTGAACAATGCCAACAAATTGCGTTGCATTGCAAACGCCGTTGGTACAAAGCCATTCAGGTTAGACCTGATTTAGACATTTTGACCGAAATTCAACGCTATCAAGCTGTGGGAGCCAGTGCGGTTCTACTTGATGCGTGGCATCCTGATTTAAAAGGTGGAACAGGTCACTGTTTCGATTGGAATAAATTTCCAAAACTTGATATTCCACTAATCTTGGCAGGGGGCTTAACCCCTGAAAATGTGAGTGACGCTATTGATACTACAGCAGCTTTTGCTGTGGATGTCAGCGGAGGCGTAGAGTCCGCTAAAGGTATAAAAGACCAACAACTCATTGAAAAATTTATGCAAGGAGTCCAACGTGGATCAGCAAAACCTTAGTCAACAAAATCAGGCGATTGACTACACCCAGTTTCCAGATGCTCATGGGCATTTTGGTATTCATGGTGGGCGTTTTGTGTCAGAAACGCTTATGGCTGCACTTGAAGACTTAGAAAGTCTTTATGGTCGTATGAAAAATGATGCTCAGTTTTTAGCAGAGTTTGACCGTGATCTTGCGTTTTATGTTGGTCGTCCAAGTCCACTTTATTATGCTGAGCGATGGTCTCAGCACCTCGGCGGTGCGCAAATTTACTTAAAACGTGAAGACCTAAACCATACTGGCTCTCATAAAGTAAATAATACGATTGGTCAGGCTTTATTGGCAAAACTGTCGGGTAAAAAACGTATCATTGCTGAAACAGGTGCTGGTCAACATGGTGTTGCGACCGCAACCATCGCTGCTCGCTTGGGTATGGAGTGCGTGGTGTACATGGGGGCTGAAGATGTAAAACGTCAGGCGATGAATGTCTATCGCATGCGTTTGCTTGGCGCAAAAGTTGTACCAGTGCAAAGCGGATCCAAAACTTTAAAAGATGCATTGAATGAAGCGATGCGCGATTGGGTCACCAATGTTGATACGACTTATTATGTCATTGGTACGGTTGCTGGTCCGCACCCATATCCACAGCTTGTACGTGATTTCCAATCAATCATTGGTCGTGAAGCACGTCAACAGATCCAAGCACAAGCAGGGCGTTTACCTGATGCCTTGGTTGCTTGTGTTGGCGGAGGTTCAAATGCAATGGGCTTGTTCTATCCATTCCTGAATGATCAGGATGTGAAAATGTACGGTGTTGAAGCGGCAGGTTTCGGCATTGAAACAGGCAAACACTCAGCGCCATTGAATGCAGGCCATGTGGGTGTATTACATGGTAACCGTACTTACCTCATGTCGGATGAGCAAGGTCAGATTATTGAAACACATAGTATTTCAGCAGGTTTGGATTATCCAGGTGTTGGTCCAGAGCATAGTTTCTTAAAAGATATGCATCGTGTGGAATATGTGCCAATTAAAGATGATGAAGCCTTACAAGGCTTCCGTGATTTAACTCAGATTGAAGGCATCATTCCTGCGCTTGAAAGTTCACATGCGATGGCTTATGTCACTAAACTTGCCCCAACGATGTCGAAAGACCAAATCATTATTGCAACAGTTTCAGGTCGTGGCGATAAAGACTTAATGACCGTTGCGAAAATTGATGGTATTCCGATGGTCGACTTATAAAACTGAATAGGTGTGTGATAAGATCGGCTAAAGAGTGTGCCTAAGCCATATTAATATTGTGACTAGTTGTGTACATGGACGTATAACACAAAAATAATCATAAGGGATGACGAGGGATGAAATATTCCTTAGCTACGTATTTCAGTAAAGCCTTTCTTGCAATTTTAGATTGGGATTTAGTTAAAAAATCCCAAGTTATATTGCTGTATGCAAGTTTTACGGCTGCTGTTATATATTTTATGCAAATAAAATATATGTATCACCCTTTAGCAAATACCGAGTTATTGCTTAAACTTCAGTGGTTGTATCCAATTGTATTTATTTTAAATATCCTTTTAATTTTGTTTGGTTTTCTTATTAAAAATAAGCCGAATGTGCATATTTATTATGTGTTGTTTTTATCGGTGTATTACCCATTTTCATTGTTAGGTTTGCCAATAGGCATTGGTTTGCTGAACATGTTAAATGGCGTTATTTTTATGGGGATAACCTTTACCGCTTTGTTGTTATTCCCTCGTTTCTCTGTTTATTTTGGCTTGGTTGCTTATGTTATTGCGTGTTATTTATTATCTGCGCTTACGGTGTTGGGTTATTTAGATTATGCAGTGGCTTATAAGCCTTATACCTTGATGCATAAAGATGTTCAGAGCGCTCAGATTATTTATTCAATGTTTTACACCACTTTATATGCGGCATTTACCATTACGTTATTTGATATAAGTATAGAGCGTTGGCGCAGATATAATTCAAAAATAGAAAAACTCAGTTGTACTGATGAGTTAACAGGGCTGTTGAATCGCCGTGGGGTCAATGAGATTATTGATTTACAGATGCAGCAGGCACAAATTACCCATCGAGAAACATCGTTGATTATGGTGGATATTGATAATTTTAAAAATATTAATGATCAATATGGACATCATCAAGGAGATTTGGTTTTAAAACATGTCGCAAATATACTGCGAAAAAATTTACGAGCCAGTGATGTGATTGGACGTTATGGTGGTGAGGAATTTGTCATTTTATTACCATTTACTTCTATTGAAAATGCAGTGTTGTTGGCAGAGGTATGTCGTAAAGCATTAGAGCAAACTGCAGTTGAAGTGAAAGAAAATGAAATGCTTTATATCAAGGCGTGTTTTGGGGTAAGTAGTACAGCCTTTAGTGGTTTTGATTATACAGGCTTGTTTGAGCAAGCAGATAAGGCGATGTACCAAGCCAAACGGAATGGTAAAAATCAGGTCAGAACGGCATTTACGTTATAATTGAGTTGGGGAAATCTTGTGAAATTGATACAGAAAAATGGTCAGCCTCGTTATGGGCGTTTTGATCAGATACCTTCACAGATCAATTTGGATGACTATATTTATAAAACGCCTTATGGCCAAGTACTAAAAGGCTGGCGCAAGCAGCTTAAATATAAAAAATTTAAATTCTGTGGTTTACAACATGAGCATTACAGCATTGGTATTGCGATCGTCGATCTATCATGGGCAGGGCATGGCTTTTTCTATGTTTATGATCATCTTTCTAAAAAAGTAATCGAATGGAATGCGATTCAGCCATTAGCGTTGAAAACCCAACTCGATGAACAACCTTTATTTAGTCAAAGCTATTTTAAAAAATCGGCTTATCAATTTGATATGCAACACGCCAATGGTGTGCGTTATATCCAAGTGACCAAACATGGCGAAGTACAACTGAAAGCACGTATTTTTTGTGCAGGCACTGATGCTTTAAGTTTATGTAGCCCAACTGGGATCAATGGCTGGACGTATACACAAAAACAAACCACTTTGGCAGTGGAAGGCTTTTTTATTAGCCCTGATCAACAGCAGATCGAATTTAATGCGCATAGTCTCGCTGCACTCGATGATACCTGTGGTTTTTTACGACCTGAAACTGCTTGGTTTTGGTTGTCTTGTCAGTTCCGTGATGCAAATGATCGCCGCATTGGCTTGAATCTCGCATCAGGTGTCAATGAAAGTTTTGGTAATGAAAATGCGTTGTGGGTTGATGGGCGCTTATATCCACTTACCGATATCTTATTTGAGCAACAAAATGAGAATTGTTGGTCAATTCGTTCTTTAGATGAGCGATTGAATTTACTAGTTGAAACAGGTTGGTGTCGCTTTGAAAATATTAACTTACGTTTGATCGGTAGTCAGTTTAATCAGTGGCAGGCCAAAATCAGTGGCACAATTGAACATGAAAATGTTGAACTGGTGATTTTGAACAATGAATATGGATTATTAGAACAGCATTACGCCAAATGGTAATCCTCATCAAAAAAATCCCTCTTTTTAAAGAGGGATGACGGGAGTTTTATAGACCAGCTTGCCAAAAAGCCTCGCCCGCAGCGATTGGGTCATTGGTTTTAGCCAATGTATCAATCCAGACATCATACTGGCGAATAATCGGATGTTGGTTTGGATGAAAATCTTTTTTAAACCAGTCGCTATACTGTTCTCTTTTTGCCGTCAAAATACCTCTGCGCCCAAAGAACCACGGCAAGCCCTTGCGTGCCATGTCAAGACGCTGCCTAAAGCTAAAACCATCAGTCTTAAGCATGACATCGGTACGGTAAAGTGTGAAGCCAAACATTAACAAGGTCGTAATGACAAGGGCGGAACGGCGAGTCAATTCTGGTACTTCACCGACCTGTTGCATGACATCAAAAGCCACATCACGATGTTCCATTTCCTCAATTGCATGCCATGCGAACAGCGCGCGAACAAAAGGATCAGCCTCTGCCAATGTTTCTTTCTTACTATAGAATGTATCTGCCATCAGGGCGGTTAAATGTTCAGCCGCGGCCGTCATGGCAATATTGTATTGTGGTGAGCGATTCTTCAATTCAAATCTAAATATTTTTTTCAAACGGTTGGTGAACTGATCCACAGGCATGCCTTGTTCTTTCATGATCTGGTTCATTTTGTCATGGGCAATGCCGTGCTGGGCTTCTTGACGAATAAAGTCTGCCACACGTTTCTGTAGCTCAGGATCATTGATCTTGTCGCGGAATAAACGTACACATTCAATGAAGTAGCGTTCGCCATCAGGAAATGTCAGGCTTAATGCATCAAACATGCGGGTACGGAATGGATCGCCACCAAACCAGAAACGTGGAGCCTCATTGAGGTGAAAGTCTAGGTTTGTTCTTACAATTGGATCAGCCTGATAGGAAACATGTGCATTCATTTTTGCTATTCCTTGTCTTTTGCATAAACTCAGTATGGAAAAAGTCCGATGAAATGTTTTGACAGTTACAGCCAAGTTTTATACAAATAACGACAGATCAGGATGAGATCGGCATATGTCAGTTAAAATTATTATTGGATACCTACGGTTGTTGAATCGTGTCCTACAGCAGGAACACATTGATTTGTCTAAAGTTGTTGCACCTGAACTTTGGCAAGCTTTTCATGCCTGTTTAGAAAATCCAGATGAGCATGATTTTGATGTCGAACGTTATGCATTGCTTTTGCAATCTGCACAAGCTTATTTCCCTCGACCGATTACATTAGTATTGGCTGAACATGCCAATTTGCAAGATTTGGGTTTAATGGGATATTTGGCTTCAACCAGTTTAGATCTGCAACAGGCGTTACAGCTTTTACAACGTTATTATTCTTTAGTCTTTAAACAGACCAATTTAGAACAACTGAATGTTCAGCAGTTTTCTGATTATATTCAAATTGTTTGGAGTGCGTCTTATAGTGATTATCGGGAAATGTATGAGCTAAATTTGGCGTTGATTTTTAAAATTGCCCAGTCAATTGTGCAAGATGCTTTAATGCCACCGCAAATGATTCAATTTGGTTATGCGCCGAATACTGCGTTATATCATTTTGAAAAATTTTATGGTTGTCCGATCCAAATTCAAGCTGGACAATATGCAATTCGCTTTTCAAATCAAATTTTAAAAGCAAAAAGCATCGCTGCAGACCAACAATTAAACCATGTACTCTCGACTCAAGCTCAGCAATCACTAAATAGCATTGCTTCTTTTGAGATTCAGCAACAACAGTTCCGTCAAAAAATACAAACGCATATTGAACAAGGACTTTTACAACACGAAGAACTATTGCTCAGTTATGTTGCTAAGCGTTTGCATTGTTCAGAACGAACATTACAACGCCAACTCAAAACCTATCAGCTTAATTTTCAAAATATTTTAGATCAGTACCGTTTGGAACAAAGTAAACTGTATTTGCAACAGGGCAAATCATTGTCAGAAATTGCGGAACGTTTAAATTATGCTGATCAAAGTGCGTTTGGGCGGGCGTTTAAGCGTTGGACAGGAATTACACCCAAGCAGTTTTTGAAATCTCTTTAACTTTCAAGCAAGCTAAAGAGATTTATGGATTGTTTTTAGCATGTTTTTAAACGTGGATAATTAAAAACAATTGCAAGGATTGCGCACACTGCAAGAATCCAGCAATAGTAGATATTGCCAATTAGTTCAACTGGCGAAAGTTTGGCAATTGAACAAGCAAGCAGTAATTGAGCACCGTAGGGAATAATCCCTTGGATTACGCAAGAAAAAATATCAAGTAAAGCTGCACTTCGCTTAGGGTCAACACCATATTCTTTCGCTACTTCACGTGCCATATCTCCTGATAAAATAATCGCAACGGTATTATTGGCAACAAATAAATTTGAGAATATGACCAGAAAACTAATGCCTAATTCACCTGCACGCTGTTTGCCAAATTTGAATAGACGCGTAATCGTATAAATACGTTGAATAAGCCATTGCAAACCGCCTTCTTTTTGCATCAGGGTAGACAAACCACCTAGCAACATGGAAAGTAATGCCACCTCAAACATGCCAACAAAGCCATCATAAATTGAGTTATTGAGTTTTAATAAATCAAATTCAGGTTTTTCAATAAGACCAATCACACCTGACAAAATAACACCAATCATTAATACAGCAAGTACATGTAAGCGTGTAAAGGCAAGAAAAAAAACAGCTAAATAAGGCAAAATAAGCAATAAATCATAATGTTTTGATGGAATTGACTCTGTTTGGTGACTCATCATTACATAAAGCATTAATGTAATGATTGCAGCTGGAAAGGCAATCCACACATTCACCCTAAATTTATCTCGAAGTTCAACATTTTGGCTACGTGTGGCAGCGATCGTTGTATCCGAAATCATGGATAAATTATCACCAAACATAGCGCCTCCCACCACTGCACCTATGGCATAGACAGGTGCTATCTCTGTTGCTTGGGAAAAACCGAATGCAATTGGTGCACAGGCGGCGATGGTGCCCATAGACGTTCCCATTGCTGTTGCAATGAATGCTGCAATAATAAATAACATGGGTAACACAAATTCAGGCGAAATCAGCGAAAGTCCCAACTGTACTGTCGCATCGACACTGCCTATGGCACTGGAGACACTGGCAAAAGCACCTGCCAACATAAATACCATAAACATTAAAATCAAATTTGGATGACTAGCGCCTTGTAGGAATTCCTCAATTGCCGTATTGAGTTTCTGTTTATAAAGTAGTAATGCCAGAATAACAGCTGGAATCGCGGCAATAGGTGCTTTGACTTGATAGAATGCAAATTCTGTCCCGATCATTGAATGATAGAGACCACTCCCGAGAAAGATGATCAAAAATACCAATAGTGGTAGCAAAGCAAGGGCATTGCTTTGTACTTTTTCCTGAGTGTGGGCAGACATAAAAATAAAAAGAAAACTTAAAAATTGCGGGTAGTATAAAGGAGCTGAGCTCATTTCTAAAATCAGCCTCGATGAAGCTAAAATTAGGAAGCTTTGATCATTGAGAAAAAGCTGAAAATATAGATAAATGTAGCAGGGCAGTTGTAAGTAGCAACATTCACTGTTGCAATCACGTCAAACTCTGTTCAATGAACAAAAAATAGCGTTACAATGCAGTGTTCTTGTATGACTACAAACAACTCCTCAATTTATATAAATCAAGGAAAGCATAATCCTATGTCACGTCTTGCCACTCGTTTTGAACAGCTTAAATCTCAGCACCGTAAAGCGCTTGTTTCTTATGTTATGGCAGGAGATCCGCATCCACAAGTCACGGTTCCATTGCTTCATCAAATGGTTGAAGCAGGCGTTGATGTCATTGAGCTAGGACTGCCATTCTCAGACCCAATGGCGGATGGTCCAGTGATTGCCTTAGCTGCTGAACGTGCTTTAGCAGGTGGATCGAGCACACTCGATGCTTTAAATATGGTGAAAGAATTTCGCGAAAAAGATCAAACGACACCCGTTGTTTTAATGGGGTATTTAAATCCTGTTGAAGTAATTGGTTATGAAAAGTTTGTGGCTTATGCGAAAGAGTGTGGTGTTGATGGTGTACTTTTGGTGGACTTACCGCCTGAAGAATCAAAGCAATTTGGCGATGTCTTAAAACAAAATGAGATGGATCAAATTTTCTTACTCGCACCAACATCAACTGATAAACGTATTCAGCATGTTGTAAATCAAGCCAGTGGCTTTGTTTACTATGTGTCGTTAAAAGGTGTGACAGGTGCAGCAACACTAGATACCTCTGAAGCAGCAGCTCGTATTGCGAAAATTAAGAGCATGACTAACGTTCCTGTTGGAGTTGGTTTTGGGATTAGTGATGCAGCTTCTGCAAAAGCAATGGGTCAAGTTGCTGATGCGGTAATCGTAGGAAGTGCTTTCGTTAAATCTTTTGCGACATTGCCAGCAGACGAAGCTGTGCAACAGACGGTGAATAAAGTGAAGGAGCTTCGAGCCGCGCTCGATGAGTTAGTATGAGTCAAGAGTTAACAGCAGGGAAGGTTCTGAGCCCATCAACGCCTTGGACAGAGCGTCAAGTGCCTGGTATTCAAGTTGCGAATGAACAACAAACATTCAAAGCAACATTTACGGAACCAACCATTGAATGTCCTGAATGTCATGCCTTAGTAACACGTACGGCAATGTCATTTAATGCCTACGTATGCCCACAATGCGATGAGCATTTGCGTATGCGCGCACGTGATCGTTTGAATTGGTTCTTTGATCAAGTCAATGCAGAGTTAGGTCAAGAATTTAGTGCGAAAGATCCATTGAAGTTTGTGGATAGCAGACCTTATCCAGAGCGTATGCGTGAAGCACAAGATAAAACTGGTGAAACAGAAGCGTTAGTTGTAATGCAAGGTTCATTAAAAGGTTTGGACTTGGTGGCTTGTGCATTTGAGTTCGATTTTATGGGTGGTTCAATGGGGACCGTTGTTGGTGATCGTTTTATCCAAGCGGCAGAACGAGCAATTCAACTCCATCAACCGTTAATTTGTTTTGCTGCTTCAGGCGGTGCTCGTATGCAAGAAGGCATGTTGTCTTTAATGCAAATGGCACGTACTTCGGCTGCGATTCAAAAAATGAAAGAAGCTCGTGTTCCATACCTCGTTGTATTGACTCATCCCGTCTATGGCGGTGTAACAGCTTCATTAGCGATGTTAGGTGATGTTCATCTGGCTGAACCGAAAGCGATGATTGGTTTTGCAGGTAAACGCGTCATTGAACAAACAGTTCGCGAGAAGTTAGAAGAACCATTCCAACGTGCAGAATATTTGCTTGATCATGGTGTGGTCGATCAAATTGTTCATCGTCATGCATTACGTGATACTGTATATAGACTCGTAGCTAAACTGATGAATTTACCTTGAAACTGGACGCACCACATTCTACAGATACATTAACAACATGGCTCGATTATTGGGGCCATGTTCATGTTACAGGCATTGATTTAGGTTTAGAGCGCGTAATTCCCGTTGCTGAAAAGTTGGGAGTTATGCAACCTCAAGCAAAAGTTTTTACTGTGGCAGGAACGAATGGTAAAGGCTCAACAACAACGACACTCGCTGCAATTTTAAATGCACAAGGTTATAAAGTTGGTTTGTATCAATCACCGCATATTTATCGTTTTAATGAGCGGGTAAAACTTGCTGGGATTGAAGTTGATGATCAAAGCTTAGTTGATGCCTTTGTGTTGGTTGACCAAGCCCGCCGAGAATGTGGTTTATCATTGTCCTTTTTTGAAGCAACCACTTTGGCTGCTTTTCTTATTTTTAAACTAAAACAATGTGATGTCTGGGTACTTGAGGTTGGCTTAGGCGGTCGTCTGGATGTCGTGAATGTGATTGATCCTGATATTGCCGTGATTACCAATATTGGTTTAGATCATGTCGATTGGTTAGGTGACACGATAGAAAAAATCGCTTTTGAGAAAGCAGGGATTATTCGTCCGAATATTCCAGTGGTATTTGCGGGTCAACAACAATTACCCCAAGCGATTCAAGATAAAGTAGCTGAAACTCAAGCAGATCTATATGCGCTGAATCGAGATTATTTTTATCAACTTAATGACGATGGTCAAACTTGGTCATTTGCATCCTCTGGCACAACGCTAAAACTGCCAATCGGTCAGCTTGCATTAGATAATATTTCGGCTGCTGTTGCAGCGGTACTGGTGAGTGGTATTGAGGTCTCTCAGGCAGCGATTGCAACAGGTATTCAGCAAGCACGTTTGCAAGGTCGTTTTGAAATACGGCAAATTCAAGACAAAACAGTGATTTTTGATGCTGGACATAATCCACATGGAGTCGAATTTTTATTGAATCAATTGCGAAAATTCTTAAAATACAATAAACAGTACACAGATGTTGTCGCAGTATTTTCAATGTTGGCAGATAAAGATATCTCGTCTGTCACCGATTTACTAAAAACAACAGTAAAAGATTGGTTTATTGCTAGTTTAAATGTACCTAGAGCAGCCCCATTGCATCAATTACATGATGCATTACAAGGTCAACAGGTATATGAGTACGGTAATATCCAGCAAGCCTTTGAAGATGTGCTGAAGCAAAGTAATAACAATCAGCTGATTTTAGTCTGTGGATCGTTTCATACCTTAGAAGCGGTTTGGGAGTATTTAGAACAATGTCAATGAATAACAAGCAACGCTGGATGGGAGGCGTTGTTCTATTGGGTGGAGGTGTTTTATTGGCAGCATTGCTCCTTAAAGGTAATGACGAAATGGGGCATGACAAAACGCAAACGGCAATTACACACCCAATTCCTAAAACAGAACCTAAAACTCAAACAGCTCAATCGACCCAAGAAGGTGAAATGGTTTCATTACAACCATTAGCCGTAGATGTTGAGACAGAAAAAAGATTGCTTGAAGAACAACGCCGTTCTCGTGAGAAAGCCGTTGCTGAACAAGAAGCACGTGCAGCTGATTTTCTAAAAATGCAACAAGAAGCTGAAGCTGCTGCTGCGCGTAAAGCAGCCGAAGAATACGCTGCAATTAATGCACGCCGTACAGCCGAACAGGAAAGCTCTGATAACATTCCGCCAGAGCTTGGCGAAGATGATAAAGCTAAGACACAACGAGCGACTGAAGAAAAAAATAAATTAGATGAAAAGAAAAAATTAGAACAGCAAAAAGCAGATCAGCAGAAAAGTGATACTGATAAAAAATTAGCGGAAGACAAGCGCAAGGCTGAAGCCGGAAAAAAGTTGGCAGAAGAGAAGCGTAAGGCAGAAGCTGAAAAAAAGGCTGAGGAAGATAAGCGTAAAGCTGACGCTGATAAAAAAGCATTAGAAGAAAAGCGTAAAGTTGAGGCAGACAAGAAAATTGCCGAAGATAAACGCAAAGCCGAAGCTGAGAAAAAAGCAGCTGAAGAGAAGCGTAAAGCTGAAGCTGAGAAAAAATCGGCTGACGAGAAAAAGCGTAAAGCTGATGCTGAGAAAAAAGCCGAAGCTGAAAAGGCTCGTGATCTCATGGAAAATGGAGATAAAAAGTGGATGGTACAAGTGGCATTGGCTGCCAACCAAGCCAATGCAGATGCAGTTGTATCTAAATTGCGTGCCAAAGGTTATAAGGTTACAACAAGCCCGACTTCAAAAGGAATTCGTATCATGGTTGGACCATCGAAGGACCGAGATGTTGCAGATGCAGCACGTAAAAAAATTACCTCTGATGAAAGTTTAAATATGAAATCAGCGTGGGTGATTGATTGGGTTCCACTTGATCAGCGATAACAAAAGATAAACGACGAGATCAAAGCTGGAAAGCGTCTGGTTTTGACCTTGTTACAAGTGTTCTATTTCTGCGGGCAGTGAGTACAAGATGAGTAGCGGCTTTAAGATATTAGAACACTTTATATTTTCAGAGGATTCGAGTGTTAGTGCACTTTCTGGCGCGGCTTGTGTGGGGGATGATCTCTACTTGGTTGGAGATGATGTGGGTTACTTACTCAAAACTGACCGAAAAAAAATCAATCGTGCGACTAATTTTGAAAAAATTCCATTATTTGAACAGCCTAAGCATACGACACTAACGGTATTTAGTAAAAAAACTAAACCAGACTTTGAAGCGCTTAGCTGTATTCGCTTTGACGGACAACCTCAGTTACTAGTGATGGGTTCAGGTTCTACAGAAAATCGAAAAAAAGCATTATTGTATAATCCAGCTGATCATCAGGTTCATGTTTTACTTGATACCTCGGATTATGATTTCTTAGAACATTATTTGGCGTTGACTGGTGGCGCTGATCTCAATATAGAAGCAGTTTGTTCAGATCAAAACAATTTATACATTTTTCAACGTGGCAACATCAATCGTTTTCATGGTGTTTTAGTCTTTGATTTAATAAAGATTCAAAATGGAAAATCATTAGAATGTGCGCTCAAAAAATCATTCAATCTGACATTACCAGAGCTTGAAGGGGTAGCAAGTGGTATTTCTGATGCTTATTTTTTTGTGGATAAAAATCTAATTGTTGCAACTGCTGCGGTTGAGCAAACATTAAATACGTATGATGATGGCGCGGTGCTAGGCAGTTTTATTTTGGTGTTATCGTCTGAGGGAAAAATTTTATTTACACATCTGATTCAGGATTCGAAAGGACAAACTCTTGCTATTAAAGTAGAAGGAATTACATGGTTAGAGTCGACATCCGATGGTGAGGTATTTTTATTGGTCACGGATAGCGATGGTGGTGATTCTGAAGTTTTTAAAATATTACTTAGCAACTCTGTTTTTGCCAATTCTTCAGCTTAGTTCGTATTTCTTAACTTAACATTCAACTTATAAAATTAGGTTTTTTTAAAAGCCCAATAAAAAATGCATAAAACCCAAAAATTAAAGAAACAAATCTTACACGTCTAAGCTCTATTTCTCTAAAAATTGGATTTAATCTAAAACTCATCTCGCAAACTAAATAGATGCTGGATTTGAAAGTTGTTGTTGAATCCATTCTACATTTTCAGGGGTGAAAAGATGGTCAATATTTTTCCAAATGATATGATAGCCGTATCCTCCTTGTTTCATTTCTTTAACCGCATCTTCAATTGCCCAATGCTCAAAAATAATTCGATACATCGCAATTGTGGCACCAGTTCGATCTGAGCCATGATAGCAATGCACTAAAATTTTCTGGTTTTGTTGTTTAGCAGTTTGAATAACACGCATTGCTTCTAACAAGTCTTTACGATTGATTGCCCAAGTATTGATTGGAATGTGTACCAGATTAAAAGGCTGATCTTTTAAAACTATGGCATCTTCATTTCTAGCTCTCAAATTGATAATCGTATTAATTTGATGAGCTTCAAGGCTTGGGATTAAATCAGTACTCGGCTGCTCGCTACGGAAAACATCTGAACTAATTTGATAAAAATTATGGGTGTTAGAAATAAGAGTTCCCCAATTTTGAGGACGTTGGTCTTTTTCTAAACTCGAATGCTGCATACACCCAGAAACATTAAGCGTTGATAAAAGAACAACAGTGATAAGCGCTTTTTTCATATTATTGATAACGATCAAATTCAACAGGATCATGCGCACAAATTAACTCAATACTCGGTTCATGTTGAGCCAGATATTGTAACCGTTTAAGGTTATGTAACCTTTGTCGATTATCTTCTGCCAATAAACGTTCAGTAAGATCTAAGGCTCTCAATTTGTTTTTTGGATTGAGTTCTAAATGGGTGTAATACGCATCACCACAGAATAAAATCCAGCCTTCAGCTTTTTTAATTGCAATACCACAATGTCCAGCAGTATGACCAATCAATGGAATCATTAATATTTCATCTTGGAAAAAAGGAAGACCTTGAACCCTTTTTAAATTAAACCAAGCTTCACCATTTGTATGTTCAGCAAAATTCCAATGACGATGTTGTTTAAATTGTTCAGTTTTATAACGAAATTTACCTTTGGCTGTTAATGTCTGTGTTGCATTAAACTCGGAAGCTAAAATATGCACGGTTGCATTTGGAAAATCAGAAATTCCACCAGCATGATCAAAATCTAGATGGGTCACAAAAATATGTTTTACATCACTCGGGTTAAAACCAAGTCGCTGTATCTGCTGAATGGCAGTTAGTTTTAGGTTGGGTACAATTGAGCCAAATTGAGTCAGTAATGAACCTAGACGTTGTTCAGTGTGCAAATAGTCCTGTGTACCCAAGCCTGTATCAATTAAAACCAGACCTCGATCAGTTTCAATAAGTAGGCAATGACAAACTAGATGTGCTTTCCAGCCTTTCTGTCCAAATAGGGGAGCACAAACAGGGCAGAAGCTTCCGCAATGGAGATGATGGATGTTATAAATCATCGTGATTGTTATTCTATTTTGAAGAGAATTATTTTTATAACGTATCGACTAAAAAATACCAACAACTTTTTATTTTGCGATTTTAAAAGCCTATCAGATCGATAGGCAATGAAGTTTGTTATTCAGATTCAATAGTTTTTTACTGT
Source organism: Acinetobacter sp. ANC5681 (assembly GCF_023488045.1). Lineage (NCBI taxonomy): Bacteria > Pseudomonadati > Pseudomonadota > Gammaproteobacteria > Moraxellales > Moraxellaceae > Acinetobacter > Acinetobacter sp. ANC5681. Next base: position 47,174 of record NZ_JAMFKZ010000010.1, read on the forward strand.
TCGACTTGCGTTTGTAAAAAGTATTGTTTGTTTCATGTACTACGCACTTCGTTTGTCTTGCGCTGCGTTTGAAGCCTTTAGTCGGCTTCAATCTTTTAACTCACAGCATAGCTGTTTCGACTTGCGTTCGTAACGAGCGTTGCTCGTTTGATCCTCACTCAGGTTGTGGTGTTAAACGTAGGTAAGGTTTCACTGCGGTATAGCCTTGAGGAAAACGTTGTTTAATTTCTTCTTCATCTTTCAACGACGGTACAATGACGACATCTTCGCCATGTTGCCAATTTGCAGGTGTTGCGACTTTATGTTTATCCGTTAGCTGTAGTGAATCCACCACTCGCAATACTTCATTAAAGTTACGACCTGTTGAGGCTGGATAAGTAATAATCAAGCGGACTTTTTTATTCGGATCAATAATGACCAGTGAGCGAACAGTTAAGGTCTCACTCGCATTTGGGTGGATAAAGCCATATAGTTCTGAAACTTTACGATCTTTATCTGCAATAATTGGAAAGTTGACCGTAGTATTCTGTGTTTCATTAATATCTTGAATCCAGCTTTTATGCGATTCAACATCGTCGACTGAAAGTGCAATTGCTTTGACGCCACGCTTTGTAAATTCATCTTTCAGTTTGGCGGTAAAGCCAAGCTCAGTGGTACAAACTGGGGTGAAATCCGCTGGATGTGAGAATAAAATGCCCCAGCTGTCACCTAAAAATTGATAAAAATCAATATGACCGTCGCTAGAGTCTTGTTGGAAATTCGGGGCGATATCACCTAAACGTAATGTCATTTAATTAGTCCTCAATACATTATTGATGTTTTATGTGTGTATTTACTATGCAGGAATAGCTTTATAAATAAAATTATTGTTTTTTCATTTTGTTATGAGAATTTAAGATAATTGAATGTGGTGAAGCTAAAAAATTGATCATAAATTCACACGCAAAGCGATGTAAGTTAAATCCAAATTTGCTACATTAACGCTCTTTAGTTGTGTAATGTCAGAATCGCCTCGCAGTTTTTTTACCTGTTTGGATGCAAAGCCCTTGTAGTTCTTATTTCTGACTCCATAATAACAGCTAAGAAAAAATTACTTATTTAAACAAACAGGATTAGAGAGTTTATTCATGTTGGCAAGTCTGATCGGAGGTATCTTCGGTACAAAAAATGAGCGTGAGCTCAAACGCATGCGTAAAATTGTTGAACAAATTAATGCGCTTGAACCGACGATATCTGCTCTTAGCGATGCAGACCTCTCTGCAAAAACTCCAGAATTCAGACAGCGTTTTAGCAACGGTGAAAGTTTAGATAAATTGATGCCTGAAGCCTTTGCAGTCTGCCGTGAAGCAGCAAAACGGGTTATGGGTATGCGTCACTATGATGTGCAGCTCATTGGTGGTATTACCTTACATGAAGGTAAAATTGCTGAGATGCGTACAGGTGAAGGTAAAACCCTCATGGGTACTTTGGCTTGCTATCTCAATGCATTGAGTGGTCAAGGTGTTCATGTGATTACGGTAAATGATTACTTGGCGCAACGTGATGCTGAGCTGAATCGTCCGTTATTTGAATTTTTAGGTCTTAGCATTGGCGTGATTTATTCAATGCAAATGCCAGCCGAAAAAGCTGAAGCTTATTTCGCCGATATTACTTACGGTACCAACAACGAATTTGGTTTCGATTATCTACGTGACAACATGGTATTTTCTCTACAAGAGAAAAAACAACGTGGCTTAAGCTATGCGATCATCGATGAAGTTGACTCAATCCTGATTGATGAAGCACGTACACCACTCATTATTTCTGGACAAAGTGAAGATTCATCTCATTTGTATCAGTTGATTAATAGTATTCCACCAATACTACGTCCACAGAAAGAAGAAAAAGTGGCTGATGGTGGACATTTCTGGGTAGATGAGAAACAGCGTACAGTTGAAATGACTGAAGTGGGTTACGAGACTGTTGAACAAGAATTAATTCGTATGGGATTGTTGGCTGAGGGTGAGAGTCTTTACTCAGCGACCAATTTGAATTTGGTTCACCATGTGACTGCTGCAATTCGCGCGCATTACTTATATCAAAAGAACGTACATTATATTATTGGCGTAAATCCACAGACTCAAAAAGAAGAAGTCATTATTGTGGATGAAAGTACTGGTCGTACTATGCCAGGTCGTCGTTGGTCTGAAGGTTTGCACCAAGCAGTTGAAGCCAAAGAGAACATGGAAATTCAACCAGAAAACCAAACTTTGGCAACCACGACTTTCCAAAATTATTTCCGACTTTATAAAAAGCTTTCAGGTATGACGGGTACAGCAGATACTGAAGCCGCGGAAATGAAAGAAATTTATGGTTTGGATGTAGTATTAATTCCAACGCATCGTCCAATGGTACGCCAAGATCATAACGATTTAATTTATTTAAATCGTAATGGTAAATACAATGCCATTATTGAAGAGATCAGTAATATTCGTCAAAAAGGTGTTGCGCCTATTTTGATTGGTACGGCAACGATTGAAGCAAGTGAAATATTATCTTCAAAACTGCTGCAAGCAGGGATTCATCATGAAGTTTTGAACGCAAAACAACATGAGCGTGAAGCAGATATTATTGCGCAAGCAGGTAGCCCAAATGCCGTCACGATTGCAACCAACATGGCGGGTCGTGGTACCGATATTTTGCTGGGTGGTAACTGGAAAGCAAAACTTGCCAAAATTGAAAATCCTAGCCCTGAAGACGAAGCTCGTTTACAAGCACAATGGGAAAAAGATCATGAAGATGTGTTAAATTCTGGTGGTTTACATATCATTGGTTCAGAGCGTCATGAATCACGTCGTATTGATAACCAGCTTCGTGGTCGTGCAGGTCGTCAAGGTGACCCAGGTGTATCACGCTTCTATTTATCACTTGAAGATGATTTGATGCGTATCTTTGCGGGTGATCGTGTCGTTGCGATGATGCGTGCAATGGGCTTGCAAGAAAATGAAGCCATTGAGCACAAAATGGTGAGTCGTTCGATCGAAAATGCGCAGCGCAAAGTTGAAGCACGTAACTTTGATATTCGTAAAAATCTATTGAAGTACGATGATGTAAATAATGAACAACGTAAAATTATTTACTCACAACGTGATGAGATTTTGGCAGAAAGTACATTACAAGATTATATCGAAGAGATGCATAAAGAGGTGATGAAAGGGGTAATTGCGAACTTCATTCCACCTGAATCAATCCATGATCAATGGGATATTCCTGGTCTAGAAACTGCTTTACGCACGGATCTAGGTATCGAGCTTCCTGTACAGCAGTGGTTAGATCAAGATCGCCGCTTGGATGAGGAAGGCTTGATTGCGCGTATTTCTGATGAAGTAATTGCACGTTATCGTCAACGCCGTCAGCAAATGGGTGATGAGTCAGCCGCAATGCTCGAACGTCACTTTATGCTGAACTCTTTAGATCGCCATTGGAAAGATCATTTAGCTGCGATGGATTATTTACGTCAGGGTATCCACTTGCGTGGCTATGCTCAGAAAAATCCAGAGCAGGAATATAAGAAAGAAGCATTTAATTTGTTTGTGAACATGTTGGGTATTATCAAATCAGACGTTGTGACTGATTTATCTCGTGTTCATGTACCAACAGCAGAAGAATTGGCTGAGCTTGAAGCACAACAACAACGTCAAGCTGAATCAATGCGTTTATCATTTGAACATGATGATGTAGATGGTTTAACAGGTGAAGTGACGATTTCTGAAGAGAGTGGTAGCTTATCTGGAAATGCAGTATTTCCAGTGCCAGAAAGCCGTAATGCGCCATGCCCATGTGGTTCAGGTTTAAAATATAAACAATGTCACGGTAAAATTTAAAATTTTGACTTAGTTTGTATTCAAATGAAAAGCAGAGCATTTGCTCTGCTTTTTTACGAGAAGTAACTTGTGTCTAGAGCAACTTTGTAGTTTTATTATGAGAATTATCCTCCTTAATTGGATTCGCATTAAAAGCGGGAAGACAATGAAAAAGCCATTACAACTTTTAATTTTAGCGACTGCTGCATTATCTGGCGTTGTACTTGCAGATAACGTTCCTCAAACGACTACGGTCGATAAAGTGCTTGCAGCAAAAGGGGCGACTACTGCTGAGGCGCAGGTTAAACGTGAAGTTACTACTGTGATTAGTCCACGTACAGGTATTCGTTATACTCTCGGTGATACAGGTAATCGTCCAATCGTATTACAAACTGCGGCAATTGCACCAGCAAATTCTGCCAATATTAATCGTATCGTTGCATCGAATCCTGCTTTGTCTGCTAAGAGTCAGGAAAAAGCCAAGATTGCCCTGATTGGTGAGGCTGCGGTTCAGGCGGCAGATATGACGGCCCAAACAGCGAGTGCTCAAGCACCTCAGACAAATCAATAATATTGTTTGGCAATAAAAAAGAGATGTCATTGCATCTCTTTTTTATTTATTGAAAATTTATTATAAAAAGCTCGGCAGTAAGATCAGTCCAATAATCATGCCAAACAGCAGCCATTTAGACACATAATATAGACGACGATTACGTTGTTTTAATTCACGACCATAGGCGTGTACAGCATAGCCATATTTGAAGATACGGTTAATGAAACCAGTTTTATCTTGATCATCATTGGGTGAACTTGCAGCAGACATCACGTTTCGTCCAAACCAATGATTTACTTTCTGTGCCCAACCCCATTTCATTGGACGTTCAATATCGCAGAATAAAATAATACGTGTTTCATCTGTTTGATTATGTGCCCAATGGACATAAGTTTCATCAAAAACAGTGGCTTCACCATCTCTCCAAGAATAACGCTCCTGATCGACTTCAATGAAACAGTCATCGCTATTCGGTGTGACTAAACCTAAATGATAACGAACTGAACCCGCATAAGGATCACGATGTTTCCCAAGATAACTACCAGATGGTAATTCAGTAAACATTGCTGCTTTTACTGAAGGAATACTTTCTAACAAGGCAACTGTCTTAGGGCAAAGTTGTTGAGCTGATGGATGGCTAGCTTGATACCATTTTAAATAAAAACGTTTCCAACCACGTTTGAAGAAGGTGTTAAAACCAGCATCATTATTCTTTTCAGCTGCTTTAATTTGATTTTGTAGCTGGATTGCTTCTTCACGGATTACTTGCCAATTGTCCTGTAATGGTTTGAGCTCAGGAAACTGCGCCACATCAAAGAATGGTTGGTTCGGTAATTTGGAGAAACCAGTCATAAACATATTAACTGGTGCTAGAAATGTCGAATGGTCGAATAATTGTCGAGATGCTTTTAATCGTTCTTTGCCACGATAATAAGTGTATAAAAAACTGACCAAAAATACGGCAACGATAATCACTGCGTACATGAGCACAATCATCTAAAAAAAGGGAGTCGCGTATTTTAGCACAAAAAATATTTAGCGGGAGAGATGTTGTAGCGATTGCAAACAGGTGAGTAGAGTTGCCCGATAAATGGTTTGAGTGAACCTCTCATGACGTTCACTCAATAAGAACATATAGATTAGACTTGGTTATTTACATCATCGTGTTTAGTTTCACGGATGAACAAAAACGCGATTAATGAAAGAATTGACGCTAGACTTAAATACATTCCAACAGCATCTAAACCATAGCTTTCAGCAAGTTTGGTTGCAATGTAAGGGGCAAAGGATGCACCAAATATACCTGCTAAGTTGAAGGTTAATGCCGAACCTGTATAGCGTACTGATGTTGGAAAAATCTCAGAAAGTACAGTTCCAATCGGTCCGTAAGTGAGTCCCATGATTGAGAGACCAATACATAAAAATAGGAACACAAGTAATGGGCTACCAGACCCTAAAAGCGGCGCAAAACAAAGTCCAAATAAGGCTGATAAGATACAGATAGCAACCGATGTATTTTTACGTCCAAACTTTTCAGCAAGAATCGCTGAAACAGGAATGAAAGCTGCAAAGCAAAGTGTTGCGATCAATTGTAATTCAAGGAAATCACCGCGAGCATATCCCAGTTTTGTTGTACCCCAGTTGAGTGCAAAAACAGTTGTGAGATAGAACACTACAAAAGTACAAATCGCAGCAACAGTACCCAAGACCAACATTGGGAAATGCTTCGTCATGACCTCTTTGAATGGGACATTAACTTCTTTTTGTTTGTCTAAAACCTTTTGGAATGCAGGAGTCTCATGCAATTTCAGACGGATATAGAGACCAACCAGAACCAACACCGCACTTGAGACGAATGGAATACGCCAGCCCCAAGTCATGAAATCTTGTTCTGACATAAAAGCATTCAATAATAGGAAAGAACCTGTTGCGAGGATAAAACCAATCGGGGCGCCCAGTTGAGGGAACATGCCATACCATGCACGTTTGCCTTCAGGTGCATTTTCAGTCGCTAGTAGAACAGCACCACTCCATTCACCACCAAGACCGAGACCTTGACCTAAACGGCATAAAGCTAATAGTAAAGGAGCTGCAAGACCAATTTGTGAATAAGTTGGCAGCAAACCGATACAAACGGTTGATATTCCCATTGTCAGTAAAGCTGCGACTAAAGTTGCTTTACGTCCAATTCGATCTCCCAAATGTCCAAAAATTGCGGCTCCGATCGGGCGAGCAATAAATGCAATTGCAAAAGTTGCGAGGGATTTTAGTACAGCGGCACCATCACTACTTTCTGGGAAAAATAAATGAGGAAAAATTAAAACTGCTGCAGTTGCGTAGATATAGAAGTCAAAAAACTCAATCGTGGTACCCACGAGACTGGCAATTAATACCCTTGTTTTTGAATTGCTTGCCACTTCGGGGGTGACAGTCGTAGTACTAGACGACATACGAGACCTTATTTTATTTGATCAAGACACAGAAATATGGACCTGAGAATTCTTTGAATGCAAAGTCTACTCATGAAACTAGTGTCATTTCTTTTGGCCTGTCGACAGGAGTTAAAGCACATAACAGTAGATTGCAAGAAAGTGTAAACCTGCCCCTATTAGCACAAATACATGCCAAATTGCGTGGGTATATCTTACCTTTTTTAAAGCATAAAACAATGTGCCGACAGTATAAGCAAGCCCACCCGCAATCAATAACTGGATTGCTTCTTTTGATAGATAACGTTGCATATCATCCATAACCAACACGGCTAACCACCCCATGATGATATAGGCAGCCAAAGATACTTTTTGAAAACGATGAATCAGGATCAGTTTAAATACCGTCCCAATCAAGGCAATGATCCATAGCGCAATTAATAAATAATGTGCTTTCGCTGTTGGGATTGCGATACTTAGAAAGGGGGTATATGTTCCTGCAATCAGATAATAAATCGCAGTATGGTCAAGTTTTTTATACCAGTAGCGTTTCATTCCATCCTGAGAGAAATGGTAAAGCATAGAACTGCTGAGGAGTAATACAAGACTGAACCCATATACCCATAAACTCATCCATTGTCCGAAAGGTAGTCCATATCCTTTGATAATTAGAAACACCGATGCAATTAGCGCCAGAGCTGCACCAATCCCGTGACTATAGGCATTAATCAATTCTTCTTTGGGATCATAATTGGTTAGAAAATTAGCGTTCATTGAGCTTCTAATAGTATAAAATACAACTGTATCGTAATACAATTTCCCTTTTAAAGTAAGACGCTATAAAATTTAGTTTCTATTTGTCAGGTTTTCACTATGTTTGCGCCCAAATTTTCCTTTGAACAAGAACAGCAATTTTTCTTGGAGATTCAGCAATCTATTGAAAACAATAGTTTTGATCGATTGATCTTGAGTCAATACAAGGGCGAAATGACAGATTTAGAAAAAATGACTTTTCGCATTATTGAACTGCAAAATCAAAGTATGCTGTCCTGTTTATATCATTATAAAACGCAAGATATTACTAAGAATTATCCGATTGAAGAGGGATTAGAGAAAATAGCCGAGCTGTTGGCTCAGTCGAAACAAGCCAATCTATTTACAATGCAGCAAGATATTCAACTGAAAAAAAACAAAAAGAAAGCCATGTTGAATGCACAGAAAAAGCAAATCAGTGTAAACCAAGTTCAACAGCATCACGATCGTGAAAAACATCGATTTGTTCAGCAACAAAGTCCATTTCTTAAACATCTTGGAATTACCGATGAAAAGGCACAACTCATTCCAAGTATGGCGCGCAAGTGGAAACAGATTAATAAGTTTATTGAAATTTTTTCAAATGCTTATGAGCAAATTGATGCTTCTCAACAAGAACTTAATATTGTTGATTTTGGTTCAGGAAAAGGTTATTTAACTTTTGCTTTGTATGATTATTTATTGGAGCAAAATAAAACGCCGTTAATCACAGGTGTTGAACTGCGTTCGAATCTTGTACAGTTTTGCCAAAAAGTTGCAGATGATGTTGGATTTAATCATCTTGATTTCTTTGAAGGCGACGTGCGTAGCTATGCTCCAGAAAAGCTGGATGTCATGATTGCACTACATGCTTGTGATGTAGCAACCGACTTTGCAATTCATACAGGAATTCGTCTGAATGCTTCAATGATCATGTGTGCGCCATGCTGCCATAAAGAGTTGCGACCTCAATTAAAAAGCCCAGAGGTTTTACAACCGATGCTTCAGTTTGGCATTCATGCAGGGCAGCAGGCAGAAATGCTGACAGATACATTGCGTGCTTTGTTGCTTAAGGCTTACGGTTATGAAACTAAAGTTTTTGAATTCGTTTCACTGGAACATACCAGTAAAAATAAGATGATTTTAGCGACCAAGCGTAAAGATGTTCAGCAGCCTGATCCGAAAATTATGCAGCAAATTCAAGCCTTAAAACAGATGTATGGTATCCAAAAACAAAGCTTAGAATTGCTGTTACAAGATCAAATGCCAATCGAAAATTTAGGTTGTAAGTGCTAATTAAGCTGAGATCGAGATGTTTAGAGTCCAAAGTGGTCACTGGGATAAGTTAGAGCAAGACGCAAAGTTCATTCGAAAACAAGTTTTTATAATTGAGCAGAACATTCCTGAAGAAGAGGAGTGGGATGATCAAGATATGATTTCAGATCATTTTGTTGTCTATGATCAAGATCAACCAATTGCGACTGCGCGTTTATTACAAAACAATAGTGTAGGGCGTGTGGCTGTACTCAAAGCTTATCGCGGACAAGGAATTGGACGTATGATTATGTTAGAGATTATTCGGCAAGCACATCAACAAGATCGAAAATTTCTTCAGTTATCTTCACAAGTTCACGCCATTTCATTCTATGAAAAATTAGGATTTTCGATACAAGGGGATGCATACGATGAGTGTGGAATTCCTCATATAAAAATGCAGTTGGTGATTGAAACTAAAAATCACTGAAACGAAGATTTAGATCATAACTTGCTCGATCGATGATCAGATCGAGCTAGTTATATTTCTTTATTGGTGTTGCTGATGTTGGGTTTCAACCTCTGAGCTTGCTTGAGCGTTTTCTTGAGTTATTGCTTTTTGTTGTTCTGCTGCTCGCTGCGCTCCAGGCATATAATCTGGTTCATTGCTCATAGCTAAGTAGAAGAAACTGAGAAAAATTGTACTAAGTACCCCAACGATAATGACAAATTTCCAACCTAATACGGTTTCACTTGAATCGTTGTGAGAGTTTGAGCGATTACTCATAGAAAATTCCAAAAATAAAATAAATAAAAAACTTGCTAGAACACCATCATTTAATCAATTTGATAAAAAGCCTAAACATTATATGGTTTTATAGTTTGTTTTGGGCTATCTGATGGTTTGTATTATTGATTGAAACTTGAAAGTTGATTCGCAAAAAAGAATAGTCTGAAATTAATATTTAGGGCTAAATTTAAGCGATTATTTAGAATAAGATATGATTTAAATAAGTTTCCAAGTCTTCAATATTATAGTATTCAAAGACTTGGAATAGGCGTGATGATTATAGGGCGTTCCAATCTTCAATAGCTTTGAAGCCTGTTTCTAGACCAATATCATAACTATAACGAATCTTGGCTTTATTCTTGGTGAGTCGACCCGCCATATGTTTTAAGTCGGGTGGGCAAACCTCCAATATTTTTTGTTCAGATGCTGTTCTAACAAATTGAACAGATTCATTATAGCGTTGCGTTCTTGCTAATAAACTTTTGGCAAAACCATGTCGTTGCTTGAATGCATACCTTGCAAGTAGTTGATCACCTTTACTACTGGCTTTGTAGTAATGTTTGGGGCGAGTTCTCAGTACCATGAGTTTAGATACATTGGCTTGTTTCGCCGTCCAAAGTACGGGGAGAGCATCTGCGACTCCGCCATCAAAGTAGGGTTCACCAAAAACTTCTACTGCTTGACGGGTAAGCACAGGAATAGAACTTGATGCACGTAATCCATCGAGAATGTTGTCTTTGGAGGCTTTGATATATGTTGCATCTCCTGAAATAGCATGGGTCAATACCATGTAGAACTCAGGATGATTGGCAAATAATTGAGCTTGATTAAGTGGATTTTCTTTTTCAACCACTTCCCACATCCATTTCAAATCAAGTAAGTCACCACCTTTGAAGAAGCGTCCATAATGAATGAATTCAGATCGAAGAGAATGATCTAGATAGATTTGTAGGGTGCGACCTTGTTGAGCTGCGAGGTAATTAGCGACATTGGTAGAACCAGATGAAACACCAACACAAAGATTAAATGGATTAAATTGTTGCAGTAAAAATGCATCTAAGACACCGCTGGTAAATGCGCCGCGCATTCCACCACCTTCAACGACCAGTGCTTGACGATTTTGGTGAAGCATTCAATATCTCGAATAGGATGATAGATCCCTGTTTAACACGGATTTATCATCTTCGACAAGAATACTTTAGTGATTGTGTTGCTGATGCTCGCTATGTTGAGCTTCGCCATTTGCTGGAGATTGTGACATTTCAGCTGCTGCCGCTGCTTTTTTTTGATTCATTGGCATATAGTCAGGCTCATTATTTATGGCTAAATAAAAAATCACCATAAAGATAAAGCTTAAAATGCAAGTGATGATCAGTGCTTTCCAACCCCACGGCGAGGTTTCAGGACATAATTTCTCAGACATAAGACAAATTTCCAAACGACAAAAAGTAAAGCAGAATTGGTATATTTATAGCACAATTTGTGATGGATTCGACGTAATTCGGTTTTATATCAATAAATACAAAAAAGCTCATATCAGTTAAAGAAACTGATATGAGCGTAAAGTGAAGAGAGTGAAAAAATTATTGAATAATTTCTTTCTTCTGCGCTTTGTCTTTTAACAATTGTGGTGGATTGAAACGTTCACCATATTTAGCAGCCAATTCTTCTGAACGTTGTAGTGATTTTTCAATCCCATTTTGATTTAGGAATTGAATTGCACCACCAGTCCATGGAGCAAAACCGATTCCAAAAATTGAACCGACATTGGCATCAATTACTGATTCTAGAACACCTTCTTCATAGCAGCGTAAAGTATCCAGCGCTTGAACAAACAAGAAACGATCAATCATATCTTGTTCAGAAACATCGTTGTCTTTTGACCAGCGGCTGAGCCCATCCCACAAATGTTTTTTGCCATTTTCAGGATATTCATAGAAGCCTGCACCCGCTGCCTTACCTTTACGATTCAGCTCGTGAATCATGGTGTGAACCACTTCATCTACAGGAGTTTTTGGTAATTCCTTACCCTCAGCCTGTAGGGCTTTACGGGTTTCACTCGCAACATGTTCAGTCAGAGTTAAAGACACTTCATCCTGAATCGCAAGTGGGCCGACTGGCATACCTGCCTTGAGCGCCGCCATTTCAATTTTGGCTGGATGAACACCTTCAGCAAGTAGGCGCATACCTTCCTGAATGAATGTACCAAAGACACGGCTGGTAAAGAAACCACGGCTATCATTCACCACAATTGGCGTTTTAGCAATTTGTTGTACAAAGTCATAAGCCTTCGCCAATGTTTCAGCAGAAGTTTCTTTGCCTTTGATGATTTCGACCAATTGCATTTTATCTACAGGGCTAAAGAAGTGTAAGCCAATAAAGTTTTTGGTATCTTTACTTGCTGTGGCTAGACCTGTGATTGGCAGGGTAGACGTATTCGATGCAAAGATTCCACCTTCAGCTAAATACTGTTCAGCTTCTTGAGTCACCTTAGCTTTGAGTTCTTGATTTTCAAATACTGCTTCAATAATTAAATCACAGCCTTGTAAATCAGCTGCATCAGCGGTTGCAGTAATCAGTGCTAACACTTGATCGCGTTTTTCCGCTGACATACGACCCTGTGAAACACGTTTATCAAGTAGCTTTTGCGAGTAAGCTTTGCCTTTCTCTGCATTTTCAACAGATACGTCTTTGAGTACGACAGGAATGCCTTTGATTGCGGTTGAGTAGGCAATCCCTGCACCCATCATGCCTGCACCTAAAACACCGACTTTCTTCGCTTGCCATTTAGCAATTTCAGTAGGACGACTCGCACCTGATTTAATTGCATTTAGACCATGCCAAAACGTACCGATCATGTTCTTGGAAATCTGACCTACTGTCAGTTGTGTAAAGTAACGTGACTCGATACGTAAAGCGGTATCCACATCGACTTGCGCACCTTCAACCGCAGCCGCCATGATTGCTTCAGGGGCAGGGTAGCAGCCTTTGGTTTTGTCACGTAGCATTGCAGGAGCAATCGCAAGCACTTGTGCAACCGCAGGAGTGCTTGGACTGCCACCCGGGATTTTGTAGCCTTTCACATCAAATGGTTGCTGTGCTGCTTTTGTAGAAGGTGGATTAGCTTTGACCCAAGCAATGGCTTTGTCTAACAGCTCTTGTTCATTCTCGGCGGTGTCATGTACCAAGCCGAGAGATTTTGCTTTATCGACACCAAATTGCTTACCTTCCATGAGAAAAGGAAATGCATTTTGTAAGCCGAGCAGACGCACCATACGGACGATACCACCACCACCTGGAAGTAAACCTAAAGTCACTTCAGGTAAACCAAATTTAGTTTTTGGATCATTGATCGCAATACGATAATGACAACCTAAAGCGATTTCCCAGCCACCGCCAAGCGCAGTACCGTTTAAAGCTGCAACAACAGGCACACCTAAAGTTTCGATTGTACGTAAGTCACCTTTGAGTTTTTCAATCATCTTGAAAAATTCAGTGGCATGTTCAGGTTGTACCTGAATCAGCTCATCTAAGTCACCACCAGCAAAGAAGGTTTTCTTAGCTGAACGGAAAATAATACCTTTCAGATCAGTTTCAGCTTTCAGTTTTTGACTGACTTCATCTAAAGCATCACGGAACTCTGCATTCATGGTATTTGCAGATTGACCCGATGAATCAAGGGTAAGAATTACAATATTGTCAGCGTTTTTTTCGTATTTAATAGCGCTCATGTTGTTCTCCTTACACCAACTCGATAATGGTAGCGATACCCATACCACCACCGACACATAATGTTGCTAGACCACGTTTTTTACCTTGACGCTCTAATTCATCTAACAAAGTTCCTAGAATCATGGCACCAGTTGCCCCTAATGGATGTCCCATCGCAATCGCACCACCATTGACGTTGACTTTCTCAGCAGGAACTTTCAGTTCTGTAATAAAACGCATTACCACAGCTGCAAAAGCTTCATTCACTTCAAATAAATCAATATCGTTGATGCTCAAGCCTGCTTTTTCTAATGCTTTACGTGCAGCAGGGGCAGGACCAGTCAACATAATGGTTGGATCTGTACCGACTAATGCAGTTGCAAGCACCTTGGCACGAGGTTTTAAACCTTGCTCTTTGACTGCTTTTTCAGAAGCCAATAACACCACCGCAGCACCATCGACGATACCTGATGAGTTACCTGCATGATGGACGTGATTGATTTTTTGTGCTTCAGGATACTTCTGTAATGCAACTGCATCGAAGCCCATTTGTCCCATCATTTCAAAGCTAGCATTCAGTTTTGCTAAACCTTCAACGGTGGTTGTCCCTTTGATAAATTCGTCTTTTTCTAAGATTGTTACACCTGCATGATCTTTCACAGGCACTACGGATTTATCGAAATAACCATTTGCTTGAGCCGCAGCGGCCTTTTGTTGTGAACCCACTGCAAAAGCATCTACATCTGCACGGCTATAACCATCTAAAGTTGCGATTAAGTCTGCACCCACACCTTGTGGTACAAAAGATGATTTTAAATTGGTTTCAGGATCAAGTGCCCATGGTCCACCATCTGAACCCATCGGGATACGTGACATTGATTCTACGCCACCCGCAACCACAACATCTTCCCAGCCTGAACGAACTTTTTGTGCTGCCAAGTTCACCGCTTCTAAACCAGAAGCACAGAAACGGTTGATTTGTACGCCAGCGACATCATCATTCCAACCTGCAGCAATCGCAGCAGTTTTGGCAATATCCCCACCTTGATCACCAATCGGTGTCACACAACCGAGAACGATATCATCGACTTTAGATGTGTCGAGTTGATGGCGTTGTTGTAATTCATTCAATAATGTTGTGAGTAAAGTAATTGGTTTTACTTCATGTAATGAGCCGTCTTTTTTTCCTTTTCCGCGTGGTGTGCGAATGGCATCAATAATATAGGCCTCGCTCATAGGTGTTCCTTGTATTGCCTTAAATTAAAATCATTGTGCTTCGAGTGTACTCAATTTAAGTGTCAGTGCAATGATGATAAACATTGGTAAGTTTGATGTTTTTCGCCAATTCAGTTCACTATTGAATAGTTGAAATATTTAGTAAAATGCATGTCCATAATTCAACATAATTTGCTTGATGAAATTTATTAATATTATTGGTACTACGGGTTCTGGCAAATCTACGCTGGCTCGAAAGTTGGCGGAAAAATTAAAAATACAATATATCGAACTGGATGATTTGCTATGGCTAGATGATTGGCAAGAATCTTCAAATGATGCATTTTTTTGCAAACTTAAACTGAGTATGGATGCAGCATCAACGGGATGGGTGATCGATAATCTTTATTCACGCAGTATTGATATGATTTGGTCTGACGTGGATACGGTCATTTGGCTAGATTATTCTTTTTCTGTTAACTTTTATCGTCTTACTAAACGGACTTTGTGGCGTATTTTAAGTCGTGAGCGATTATGGAAAAACTCGAATAATAGAGAGAACTTGAAAATGGTATTCTCCCAAAAATCGATTTTTTTATGGATGTTTCAGAAATATCCACAAAATAAGAAAAGGTATTTAGCGATGATGAATAACCCTAAATACCAGCACATACGATTTATTCACCTAACTTCGCCTCGGAAGACAGCTGCTTTCTTAAAACAAATAAGTGGTGATTGATAATTAGCATTAAAATCAGGGTATTGGCTATATTTTTTCAAGATAATGTTTTGGCTTTACGGCTGTAATACTTGTAATTAGATTACTTATCAATGAGTTTTTGCAAAAAACCTCTTTAAAAAAGCAGATGAAAATCTGAGATTAAACTATTGATTAGATAAATTTAGATGAAAGAATTGACTATATTCAGATTCATTATATTGAGCAAAGGCTTCACCCTCTACGAAACCAAATTTCTTGTATAGACTAATTGCTGCATCAAAGTGGGAGTCTTTTCCTGTTTCTAAACTCACTTTTTCATAGTTGTTATGTTTAGCAATTTTTAAAAGATAATCGAGTAAGTGTGTCGCTACACCTTGACGTAGATGTTGGGGATGAGTCCGCATCGATTTAAGTTCAGCATGATAGTGGTTAAGCTCTTGAATCGCACCACAACCAAGAAGCTGATCATCACGCCAAAGTGTATAAAATCGAATGGAGTCTTTTTGTAGGCTGCTGAAATCGAGTGCAAAACTATGCTCAATAGGTGTGTTCTGATGCATGCCGTGCAAATGAATGCGTATGAGGTCTTGAACTTGAGGGTCTGAAAAATCGCCTTTTTTGATTATCATTATTTATCGTGATTGTTGAGGAATATAGTGGATTAATACCATATTTTTCAACAAATGTTCAACTTTTTAGGGTTGAACACTTTGTCTGATTTAAGTTAATTGTGATGTCCATGCAACTGGCGATATAAACCTGGGGTAACGCCTGTCCATTTCTTGAAGGCACGGTGAAAAGTGCTGGTTTCACTAAAGCCAACCTGTTGAGCAACATCTTCAAGGGTAAGGTTTGGTGTTAATAATAAATGAATTGCAGCATCACGACGTAAGGCATCTTTGACCCCTTGATAACTTTTACCTTCTGCTGCCAAACGACGACGCAATGTTTGAGGTGATAAATACAACATTGATGCAACATCATTGAGGGTTGGCATTTCTTCACCAATTTGGCTCTTCAATACATCTCGGATACGTGAAGTGAGTGAGTTGGTATTCTTGAATTTTACCAGTAATTGTGCAGGTGCCGCTTTCAAAAACTCTTCTAAGGTTTTGTCATCTTGGCGTATTGGTAAATCTAGATAATCAGCAGCAAATGTGATTTCCGTACGTTGTGCATCGAATTGCATCACAGGCGCAAAGAACAGCGCATCATATTCATCGGCGTGGTTAGGGCGTTCATAGCCAAAATGAACACGTTCCAGTGGCAGGCGGCGTTCGATTAACCATGATGCAAGTCCATGCCAAATCATCAGCATGCTTTCAGTAATAAAATGATCAGGGTCAAGCGCTTTAGGAATGTGAGGCACTAAACGTGCTTCATGCTTGTCACGTTCCAAGCTTACCGACCATTCATCTCCAAACAATTTATAGAACTGGGAGGAGAGTTCCAGTGCCTGTCCAAGTGTTTTCGAATGTATGATTAATTGGCACATAATGGCAAATGTACCTAAACGACGAGGCTGTACATCAAAACCTACGTGTTCATCTTGAGTGACCATCCATAACATTTTGACAAAACGAGTATATTGCTCAGGGGAGATTCGCGCTTTGGGTTGACGCAGCAGTTCTGCCTCAATTCCAACATGTGAAAGTAATGTTTCAACGTCCATGCCAAGGCGTTTAACACCTGTTAAAGCCGCATTCACGAAGTGGATGCTGATCGTATCACGGCTCATATTGAATCCTTCAGTTTCTTTACTATTCACGATAATTGACCTAAATAACCGTCTAAAATATCTAATTGAGCAATTGACAAGAAAAAATTGTTGCTCACTAAGTACATGTTAAATTGCCGAAACTATCAAGGTAAATGGCTGAACATGACATTGTTTTTGTGTTTATCTGAACCTAGTATAAAAGAAAATTTGAACAATATGAGTAAAAATTATTATGCCAACTGCTTTAAAGGGATTGAAAGTTCTAGATTTTTCTACTTTGTTGCCTGGTCCATTCGCAAGTATGTATCTTGCAGACATGGGTGCAGAAGTTATCCATATAGAATCTCCGAGTCGTCCAGATTTGGTTCGAATCATGCCACCTTATGCCAATGGTCAAGCCACTGCGCATAGTTATCTTAATCGAAATAAACAGTCCATTACGCTTGATCTAAAAGATGCTGCAAATATTGAGTTAATTAAAAATAAAATTTCAGAGTTTGACATCCTGCTTGAACAATTTCGACCAGACGTGATGCGTCGATTAGGGTTGGATTATGAAACACTTGCTGAGATCAATCCTCGATTAATCTATTGTTCTATTACAGGTTACGGTCAAACAGGTACATATAAAGACCGTGCAGGGCATGACATTAACTATCTAGCTTTAGCTGGTATTTCGGGTCATAGTGGTCGCCAAGATAGCGGACCACCTCCATTAGGTGTACAGATTGCGGATGTCGCAGGTGGTTCTTTGCATGCGGTTATTGGGATTTTAGCTGCTGTTGTTGAGCGTCAGCGTAGTGGTATGGGGCAATACATAGATATTTCTATGACGGACTGTGTGGCTAGTTTAAATAGTATGGCTGCTTCTGCAAGTTTGGCAGGGCAAACACCGCAAGCACCAGAACAAGGGATGTTAAATGGTGCGAGTTTTTATGATTATTATGAAACCAAAGATGGGCGTTATTTCTCAGTCGGAAGTTTAGAGCCACAATTTATGGCGGGTTTGGCAGCGGCTTTAGAATTGCCATTACTTCTTGCCAAAGGCACATCATTTGATCCTGAAGACCGCCAAGCGGTGAAACAAGCATTACAAGAAAAGTTTAAAAGCCAAGATTTTGTAGTATGGCAGCAACTTTTTAAAACCTTAGATATTTGTGTGGAACCTGTCTTGAGTCTTGATGAAGCATTGGTTTCTCCAATTGCTGAACAACGTGGTTGGGTCGTGGATGTACCATTATCTGAAAATAGTGAACAAACCGAAGCGCAACTGGCATGTCCAATTAAGTTCTCACGTTCACAAATTAAATATGCCTTTATTGGTCAGGGTCTAGGTGAGGGTAAGTGGTAGGTAATATGTGAGATTCATCACTGTATTGTTAAGATGTTGTATAGATCTACTTCGATCTCAATAAAATTCTAGGTTGACAAGATACTGAGGCGCAGTGATGTTCGTTGCAGCAACCCAAGATAATTATCTTTGTGCATTCAATGTTTCAAATGGCGATAAGTTATCGGAAGCACGTTTACCTGCGGGTAGACAGGCGACTCGAATGACCTATGAAATCAATGGCAAGCAATATGTGGTGATTATGGCGGGTGGGCATGGTTCATTTGGAACGAAAAAAGTGATTATTTAGTCGCTTACACATTGCCAGATAAGAACTAATTTCATTTAGAAAATGATTGTAAAAGCTTAGATTTGTCTGAGCTTTTTCTATTTGCGGCAATTAGATAGGCTTATCAATAAAATCGTTATTAAATATGCAAAAAAAGCATTTTGTTGATGAATAAAAGCTCGCTATGCTAGTCACCTTTATAATGAATGACTAGCCATACGCCATGTATTTATATACGGATTTCGATCAACAACTGATTAACCAACGTGTTGCTCAGTTTCGCGATCAAACAGAACGCTATTTAGCAGGAAAATTAACAGAAGACGAATATCGTCCATTACGTTTGCAAAATGGTCTGTACGTGCAACGTTATGCACCTATGCTCCGTATCGCTGTGCCGTATGGCTTGATGAATACTAAACAACTCAGAAAAATTGCTGAAATTGCGACTGAATATGATCGTGGTTATGCCCACGTTTCAACTCGTCAAAATATTCAGTTGAACTGGCCTGCTTTAGAAAATGTACCTGATATTCTTGCTGAGCTAGCAACAGTACAAATGCATGCAGTACAAACCTCAGGTAACTGTATTCGTAATACCACGACTGATCAGTTTGCAGGTGTGGTTGCTGGTGAGATTGCAGACCCACGTCCGACGTGTGAATTGATTCGTCAGTGGAGTACTTTCCATCCTGAATTTGCGTTCTTGCCACGTAAGTTCAAGATTGCAGTTTCTGCTTTAGAAGAAACAGATCGTGCTGCAACGGCGTTCCACGATATCGGTGTATATATCGTGCGTAATGAAGCGGGCGAAATGGGCTATAAAATCATGGTTGGTGGTGGCTTGGGCCGTACCCCAATCATTGGTAGCGTAATCCGTGAGTTCTTACCACGTGAAGATTTGATTGCTTATTTAGAAGCGACCTTACGTGTCTATAACTTGCATGGTCGTCGTGATAACAAATACAAAGCACGTATTAAGATTTTGGTGAAAGCATTAACACCACAGGTATTTGCCGAAAAAGTTGAAGCCGAATTTGAACACACACGTGAAGCATTGAAGATTCAACCTGAAATCTTGAAAAAATTGGATGAAGAATTCACTCCGTTTGATTATCAAGAGTTAGACGATCAAGATTTCACAGCATTGTTTGCTGAATATCCTAAATTCAAACAATGGTTCAACGTGAATACCAATGCACATAAAGTCAAAGGCTATCGTATTGTGACGATTTCTTTGAAACGTGCAGGGGTTGCTCCTGGTGATATCACCACGGAAGAAATGAACTTAATTGCAGACCTAGCGGATAAGTACACTTTTGGTGAATTCCGTACCACACATGAACAAAATATTTCACTTGTGGATGTACCACAAAAAGATTTATTTGAATTATGGCAAACCTTAGAACAGAACAATATGGCACGTGCACATATCGGTTTTATTACCGATATTATTTGCTGTCCGGGCGGTGATTTCTGTTCATTGGCAAATGCGAAATCAATTCCAATTTCAGAAGCGATTAGCCGTCGTTTTGATGATTTAGATACGATCTATAATCTTGGTGAACTTGATTTAAATATCTCAGGCTGTATGAATGCTTGTGGTCATCACCATGTGGGTAACATTGGTATCCTTGGTGTAGATAAAAAAGGTGCAGAATTTTATCAAATCACGCTAGGCGGTAACGCGAATCATGATGCGTCTATCGGTGATATCTTAGGACCATCTTTTGCTGCTGATGCAGTACCTGATGTCATTGAAGAAATCCTAAATACTTACCTTGATCTACGTACTGAAGGTGAGCGTTTCATTGATACGTATCGCCGTGTTGGCATCCAACCATTTAAGGAGCGTGCTTATGCTTAATACATCGCTACAAGTGCTGTTCAAAGATGGCACGATTGCTGATAATACTTATCAAGTGATTGCTGAAGATGGCGTAATTCCACAAGGTGATGTGGTTGTAACAACTGCTCAGTTAGATCAGTTGGCAAATGTACAAGCTAAAAAAGCGTTATACATTACTGTTAATGATTCACCTGAAACTCATCAATTTCCATTAAATGAATTAGATGCGATCTTCATTGAGTTCGCAGGTTTCAATGATGGACGTGGTTATTCATTTGCAGCATTATTACGCCGTCAAGGTTATCAAGGCGAGTTACGTGCTGTCGGTGATATCTTTAAAGATGTTTTAAACTATTTAAAACGTTCTGGCTTTGATAGCTTTGTGGTTAAAGAAGGTAAGGATATTCATGAAGCCGCTGCTGGACTTCAAGATTTCACCAATCCGTATCAAGCTTCAACTGCTGTGCCACAAGCGAGTTACCAAACAGGTGCTTAAGCTCATTTAAGTAAAAAAGCTGAACTCAGGTTCAGCTTTTTTATTGCGTATTATTTAAAATTTATAGATTGAAGAATAACAATGCTGACCTTTATTGCAAAAATAAATCCTGGGGTGATTTGGCTGCTTTTCGCCATCGCAACTGATGTACTCTCAACTTTTTATTCTGCCAAAGCAAATGGATTAGTGAATAAACTCGATCAAGGAATCGCCTTGGTTTTATATCTTGTTTCTTTCACTTGTGCTGCGATTGCATTGAAGTATATGCAAGCTGGGATTTTATATGTGCTTTGGTCTGGGCTAGGTGTTATTGCGACAGCCGCTTTAGCAAAAGTTTTTTTAGGGCAGCATATTGATTTAGCAGGGTGGGTTGGGATTGGATTTATCACTATCGGATTAATGATTATTGCTCAGTATTCTAATATTGATGTTTAGGGGTACTATCAGAAAAGACTATTTTGATAGTACCTGATATGCTGCTTATATATCTTCAAGCTGACAATTGACCATCCACTTGATTCCGAACTGATCTGTGAAAGCACCATACAGTGCGCCCCAAAAGGTTTTTTCTAATTGCATTTCAATATGGCCACGTACAGAAAGCTGGTTGAATAAACGTCGTGCCTCCATTTCATCGTGTTCAATATTGATTGAAATATAATGATTGTTGCCTTGAGTGAAAATACTATTCGGAGAGCAGAACTGATCATTAACATCTGAACCCATGAGTACGGTATATTCATTAATAGGTAAGGAAACATGCAGAATTAAGCATTTATCTGCTTCTGATAACATAACCCCTTCTGTAGGTGGCATATCACCATAGCGACTGATCATTGCGAATTCACCGCCAAAAATAGATTGGTAAAAAATAAATGCTTGTTCAGCTTGTCCTTGAAAATTTAGGTAATGGTTGAGCTGCATGAGGGAACTCCTTGTTGTTTTTTTATACAGCCCATAACTTATCGGGATTTTAATAATTGGTGCATTATTTTTTGTAATTATGAAAATAAAAAATCCTGCACTTGGCAGGATTTTTAGTTAATCGAATTAATGATTAGATCAATTCAATTGCAACTGCTGTTGCTTCACCACCACCAATACAAAGCGCCGCAACACCTTTTTTACCACCAGTGCGTTTAAGTGCATGAATTAATGTAAGAATGATACGTGAACCCGTAGAACCAACTGGATGACCAAGTGCACAAGCACCGCCATTAATATTGACTTTTTCTGTATCTAATTTGAAGTCATCAATTGGGCACATTGTAACCATTGCAAAAGCTTCATTGATTTCCCAAAGATCAACATCTTGTGCATCCCAACCAGCTTTTTTCAAAACTTTTTCAATCGCCCCTACAGGAGCAATCGTAAATTCAGAAGGATGTTGAGAGTTTGATGCGGTTGCAATAATTTTTGCTAAAGGTTGTAAACCACGTTGAGTAGCGACTTCACTAGAGGTTAACACTAAAGCAGAAGCACCATCAGAAATTGAACTCGCATTTGCCGCAGTAATTGTACCGTCTTTTGCAAATGCAGGTTTCAAACTTGGGATTTTGTCAATTTTTGCATTTAATGGTTGTTCATCTTGATCAACAACAACATCACCTTTACGGCTAGATACAGTGACTGGAACGATTTCATCTTTGAAATAACCTTCAGTAATTGCTTTCTGTGCACGTTGTAGAGAACGTATAGCGAAATCATCCATTTGTTCACGTGTATAGCTACGTTTATTTGCCATATCTTGTGCAAATGATCCCATTAAGCGGCCAGTTTCTGCATCTTCTAAACCATCAAGGAACATATGATCCTTAATTTCACCATGACCCATGCGATAACCTGCACGTGCCTTAGGTAAAACATAAGGAGCATTGGTCATTGACTCCATACCACCCGCAACCACGATTTCAGCACTACCAGCTTTGATCATATCTGCAGCTTGCATCACAGCTTTCATGCCAGAACCACAAAGTTTGTTAATGGTTACTGCACCAGTAGAATCTGGCAAACCTGCTTTTCGCATAGCTTGACGAGCTGGACCTTGTTTTAAACCTGCTGGTAACACACAGCCCATGATTACTTCTTCTACATCAGTAGGCTGTAATCCCGAACGAGCAATTGCTTCTTTAATGGTGATTGCACCTAATTCGGGTGCAGTTGCGCTTGATAATGCGCCTTGGAAGCCGCCCATTGCTGTACGAGCGCCATTGACAATTACGATGTCAGTCATTGTGTGTCTCCAGACTTATAATTTGCAGAGAATGTTCAAAACCTATGCAGTATATTAAAAAAAGCATGCGAATAAAGTATTTTACGTCGTTTAGGCTAGACTGAAGAGTTTTTAACACGTGGTAATTTCTTTACTACGTATGTGCCCCATATTGCTGAGAATTAATTGAGTATGATGATTAGAATCATTCATACAATAAAAGAAACTTCCATTTGAGCCTCTTGGTAGCCCTGTATCACCTTGGAAAGTAAGTGAATTTATTCTTAATGTACCCCTCCAATCTAATTTCCCATATTTATAATTAAATGCTGCGGAATACAATAAAGGATCATTTGAATCACGTTGCCGGTTAGCATTTAAATCAAGGAATCCGATTAGTCCACTGTTCCAATCTGAATCGCAGCTAGTTAAGTCTTTACTTGCGCATAAAGTCACATTTTTATGATGAATCTGTGCGTCAGATTTGGATTTTTGTATGTAAATTGTGAGTGTTCTTTTCATATGATTTACTTCATTTGAAATCAATAATTGATTCAAATAAGGTAAACTGAGGTATGCTAGAATCGCACAAATAGCAAGTGTGACCATTAATTCACTCAGAGTGAATCCTCTAACTGTTAACATTTTTTACCTTTTGATAGTTTTGTAATTTTTTTATTAACAAAGTGTTAAGTAATTACTGTATTTATTAAATTAAGTTTAGTATTAGAAAACTAACCATTACTTCATCAAGCAAATACTGCTAAAATTGAAGAAAGCGAACAATAAGCTATTCGAGCTTTAAAGTTGAATTGAAAATTTACTGAACTACAACGGAAATTGTAAGAAATTTTGTCAATAATTTGCGAGGTTAAAGTTATCAAGCACTTGGAAAATTAATCAAGTGTTTGTATGATTCAAAGTGAAGTGAATAGCTTAAAAATAATACTGTAAACATTTTATGTTCGCAGGGCCAAAACTTATAGGCTAAGCTTGAACAACAAACAATTGTTATCTCTGGAGGATATCCATGAAATTGAGTCGTATTGCACTTGCTATGCTTGTTGCTGCTCCTTTAGCTGCTGCTAATGCGGGTGTAACAGTAACTCCATTAATGCTTGGTTACACATTCCAAGACACTAAACATAATAACGGTGATAAGCATTTAACAGATGGTCCTGAGCTTCAGGATGATTTATTTGTTGGTGCAGCACTTGGTGTTGAATTAACACCTTGGTTAGGTTTTGAGGCTGAATATAATCAAGTTAAGGGTGATGTGGACACAGTTAGTCCTAATGCTGAGTACAAACAACAGCAAATCAATGGTAACTTCTATGTTACTTCTGATTTAATCACTAAAAACTATGACAGCAAAATTAAGCCATATGTATTATTAGGTGCTGGTCATTATAAATATACTTTTGATGATGTTAACCGCGGTGTTCGTGGTGACAAAGAAGAAGGTACTTTAGGTAATGCTGGTTTCGGTGCTTTCTGGCGCTTAAATGATGCTTTATCTCTTCGTACAGAAGCTCGTGGTACTTATAATATCGATGAAGACTTCTGGAACTACACAGCTCTTGCTGGTTTAAACGTAGTTCTTGGCGGTCACTTGAAGCCAGCTGCTCCAGTAGTAGAAGTTGCTCCAGTTGAACCAGTACCAGTTCAACCACAACCACAGCCACAGCCACAAGAATTGACTGAAGACCTTAACATGGAACTTCGTGTATTCTTTGATACCAACAAGTCTGACATCAAGCCACAATACAAGTCTGAAATCGCGAAAGTAGCTGAGAAATTAGCTGAATACCCGAATGCGACTGCACGTATTGAAGGTCACACTGATAACACTGGTCCACGTAAGTTAAACGAACGTTTATCTTTAGCTCGTGCTAACTCTGTTAAATCAGCGCTTGTTAACGAATATAACGTTAACGAATCTCGCTTGACGACTCAAGGCTTTGCTTGGGATCAACCGATTGCTGACAACAAGACTAAAGAAGGTCGTGCCATGAACCGTCGCGTATTCGCTGCGATCACTGGTAGCCGTACTGTTCTTGCACAGCCAGGTCAACAAGCTCAATAATTTGAGTTTTTGAACTGAATAAAAAAGCGACTCTGATGGGTCGCTTTTTTATATGGGTTTGCATACAAGTGATTTGAATATATAAACATTTTAATTACTCCTACAAAATAATTTGACTGATGTGTTTGATTAATATTTTCTAGAATTTACCAAACTTCTTTTCTGAGCTGTTGTTTGGTGTTTTGTCTTTCTCGACGGTGCTGAGCTCTAGGTTTTTCTGTTTCATGGATCCCTCCTTTTTGTAGTAAAGGGGAGAGCGCAACAGGATTACGAACTTTGATTTTAGGCATTGCTTTAAGTTTCATCTATTTAACCTTTTATACATAGAACTTGTTTAAGGGTGTGCACGATTTCGATTAAATCTGATTGGTTTGCCATGACTTGATCGATATCTTTATATGCACTTGGTATTTCGTCAATTACACCACTGTCTTTACGACATTCAATACCTTGGGTCTGTTGAATCAAATCCTCTTGACCAAAAAGTAATTTGGCTTTACTACGGCTTATTTTTCGTCCTGTGCCATGTGAACATGAGCAAAATGAATCAGGATTCGCTTTGCCTTTCACAATATAAGAGCGAGCCCCCATAGAACCAGGAATGATGCCTAATTCATCTTGGCCCGCTCGAATTGCCCCCTTACGTGTGATTAAGAGATGCTCACCAAAATGAGTTTCTTGACTGACGTAATTATGGTGGCAATTAATCGCTTCTTTGGTCATTTGAAAAGGTGGTAGCAGTGGGCGGATTGCCTCTAAAATCAGACGCATCATTTCACGTCGGTTTTCAAATGCATATTCTTGTGCCCATTCCACGGCTTCAACATAGTCATTAAAACTATTTGAGCCTTCTGCAAAATAACTCAAGTCCTTATCTGGGACATGTCCAAATCGATGTTGAGCTTCTTTCTTTGCTAGCTCGATAAAATAAGTTCCAATCACATTACCTAAACCACGGCTACCCGAATGGAGCATGACCCAAACGTCCTGATTTTCATCTAAACAGAGTTCGATAAAGTGATTGCCACCGCCTAAGGTACCGAGTTGTTTTTGCCATGTCGCATCAAACTTTCTGAGCATCCGAACTAAGCCAGGGTGCTTTTTAATGATCGGCTGCAAGCGTTTTTCCAGTGGAATAATGCTTGAGGCTTTCGCCTTAATTTGTTTGTGTAATTCAAAGCCTACAGGGACTTTACGTTCAATTGCATGGCGTAAAGGTGCGAGATTATCTGGCAACTGTGATGCTTTGAGATTGAGTCGGATAGCATTCATGCCACAACCGATGTCGACACCGACAGCAGCAGGAATAATTGCATGTTTGGTTGGAATGACGCTGCCAACAGTTGCGCCTTTACCGACATGCACATCAGGCATCACTGCAATATGTGAATACACAAATTGCAGTTGTGCCATTTTCTGTAGTTGTTCAATGCTTTCGCTATCAATATCATTGGTGAATATTTTTACTGGAACACCATATTCAGCATCAGCATTAAGTATTTTTTGTATGCTCATTTTGTTTGCTCGGTTATTTTAATATTGTGTCCGAATAGGCATAAAAAAACCTAGCGAATGCTAGGTTAAGTAGAGCATTCGGACAAGTGATGATTGGATTTGTACACTTGTCCGTGAGTCGACAGTGCCAAATCTTAGAGTGTTGTTCCTTGTAGTGCTGGCATGATGTCGTACTCCTATATAATAGTGCAGCTGAAAATATGAGCTAATGATTTTACTGATATTTAGTTAAGGGTCAAGTGAATTTTTGGCTTTTTATTCGCCTTCTTTCACGTTCATATCTTTATATGCAATCAATTTGGTTTTGTGCTTCAATTTATAGCCCAACCAGATCGCCAAAAATAATGGGATACTGATATAGGTTGAAACTAAGCCTAACCAATCAATTTTACCACCTAGCACAGCTTGATAGTTTTGTCCTAAAATAATGATTGAACACAGAATAAAGGCAAACCATGGTGCAAATGGGAAAAACTTGGCACGGTAAGCCAAATCTTCTAATTTATAACCTTGAGCAATATAACCTTTACGGAAACGATAATGTGAAATTGCAATTCCTAACCAAACGATAAAACCACACATCCCAGACATATTTAACAACCAGTTAAATACCTGTTTTTCGCCGATAAATGTGGTCAAGAAGCACAGAGCAGCAACGGCAGTGGTTGCATAAAGTGCATTCATGGGTACGCCACGACCATCAAGTTTTGAGAACCATTTTGGCGCTCGTCCTTCTTTTGCCATATCGAACAGCATACGTGTAGATGAGTACATCCCAGAGTTACCTGCAGATAAAATCGCACTGAGAATAACCGCATTCATCAAGCTTGCAGCAAAGGCAAAGCCTGCTTTTTCGTACAATAAGGTAAATGGTGAGAGTGCAATATCTTCACTTTGTGCGGCTTTTAATAGGAGTGGGTCATCATAGCTTACCAATGTACCAATGATAAAAATACATAAGATATAAAACAGTAAAATACGCCAGAAGATTTGTTTAATCGCCAAAGGAATCGTTTTCTTTGGATCTTTCGATTCACCTGCGGCAACACCAACCATTTCAGTTCCTTGGAAGGAGAATCCAGCGATCATGGCAACACCAATCAGGGCTTGTAAGCCACCAACAAACGGTGCATCTTTATAATGCCAGTGTTGAAAGGTTGATACATTCGGTGTCATCATAATTTTAGCAATCATCCAGATACCGATGACAATAAACACAATGATTGCAAGCACTTTAATCAAAGAAAATAAGAATTCGCTTTCACCAAAGCCTTTTACCGTCAATGCATTAATCGCAAAAATAATGGTAAGGAAGATTGCACTCCAATAAAACCCAGGAATATCTGGGAACCAGAATTTCATGATGAACTGAACTGCGACCAATTCAAAAGCAACGGTAATTGCCCAGTTATACCAATAGTTCCAGCCTAAGGCGAAACCAAAACCATCTTCGACATAACGACTGCCATAGGTGAAGAATGCACCTGAAGTTGGATTGTGCGTGGCTAATTCACCGAGACTCGTCATCAAGAAATAAATCATGATCCCGATGAGAGCATAGGCCAATAACGCACCACCGGGACCGGCTGTTGCGATTGTTGAACCTGAAGCAAGGAATAAGCCTGTACCAATTGATCCGCCAATGGCAATCATATTCAGGTGGCGTGCTCCGAGCTGACGCTGAAGGTGTTGAGGAGCAGATGTATCGCTCATAAAAATTCCTTAAACTGTTTATTTCGCACAGGCATATAACACTTTGAATCCCTGTTGATCTGCCTTCACAAGACATTGACCAAAGCTCTGCTCTATCAGAGGTGGATAATTTAGAAAACGATTCGCCACGATCCATAGTTCACCTGAATTTTTCAGATGCTTTTTCGCCAATTGGCAGAGCTCTTCACTTGCATCGTAATTGGTATGAATGCCTTGATGAAAAGGTGGATTACTTACGATGGCATCTAGATCTTTAGGCGCATCAACAAAACTTGTGACAGGCTGTAGATGTAGCTGTGCTAAGTTCAGATCATTTTTTTGAAAAGTGAACTCAGTAGACCGTAATGCAAATGCATCAACATCAAGTGCAAAAATGTGCTGGTTTGGATTTATCTTGGCTAAATAAGCACTAATAATTCCAGCACCGCAACCAAAGTCGGCAATCTTACCTGATTTTACTTGGCTCAGGTAAGGGAGTAATACGGCTGTTCCAACATCTAAATGGTCTTGACTAAATACACCCGGCAAAGCACAGATTTCGAGCTGTTCTTGATTGACTTGCACAATATAGTTTTTTAACCAATGGTCAAGTGGTTTGTGTATTTCTCTCTTTTCAATTTTCATGTGCCAAAATTGACAGTGGCGTGCACTATCAATTTTAAAGGCTTTACCATATTGCAGGAGTTGTTTTGCAGCACGTTCAACACCGCCTTTTTTTTCACCCACTAGAAATACGCTTTGACCGAGTGTTAACTCGCTAACCACGACATGAAGAATATAATTCAATAACTCTTTAGATTTTGGAACGAAAATAACAACCTGATCAAAACTTGCTTGTGGAAATTCAACTGAGAAATATGAATTTATACCAGTGCTTTGAAAACCTTGATGATCAGCATAATTCCAAGTCCAGACAGACGCTTGTACTTGGTGAGGTAAATTTTTGGCGAGTTGATCATTGGGCGCATTAATCAGTAAGATTTGCCCATTTAAATAATCTTGTTGTCGTATAACGACTTCACTACGTGGATCCATTTTGATCTCTCATCAAAAACAAAGCCCAGTGGTGAAACTGGACAATTACGATGGTTAAAAGACTATTTTTGAGTTTCAGGTAAAACAATATTTAAAATCAACGCTGCAATACCACCCGTTGCAACACCTGAGCTGAAAATGTTTTTGAATAATTCAGGAAGATGTTCAAGGATTTGTGGAACTTGTGCTACACCTAAACCTAATGCAAGAGAAATCGCAATAATCAGTAAAGCGCGGCGGTCAAGATGAATACTTGAAAGAATGTTAATTCCAGATGCAGCCACCGCACCGAACATCACCATTACCGCACCACCTAGCACTGCTTGGGGAACAGCTTGAATCACGGCAGCTACAGCAGGGAAGAGACCTAAAATGATCAATAAGATTGCAATCCAGATCCCGACATAGCGACTTGCCACACCAGTGAGTTGAATCACGCCATTGTTTTGTGCAAACACTGAACTTGGGAAGGTGTTGAAGATACCTGCTAAAAATGAGTTGGCACCATTCACAAGTACACCACCTTTAATGCGTTGCATCCAAATGGGGCCGTCTACAGGTTGGTTTGAGATTTTGCTTGTCGCTGTCACATCGCCAATGGCTTCAAGTGAAGTAACGAGATAGATGAATGCCATTGGAATGAACAAGCTCCAAGAGAAGCTTAGACCAAAATGCATAGGGGTAGGAATCTGAATTAATGGTGCATCTTGCAATACTGAAAAGTTTAAATGACCCATAAAGCCAGCAAGTACATAACCGATGACTAAAGCGATCAAAATTGCTGAACTTTTCACCCAAATAATTTGAACACGATTCAATAAAATAATGACCGCCAGTACTGTACAGGACATGATCAGATTATCTGTATTGGCAAAAGTATGATCTTGCATGGCCATATAACCGCCTCCCATGCTAATCAGACCTTCTTTAATCAGTGTCAAACCAATTAAGAGAACAACGATACCTGTAACTAAAGGGGTAATTAATTGTTTTACCCAAGGTAGAATCCGAGACACGCCCATTTCAATAAATGAACCTGCAATTACCACACCGAAAATAGCAGCCATCATTTGCTCAACAGGCGTACCTGCAGCAACCATGGCGCTACCAATACCAATAATTGGGCCAATAAAGTTAAAACTTGTCCCTTGAACAATCAATAGTCCTGCACCGAAAGGACCGACCTTTTTACACTGTAAAAAGGTTGCAATTCCTGAGATGATCAGAGACATTGAAAGGATCATATTGGTGTCTTCACGAGATACACCAAGTGCTAAGCAAATTAATAATCCTGGAGTGACAATCGGGACTAAAATTGCTAAAAGATGTTGTAAAGCCGCTAAAAATGCGATGAACGGTTTTGGACGATCATTGAGTCCGTAGACGAGATCAAGTGGCTGTTCGGGTTGAGAATTTGACATGGGAGTATAAGAAAAGCGATAAGCAATAGTGGAATATTCTAATAGAGTTAGCCTACTTTACCAACGATTCTGAAACAGTTCGTCCGAAAAAAAGTTTCATGTCAACAAACTGTCACTACTAAAGTTTAGGATTTTTCTATATAATCTGCCCTCAAATTTTAAGCGTATCGAATTCTATGTCTGATATTAAGAATCTCCGCAATATTGCAATTATTGCGCACGTCGACCACGGTAAAACCACGCTTGTCGATAAATTACTTCAACAATCTGGTGCTTTAGGTGACCGTGCAGGCGAGATTGAGCGTGTCATGGACTCGAATGCGCTTGAAAGTGAACGTGGTATTACTATTCTTGCAAAAAATACGTCAATTACGTGGTTAGATCAACGTACGGACACAACTTACCGTATCAATATCGTAGACACCCCAGGACATGCGGACTTCGGCGGTGAAGTTGAACGTGTAATGTCGATGGTTGACTGTGTATTGCTTCTTGTTGACTCTCAAGAAGGTCCAATGCCACAAACTCGCTTTGTAACGCAAAAAGCGTTCGCGCGTGGTTTGAAGCCAATCGTAATTATCAACAAAGTTGATAAGCCAAGTGCACGTTGTGACTGGGTAATCGATCAAGTATTTGACTTGTTTGATAACTTGGGTGCAACTGATGAGCAGTTAGATTTCCCAATCGTTTACGCTTCTGGTTTACGTGGTGTAGCTGGTCCTTCTCCTGAGGAATTAGCGGAAGATATGACACCATTGTTCCAAACTATCGTTGATATCGTTGAACCACCAGCAGTTGATGTTGATGGTCCATTCCAAATGCAGATTTCTTCACTCGACTATAACAGCTTCGTTGGTGTTATCGGTGTTGGTCGTATTCAGCGTGGTGGTGTAAAAACGAATACTCCTGTGACTGTGATTGACAAAGAAGGCAATACACGTAACGGTCGTATCTTAAAAATCATGGGTTACCACGGTTTAGAGCGTATTGATGTTGAAGAAGCATCAGCAGGTGATATCGTTTGTATCACTGGTATTGATGCACTCAATATTTCTGACACCATTTGTGATCCTAAAAATGTAGAAGCTTTGCCACCATTGTCTGTAGATGAACCTACGGTTTCGATGACATTCCAAGTCAACAACTCACCGTTTGCTGGTAAAGAAGGTAAATTTGTAACTTCACGTAATATTCGTGAACGTCTTGATCGTGAATTGATTCACAACGTCGCATTACGCGTTGAAGATACTGACAGTCCAGACCGTTTTAAAGTTTCTGGTCGTGGTGAACTTCACCTTTCAGTATTGATTGAAAATATGCGCCGTGAAGGCTTTGAAATGGGCGTATCACGTCCACAAGTGATCATGAAAGAAGTCGATGGCGAAAGACAAGAGCCATACGAAAACGTAACGTTTGATGTTGAAGAGCAACATCAAGGTTCAGTAATGGAACAAATGGGTCACCGTAAAGGCGAAATGACCAATATGGAAGTTGACGGAAAAGGTCGTATCCGTATTGAAGCAACTGTACCTTCACGTGGTTTAATTGGATTCCGTTCTGAGTTCTTAACCATGACTTCTGGTACAGGGATCATGACATCAAGCTTCTCGCACTACGGTCCTGTTAAGCAAGGTACTGTTGCGAAGCGTCAAAACGGTGTATTGATTTCTATGGTTCAAGGTACTTGCTTGGGCTATGCATTATTCAGCTTACAAGACCGTGGTCGTTTATTCGCTAAACCTCAGTTAGAAGTTTATGAAGGTATGATCGTGGGTATTAACTCACGTTCGGACGATATGGTTGTTAACCCAACTAAAGCAAAACAATTAACCAACGTTCGTGCGTCTGGTACGGATGATGCTTTAACTTTAACGCCTGCAATTGAATATACGCTTGAACAAGCACTTGAATTCATTGAAGATGATGAGTTAGTTGAAGTAACACCAAAATCGATCCGTATTCGTAAACGTTACTTAACTGAAAACGAACGTAAGCGTAACCGTGATAAATAATTTTTCTTCACTGAAAAATGACAAAACCGCTAAATTTATTTAGCGGTTTTTTATTGCATAAATTTTAGGGTAGGAACATGCTTAAACATATATTTTTATTAAAATAAAAAAATGTTGTTAAAGTGTGAAATAGCTTTCTTTTTTTGATAAAAATATTAAATTATGAGCATTATGTGGATAGCCGCACCTGTGTAATAAACAATGCAAAATGGGTTGCGATTAAGTTCAATTCTGGAGAGTTATACATGAGTATTATTCAAGAATTTAAAGAATTTGCCATCAAAGGCAATATGATGGATCTTGCCATTGGTGTCATCATTGGTGGTGCATTTGGTAAAATTATTGATTCATTGGTGAAAGATATCATCATGCCACTTATTTCGGTTATTACTGGTGGGGGTGTTGATTTTACACAGAAGTTTATTGTGCTCGGAGACAATCCAAATAATTTACAGTCTTTAGATCAATTAACGAAAGCAGGTGTCAATGTTTTAACCTATGGTAATTTCTTAACCATCTTTATTAATTTCATTATTTTGGCATGGGTTGTGTTTCTTATGGTGAAAGTAATGAATCGTATGCGTAAACAAAAAGAAGCAGCGCCAGCAGCACCAGCGCCTACACCTGAAGATATTCAATTATTACGTGAAATTAGAGACTCTTTGAAAAAATAAGTACTTATTATTTTCCTAAAAAACGGCATTTAAAAATGCCGTTTTTTTATTGGAAATAGATAATTCCATATTTGGAACGCAAGCTTTTACATGGAAAATTGCAAGATTTGACTTTAAAATATCTGCATATTTGAATGGAACAGCAATCATGAACCAACTATTTGTCTATGGCACACTTTGCCCAAATCGGGAAAATGCACATATTTTGGGTGGAATCGGTGGAGATTGGCAAAAAGCATCGGTACACGGCACAATTCATATTTTAGATTGGGGACCAGACAAAGGTTTACCTGCCTTAGTTTTAGCTGAACAAGATCCATTAATCATGGGATATTTATTCAGCACGGAAAAATTAGAACAAAACTGGCAAATGTTAGATGAGTTTGAAGGATTCCAATATGAGCGAGTCGTTGCTGAGGTTATCTTGGAATCTGGTGAAAAAATAGATGCATGGACTTATGTGATGAAACCGCAAGAATTAAAATAACTGAGAAGAGGAGAGAGCTTAAAATAATTAAGCTCAAACCATTATCTTAAGCCATCCATGCGAAATTTCACTTCAATTAAGTGAAAACCAAATTGGCTTTTGATCGGACCGTGTAAGATTCGTTCTGCTGCTGTAAAAACTAATTTATCAATGACAGGGACCAATTGCCCCTTTTTCACTTCACCGAGTTCGCCTCCACGTTTAGCTGAGTTGCAAGTGGAGTATTGTTTGGCGATTTTGCTAAAATCAGCACCAGACTGAATTCGTTTTTTTAGCTGTTCTGCTAAGTCTTTATCTTTGACGAGAATGTGTCGAACAATTGCAGTTTGCATAAGGTTGTTCTCCTTGATTGCATCTTAAATGGTCTATATTTTACTTAGTTTCAAAGGTTGGCATTGTGGACAAAATACACTAGCACGTTGACCTAACTTTAAGTTTTCTAATGTAGTTTCACAATTAACACACATTTCACCTGCGCGACCATAAGCTAAAAGTGTCTGCTGAAAGTAACCATTTTCACCCATAGCATTACTATAGTCACGCAAAGTTGATCCACCTAAATCAATTGCTTGTTTTAAGATGCGTTTTACTTCGATGACTAACTTTTCCACTTGTGCTTTGCTCAGCGTCGAAGCAGGTTGCGCAGGATGAACCCCAATGTTGAATAAACTTTCAGTTGCATAAATATTGCCCACACCAACCACTATATGGTTATCCATTAAAGCAATTTTAATGCCGACATTTTTTTTAGCTAATTTTTCATGCAAATATGTTGGATTAAAATTTTCAGTTAATGGTTCTGGCCCTAGCGTATCAATCAATTTACTTTGATTAGTTTCATCTAACCATAGAATACACCCAAAGCGCCGTGGGTCATGGTAGCGGAGTTGCTGATCTTCAAATTCGATCACAAGATGGTCATGCTTTTTTAATTCATCACTGGATTGACATAGGCGAAAGCTTCCTGACATACCTAAGTGCCAAAGCATTTGATCTTGTTCAAATTCAGCCAAAATATATTTGGAACGACGTTTGAGTTGAGTTAAACGTTGACCAATTAATTTTTCAAGATCATCAGGAATAGGCCAGCGCAAACTAGGATTGTGTACTCTTACAGCTTGTACACGTTGCTCTAAAAGCGGCAGTAAACTGGTTTTTGTGGTTTCAACTTCAGGAAGTTCGGGCATAGTGAGCTCAAGTTGTTTCAACAACAATACAATGAGGGTAAATGTTCAACTTACAATTATGACGATATTTAATTTGATTGGCTAATCATCATTAAAATTGATTTTTGGTTTTTTAGCTAAGGTTAAAGATCTAATCTAATTATAAAATAATGAAATACTTACTTTAAAAAGCTTGCCCCTTAAATTCTGTGAAACAAGGAATTTTCATACCTTTAGTAAAAACAAATTTTTTATATGGTTGTGTTGCAATAAGCATGGGTTTGAATGGTTCTTTTGCTTTGGCTGCTGAATCAGAAGTCGATCGGCCCATACAACTTCCGACAATAAAGGTCGGAGCAACTCGTACTGACACAGCTTATATTGAAACACCAGCATCAATCTTTAGGGTAGATATGCCTAAAAATGATCAGAGCTTAGAAGTTGATTTAACTGAGCTTGTGAAAGGGATACCGAGTGTTCAACTGCGCAATCGAGAGAATTATGCCCAAGATTTGCAACTTTCTATGCGTGGTTTTGGTGCACGTCCCACATTTGAAGTTCGTGGAATTCTTTTATATAGCGATGCTATTCCTGCCACAATGCCTGATTTACAAAGGCAAACCTCAAATATTGATTTAAGGAGTTTAAGTCATCTTGAAGTATTAACAGGTCCATTTTCTTCGTTATATGGAAATTCTTCAGGAGGTACGATTTTAGTAAAAACAAAGGAAGGACAGGGTAAAGATGCGATAGAGATGAGTTATGCGGGCGGTAGTAATCACAAAAATCATGCTGGTTTAGTTTTACAAGACGGTTTAAAAAATCAAAATGAACCAAGTTATATGATTAACTCATCCTATTTTGATACAGATGGTTATCGCGATCATAGCAGTACAGAAAGTATCAAACCAATTCTGAAAAGAATACATGTTTACTTTTAATGATAACTTAAACAATTGCATCGCCTTATACAGGATATATATTTTGCTATACGGATTGGAGTTTAAATGGATTTACCCCTATAGATAATTTATTTAATAAACAATATATCGGTTCAGTGATTGTGAACGAAGGAAATAATCGCTTTTTTGAACCTACAGATGGGCGCAATTGGAGTGCTTGGATTAAGTTAAGCAAACAATTTTAAATAAAAAGCAGCACTCTTTAGAGGTGGAGTGCTGCTGAATTGATTATTAGTTCTTTGTTTTTACTGAAGTTGCTTTTTTTGCAGCAATTGCTTCTTCAACTTTAGCCAATGATTCCTTCGCATTTGGATAGTTAGCTGCTGCTAAGCGAGTAAAAATATTTTTTGCCTGCTCTAAATCTTGGTCAACAATACCTCCATTTGCTAACATATTGCCGAGAACCATTAAAGATGGTGCATAACCTTTTTTAGCTAAATCTTTAAGGCTATCAATCGCTTGTGCTTGCATAATAGGGTTTTTATTTTTAACACCAACACTCAAATCGTAGATTGTTTTGAGATGTTTTGCTGGATAATAATCTTTCCGTAGCAATGGTAATAGTTTCTGAACAGCGATCTGATCGTATTCAGGTTTACCTTGCTCAAATAAAATTTTTGCAGTTTCAACAATGGCTTCATCAGAGCCTTGTTTAGAAGCTTTATCTAAATATTCTTTGTATTTTTGATTATTCTTAGTGATGCCCAAATCACCTTTATGATAAGCCTGTGCTAATGTATAACTGGCTTGAGCAAAGCCTTTATTTGAAGCATCTTGATAATACTGTGCAGCTTTCTTTTCATCCTTTACTGTGCCTTGACCAACTTGAGTCATATAACCTAGGTTATAAATTGCTTGGGCATTCCCTGTATCAGCGAGACGCTGCATTTCTTGAAACGCGGCAGGGTAGTTTTTTGCTTCGTATAGTTTAGTTGCTTGAGCAAATGTATCTGGTTTTGCAGTTACTTTACTATCAGCCGCAAATGTTGAATGACTTGTAGCAAGAATTAAGCTGGCAATCAGCAACTTTTTCATTTTATTTATTCCTTTCACAGATATCTGCTTTAATCCATTACATGGCAGTTTTGAATGCCTTCATCATAAAAGTTTGCTGTGAAATGTAAATATGGATTTTGTATAAATCTTGCTTAATTAATTTATTTTAATTTTTATATTATTTAATATAAATCAGAATCTTATGTTGTAAGTGGTGGCTTGCCAGTCAACTGAAAAGCCACCACCTAATTAGATACTATTTTTTAGTTTGTGCTTCTAATAGAAGTTGTTCAATTTGTTGAGCATTTTGTGGTAAACCCGCGACTCTAGTGCCATTTTCAAGGAAGATTGTAGGTGTCCCACTAATTTCTAGATTTTGTCCTAAAGCAATATTTTTCTGTACAGGTGTTTCACATGTACCTGAATTTTGGGCTAACTTACGATGTAGCATGTAATCTTCCCAAGCCTCATATTGGTTTTTTGCACACCAAATTTTATTTGCTGCAGTTTCAGCTTGTGGATGCAATTTCTTAAGTGGGAATAAAAAAATGTAGACCGTTACATTGTCGATAGAGGTCATATATTGTTCAAGTTTTTGACAATATGGGCAATCGGGATCGGTAAAGACATATAAAGTACGTTCGCCTTTACCTTTGATGTGCTTAATGGCTTGTTTGAGAGGAAGTTGTTTTACATCAATTTTACTCAGTTCAGAAATACGATCTTCTGTTAGGTTTTTCTGATTTTTTACATCGAGTAAATTGCCAAAAAAAAGATATTTAGCACTTTCATCTGTATAGATAATCTTACCAGACACATAGACTTCATAAATTCCACTTAGTGGAGATGGGGTGACTGAAGTAACGGGAATATCTGGATAATTTTGTTTAAAGTTTTGTTCTAAGGTTCTGCTATCAGCATGTACTATTTGTAAGCTTAATAGACTCAGTGATAAGGCTGATAGCCAAGTTTTGATGGTTATTTTCATTTGAGAGAGATATTGTTGAGAATAGGTGAACAATAACCTTCATTTCGATTCTCGACAAGAATGATCATTAAACTTTATTTCAAATAAGGCTGCATTGCCAATTGCATTAATTCAATCAGTTCGGGATCCATCTCTATATCGACCAGAAGCATCTATCCATATAGAGCCTCTGATGTTTGAAAGAGTCTAAAGATCTGGAATAGGTGTTTTATCTGTAAATTCTGGTTTTAATTCATTAGGAAGGCTTTGGATTCTTTGATTAATTTTTTCTGTGTTAGCAAAACTAGATTGCATATTAAATAAAGCGGTAGCCATCATAATCATAAAAAGTAATGTAGACTTGAGTACAGCTAATTCCGATAAATTGAATAAAATAAAAAAGTATTTGTTTTAAATAAGAGTATATGCTTAATTTTAATTAAAGGATCTTATTTATAATTAAAAAGCCCTATTAAAAGGGCTTTTGTTTAAAATGATTATTGTGGTCGTGCTACATCACCATTTAATACTTCTGGTAAATCCAAAACCTTTACACCAAGTTCTTCTAAAGCAACTGGTTTTGCAATTACAAGTGCGATATAGCCATCTTCACATGCAGCACTATTCACAACCTCAACATCTTTACTTAGCTGGCTAGCAGGAGAAGGCACAGTATCTTTGGCTTGGATTAAATGTAACCAATGTTTGGGTTTTGCTTTAAACCATAGACGTGCCACAATTTCCTGACCTAAATAACAACCTTTGTCAAAATGTACACCATCACGTTGATGCAAACGTAGTTCTTGTGGTTGAAACAAATGTTCTGTACTTTGACTAATCCATGCTTGACCTGACTGAATCGCTTGAATTTGCCAAGCATCGATGTCTGTCTCCACAGAAGAAAACTCAGTTTGAATGCCATTTAATAAAGGAAAAACAGATCCTATTTCTTCTAATTTCATTTTTGAAAAAGCACCAAACTTTTTAATATGTTTGGAAAACTCTTCGGCTTGATCTTGGGTGGTTACAAGTTCAAAACTTTCTGGATTTAATCTTTTAATCCATAGCCCAAAATGAATACGTCCTTTTAAGTCACAAATAGCGGTATAGCGACTTTCATTTTCAGGGAGACGTTCTACATGAACAGTCACTTGACCCTGTAGAAATTTTTGCGCATCTACACCATTCAAGCTAAAAGCAGTAAAAGCAAGCTGACTCATAGATTAATCCCAAAGCTGCGTTCTTATCACTAAATATGGAGTGCTATTTTGCGCCATTTTTTACAAAAAAGCAGCTTTAGATTCTAGATATTCGGGTTCAATTGAGCGATTGAAGGAATAGTATTTCATGACTAAATCGGTATGATAGAGGCACGAATTAAAAATAACTTAGTCTGAGAATAATAATGAGTGGAACAGTACAACTACATCGTGTATTTAATGCACCACCAGTTCGTGTTTTTAAAGCCTTTCTCGATCCAGATGCCTTGGTAAAGTGGATGCCACCTCATGGTTTTACTGCCAAAATCCATCACTTAGACCCACAAGAGGGTGGAACATACAAAATGTCATTTACTAACTTTTCAACTGGACAAATTCATTCATTTGGAGGGACTTACATTGAGCTTATCCCGAATGAATTATTACGCTATACCGATAAGTTCGATGATCCTAATTTACTAGGTGAAATTCAGGTCACAATAAAATTAAAATCGGTGTCAGTAGGAACCGAAGTGCATATTACTCAAGAGGGAATACCTGATGTTATTCCTGTTGAAGCGTGTTATTTAGGTTGGCAGGAATCTCTGTATTTATTGGGGTTACTGATTCAAGCTGAAATTCCAAATGAATA
Source organism: Acinetobacter sp. ANC5681 (assembly GCF_023488045.1). Classification (NCBI taxonomy): domain Bacteria; kingdom Pseudomonadati; phylum Pseudomonadota; class Gammaproteobacteria; order Moraxellales; family Moraxellaceae; genus Acinetobacter; species Acinetobacter sp. ANC5681. The sequence goes on from NZ_JAMFKZ010000010.1 coordinate 87,262, forward strand.
ACAACTCCTTAGCTTAATTCAAACTAGCTAAATTTTTAATATTTAATCATATTGGGGAATATTATGTCTGAACAAATTCTTGAACACAGAGAACAATTGGCTCGTGTTGCCATGCGCGAAGCTTTAGAAAATCAACAAGCAGAAGATAGTGTGGAGTTATTTATTCAACATCATCTTGAAGAAGTTGAACCTGAATATTGGGAAAAATATTTTGACACATCAAAACCTAATTTATTACAAATTTTAGAGTTACTGGTATTAGATTCACGTTGGGATGAGGGGGATCTGGAAAGTTATGAAATTTTAGATTTCACCTTACCAGATGAGATCACAAATTACGTTATCTGCGTTAGTTTTGATTCAAAAGGGCAAGTTGTTAATATTTCAATGGAAAGCTGAAAAAATTGTGAGATGTGGGGTAGTCTGATGTGAGAATTGAGATTAAACGTATTTATTGATCCTGTTGAGCTGACTTATGGACAGCGTGTACTCGTAGATCGGTTATGGCAAAGGGGAATATCGAAATAGCAGGCACATTTAGATTTATGGCTTAAAGATATTGCACCCTCAACTGAATTGAGAAAAGCGTTTTGTCATAAGGTTGAACATTGGCTGAGTTTTCAGGAAGAATATTATGAAGAGCTTAAAGAAAACCCTTATGTAAATCAGCTTAAAGACATGGCACAGCAACAGCAAGTAACGCTCATTTACGCAGCTAAAGATCTTAAGCTTAGTCATGCCCTAGTACTTAAAAATTATTTAATTGGACAAGCGATTCAAGCTTAAATTTTGAAAAAATGCGTCTATCGATCATAATAGTGCTTTTGAGATGTTTTTATGTCTTTTCCACACTGCCCAAAATGCCAATCAGAATATACTTACCAAGATGGCGACTTATTGATTTGCCCTGAATGTTCACATGAATGGAAAGAAGGGGAGGCATCTGCTTCAGAACAACAAGAGATCATTAAAGATGCCAACGGTAATATTTTAGTTGATGGTGATAGCGTGACTGTCATAAAGGATTTAAAAATCAAAGGTTCATCATCTGTAGTTAAAGTCGGGACGAAAGTGAAAAGTATTCGTTTATTAATCGATGCGAATGATGGACATAATATTGATTGTAAAATCGATGGGATTGGTGCAATGAAATTGAAATCTGAATTTGTAAAAAAGATCTAATCCAAATCATTTAAGGGGGCATGTCAGTGCCCCTTTGATATTCAAAAACTTACCAAAAGTGAACAATAAATCATTTTCTATTGGTATAAAAAATAATCTATAAATAAAGCTATAATAATCAAAGATCTGACAGCTTAAGTTTTCAATAAAAAAGTCGTTTATTATTAAACGGCTTTTTTATTGCTAGGATGAAGATTAGCCTATAAGTTTAGCTAAGAGTTCTTCTTTACCTAAATTGCTTGCTTCAAGATCGCGACGACCTTTGTACTCAAAAGTTTCTGCATCAAGACCTTTCTCACCAATAACAATACGATGAGGAATACCCATTAATTCAAGATCAGAGAATTTCACACCAGGGCGTTCATTACGATCATCAAGCAATACATCATAGCCTTGAGCTTGTAATTCAGCATAAAGCGCTTCAGCTGCTTCAAGGGTACGAGGTGATTTATGCGCATTCATTGGCACAATCGCAATGTCGAATGGAGCAATCGCTTGAGGCCAAATAATTCCTTTGTCATCAAAGTTTTGTTCAATTGCCGCTGCAACCACACGTGTTACACCTATTCCATAACATCCCATTGTAACAGTGAATGGTTTGCCATCTTCACCGAGTACTTTACACCCTAAAGCTTCTGAGTATTTTGTACCGAGTTGGAAGATATGACCGACTTCAATACCACGTTTGATTTGAAGTGTACCTTTACCATCTGGAGAAGGGTCGCCTTCAACAACATTACGTAAATCATAAACTTCGGTGAATTTTGCATCACGCTCCCAGTTCACACCTGTCGCATGTTTATCGACTTCATTTGCACCCGCAACAAAGTCAGATAATACGGATGCAGCACGATCCACAATCACGGTTAAGCCTTTTTCAACTAAACCTTGTGGACCGCAGAAACCTGCTGTTAAACCATGTTGTTCTAATTGTACTTCAGTTGCAAATGCCAAAGGTGCAGCAATTAAAGGGTGCTTTTCAGCTTTAATATCATTCAATTCGTGGTCGCCACGTAAAAATAGAGCAACAACGGGTGTATTGCCATTTTCATCTGTTTGACCTTGTACAAGTAAAGCTTTTACAGATTGTTTTGCATCACTGTTTAAAAATTGGCAAACATCGGCAATTGTTTTCTGATTAGGTGTATCGACTAAGGTCATTGTTTGAGCTGGCGCAGCACGCTCACCGACTAACAATGCTTCTGCCATTTCAACGTTAGCGGCGTAATCAGATTCAGTAGAAAATGCGATATCATCTTCGCCACTTGCAGCAAGTACATGGAATTCATGTGATGCAGAGCCACCGATTGAACCTGTGTCTGCCTGTACTGGACGAAAATCTAGCCCAAGGCGTGTAAAAATACGGCTGTAGGTGTCATACATGACATCATAGGTTTCTTGTAGCGATGTTTGAGTTGCATGGAAAGAATAAGCATCTTTCATGATAAATTCACGAGATCGCATCACACCGAAACGTGGACGAATTTCATCACGGAATTTAGTTTGGATTTGATAGAAATTTACTGGTAATTGCTTATAACTTTTCAGCTCATTACGTGCCAAATCTGTAATGACCTCTTCATGAGTAGGACCAAGCACGAATGGATTATCATGACGATCTTTGAAACGAAGTAATTCTGGACCGTATTGTTCAAAACGACCAGATTCTTCCCAAAGCGCAGCAGGTTGAGTGACAGGCATAAATACTTCTAATGCGCCTGAACGGTTCATTTCTTCGCGAACAATCGCATCTACTTTCTTTAAAACACGTGTTCCCATGGGCAACCAAGAGTATAAACCAGAAGCTAATTTACGAATCATCCCCGCACGTAACATGAGCTGGTGCGAAATGACTTCAGCATCATTTGGGGTTTCTCTTAACGTTGCAAATAAAAAGCGGCTTGCGCGCATGGAAACTGTCCTAAAGTTAAGTGTTATTTAGAAATACTCAAACGAGCAAAATTATCTACTCGGTTTTAAGCAATTGGCATTATGACATGAATCATTGAATTTCGTGTAATCTAAAGCAAGCTCAATGAATTAAAACTATGAAAAGTTAGAATTAATATTTTTGAGAGACCATGCAAGAAAAATTCTAAGTCTATTGTGTTTCTTGTTCAATATTTTTTAAACGGTTAATAATATCAGCATAATCTGTTTCAGTTTTATGATATGCATTACGTAAACTTTCTACTGTTGTTTTTACATTTTCAATATTCTTGGCATTATTGTCTAAATTATTTTTGAGTTGAGCGGGGGGCGTTTCTCCCTTACGATGATATTCCATCTCTTGTCGCTTAAATCCAATTTTGTCTTGTTGAAGCTGTTGTAATTGTTGTTGTTGATAATTAAGTTGCTTTTTCAAACTAGCCAAAATTTGATCTCTTTTTGTTGCCGCTATTTTTGTATTTCCATAAGCACGCTTTAATCTCATATCTTGTTCGCGTTGACGTGCAATAGATTCGCGACGAGAAGATTGTTGTACATCTACTGTTGCGTTATAAGCACGGTTGCGTTTGATCACTTGCATATTACGATCAAGTGCTTCATAACCATAACGAATATGTTCGGGCGTAACTGATGTACTCACATTAGCAACACCATTTTTATCATAATAACGATACCATACAGCTCTGGGTTGCTCTGTGGCTGCAAAACTTGAACTGCAAAAAATCAATAAAAAAAACGCGCAAATGTAATTACGAGCAATCGTTGTAAAGTGGCTAATGCCGAAACTGCACTTTAACGAACCAGTCATTACATTCCCCGGAAAAAGTTAACTAAATCACTTATTTTTAAATAATAATCAGTTGTATATTAGTAGCTATTTAGATAATTAAAAATAGTGAGTATACAAAAAATTTAGGAATTTGACGAAAAGTGTGAGCAATTTGTTATTGTTGTTGAAAAATGATAGGTTGGTTCAAAAAACTTCATTGATAATGCAAGTAAAGATATGTTAAAAATATCAACTGATGTGTATAAAACAAATTAAACCAACCATAATTTGTATTGAGTGAATGGGGCAGGACAATTAAATGGAAGATAAATTTCAAAATTTGAAAGTAATGGTGATTGATGATTCAAAAACGATTCGTCGTACAGCTGAAACGCTTTTACAACGAGAAGGTTGTGAGGTGATCACCGCTGTTGATGGTTTTGAAGCATTATCAAAAATTGCAGAAGCAAATCCTGATATCGTGTTCGTCGATATCATGATGCCTCGTTTAGATGGTTATCAAACCTGTGCACTGATTAAAAATTCTTTAAATTACCAAAATATCCCAGTGATTATGTTGTCAAGCAAAGACGGTTTGTTTGATCAGGCTAAAGGGCGTGTTGTGGGTTCTGATGAATATTTAACTAAGCCATTTAGTAAAGATGAGCTGTTAAATGCGATTCGTAATCACGTTAGCGCATAAAATTTAAATTGAGGAAAAAATGGCTCGTATACTTATTGTAGATGATTCACCTACTGAAACATTTCGCTTTAGAGAAATTTTGACTAAACACGGTTATGAAGTTTTAGAAGCAACCAATGGCGCTGACGGTGTCACAATGGCGCAAGCAGAACTACCAGATCTCGTATTAATGGATGTGGTAATGCCAGGAATGAATGGTTTCCAAGCGACACGCCAAATTAGCAAAGGTAAAGACACGCAGCATATTCCTGTTGTGATCGTAAGTACCAAAGATCAGGCAACAGATCGTGTTTGGGGTAAGCGTCAAGGTGCTTGTGATTATTTGACCAAGCCGATTGATGAGCAACAGCTCATTAATGTGATTAAACAATTATTAAGTTAATTCGTACGAGCCTTTTCATTACTCAATACGGGATAGGGTATGGCAGCAAATGGATTTATCGAATTGCTTCGCTTATCCAAGCGAGGCAACAAACAATATGCTTCAACTCAAAATGAAGTCAGCCGTTGGTCTGGTATCGCATTTGAGATGTTAGGGCAATATTTCGTTGCACCATTAGGGGAGATTTCGGAGGTGATTTATCCTCCAAAATATACCCCTGTTCCTAATACTCAGGCATGGGTACGTGGTTTGGCAAATATTCGTGGTCGATTGCTTTCAGTTTCTGATTTAACACATTTTATTTCAGGACAACGGAGTCAGTTTTCACCAACACAAAAAGTAATATGCATTAGCCATCAAGACCATTATGTGGGTTTGGTTGTCGACCAAGTTCTTGGGATTCAGCACTTTAATAAAAAGAGTTTCTTTTCACAAAGTGCTGATCTAGATGATAAATTGAAAGATTATTGTCAGGGATACTTCCATCAACATAATCAGCAATGGCATGTGTTTTTACTGAGTCGGTTGTTGCAAAATCCTCAATATATGAATGCATCAATAAAATTTATAAACTAATTTGATACGCTACGGAAAATAAACGCGTATTCAGGGGAGAAGCTGACATGGGCTTTAAACTTAAAAAGAAAAATGGTAGTAGTGGTGATAGTACCGGTCTTAAGAGTGGTGGTGCATTTTTAGAGAATGCTCGAACGCAAATTGATCAGTTTTCTCGCTTATTTGGTGAAACTGAAAAGTCGAAACCAATTCTATACCGTGCGATTGGTGCTTTAGTTCTTGCAGTTATCCTCTTAATTTATTTATTCGTGAGTGTTCCTCGTCATAACCAGTTAACCCGTAGTTTGGGTGAGTTACGCTTGTTATCTCAGATGATTTCTCGTCAGGCAACTGAGGCGACGGCATCTGGTACACCTGAAGCAATGAAAGGTTTAGTTGAATCTAAAAAGCGTTTTGCTGAGAATTTAGAGACGGTTGAAAGTGTATATGGTACTGGTTCAGAAGAGTATAAAAAAGCAAACGCACTTTGGACGAGTGTTTCTAAGAATATTGAGTTAATTGCTTCACAACAAAAAGTCATCAATCAATTATACGATACAAATATCTCGATCAGTGAAACGATTCCTGAAATTCAGGCTGAATATAACTTGATGGTTGATCAGATGGTTCGTGAAAATATGCCAAGTAGTCAGGTAATTATCACGAAAAACCAAGTGTTTATTGCTGAACGTATTTTACGTTCGATTAACTCTGTTTTAGTCGGTACCGATAATTCAAACGTTTCAGCTAATGACTTTGGAGCGGATATCGATACCTTTGGTGTTTATTTAAATGCACAATTAAATGGTAGTACAGAACTTGGTGTAGATCGTATTGTATCTCCTGATTTACGTGAGTCTTTAGATAGTATTAAATCTGATTATGATGCAGTATTGAAATCAGCTGCAGCAACAGTATTACAAAACGCAAACCAAATTGTTCGCGTACGCCAAGCATCTTCGCAAATCTTTTCTCAATCTGATGCCTTATTAACGTCATTAAACGATTTATCTAACAAAGCAGAGGGTGGTTGGGGTAACGTTATTGCAGGTGTTGTATTAATTGGTGCGTTAGGTCTATTGATTTTCTCTGCACTACAATTACTTACTCTACGTAGTAATACAGATAAAGAGCGTGTAACTCGTCTACAAGATGAATATGACCGTAACCAAAATGCAATTTTACGTTTACTAGATGAAATTGCCGACTTAGCAGATGGTGATTTACGTTCATATGCAACAGTATCAGAAGATTTTACTGGTGCGATTGCCGACTCGATTAACTTCGCAATCGATCAATTACGTGACCTTGTATCTCGAATCACTGAAACATCTCAAGAAGTTGCTCGTTATACTCAAGATACTCAAGATATTACCAACCAATTAGCAGAAGCTTCTGAACATCAGGCGCAAGAAATTGCAGGTGCATCAGCAGCGATGAACGAAATGGCATTGTCGATTGACCAAGTATCTTCGAATGCATCCGAGTCTGCTGAAGTAGCACAACGATCTGTACAAATTGCATCGAATGGGGCAGAAGTTGTAAACCGCTCGATCGAAGGTATGGATCACATTCGTGAACAAATTCAAGAAACTTCAAAGCGTATTAAGCGTTTGGGTGAATCATCTCAAGAGATTGGTAACATCGTATCCCTAATTAACGATATTGCCGACCAAACTAACATCTTGGCATTAAACGCAGCGATTCAGGCATCTATGGCTGGTGAAGCAGGTCGTGGTTTCGCAGTCGTAGCCGACGAGGTACAGCGTCTTGCAGAACGTTCTGCATCAGCAACGAAACAGATTGAAAGCTTAGTAAAAACCATTCAAACAGATACGAACGAAGCTGTTATTTCAATGGAACAAACGACGTCAGAAGTTGTTCGTGGTGCGAACTTGGCAAAAGATGCGGGTATTGCACTTGATGAGATTCAAACGGTATCTGGTGATTTGGCTAAATTAATTGCGAGCATTTCTGATGCAGCAAAACTTCAGTCTGCATCAGCAAGTCACATTGCAACAACGATGAATGTTGTACAAGAAATTACGTCACAAACGACTACAGCAACGTTTGATACAGCTCGTTCGGTTTCTGAATTGGCAAATATGGCTGAATCATTACGTGAATCTGTAACTGACTTTAAGCTACCTGAATAAGCAGCAAAGGGGAGGCAGAGCATATCTGTCCTTTCCCTTTTTTGAAGAGATGTAGAATATCTCTACAAGATGATGACTAACATGGAGCTACATCTTGTGTGATAGATACACGTAATTTTTAGCCACAATTAGTGGATAAAAACGAAAGAAGCCGCTATGAAAGAAATATTAAAAACGTTAGTTGAAACGATGACGCTTCCTGAAGATAGTTATCTTGAGCAAGATGCAGAAATTCTTGAAATTTTTATTGAAGAATTAGATGAAATCTTTGTTGAATTAGAGCCATTAATCGGTCAATGGATTGAACAGCCAAATCAACAAGATGTGCTCACAGATATTCGCCGACATTTCCATACCTTAAAAGGTTCTGGAAGGATGGTTGGCGCCAAATCTTCAGGTGAATTGGCGTGGACGGTTGAAGATACTTTAAATCGAGTACTTGCAGGTACAGTGTTGTTGAATTCAGATATTCAACATTATGTAAAAGCGGTTTTTAATATCTACCGCTTTAAACTTGTACATGATTTTAAATTGGTTCAAAAACATCAGATAGATTTAAAACCTTTGGTTTTATTAGGTCAGCAACTACAGCAGCAACTTAGTATAGAACCAGCGCTAGCTGAGTTATTACAATTATCGAATATGCTGAATGATAACGCTGAAACTGGTCTCGAATTGATATCCGTAAATGTGGATACTGTCGTAGAAGAGAAGACTGTTGATGTCGCAGATTCAGAATCTGTATTTATAGGTCATCCACTAGATGATGAAGCGTTAATCAAAGAAACATTATCGATTTTCTTGGAAGAAGCAGAAGATCATTTGACTACGATCGATCAATTTTTACTAAATGATCGTCCGACAAATGATAATTATAATACGCTAATTCGAGCGCTTCATACTCTACGTGGCAGTTCTGCTATGGCGCATGTTGAGCATGTGTTTGAAGCAAGTTCGAAAGTTGAGAATTTATTCAAAACATTATTGCAAGAAGAGCTTGATTCAAGTTCTGATGAAACGGCACTTTTGACACACTATGCACAGTTTGTTCGTGACTATTTGCACACGTTGAAACACCAAGGTTCGCAACAGAAATTTGAAGAAATTTATAATACTTTTAATGTTGCATGGGATAGCTACGATTTCCAATTAGAAGAAAAACAAGGCGAATCTTTACGTCCACAGGGTTTAGTTTCACAATTACTAGAATTGAATATCAATGACCTTCTTGACGTTGAGTTTGATTTTGAGAAACGTGCGCGTACTGAATTTCCTCAATATATCCAACTGTTAAGTCAGCAAACTGAAACTTTATTAGAACATACTCATCATCATGCGACGATTGGTATGTATCAATATACAAGTTTGTTACGTTCTAGTTATCAAGATCTGTTATTTAAGCCAGATTTACTGAATCTTGATTATGCTTTTGAACTGTATTATCAAGTACATCAACAGTTCATTCAATTGTTTGATACCTTGGCTGCAGGGCAGCGTGTGACTTTGACAAAGGTACATGAACTTGTATTAAATGAATTGAGTTCATTTACGCAGCAAAATATTGAGTTCTTGGAAGCTCCTGTAACTGAGCAAAAAGCAGGTTTAGTTGAAGCACCGATTGCTGAATTTGAGCCGTCTAGTAATAAAGTTGATGTGAGTGTTTTAGCTGCACAATTCGCTTTAGATAAACAAAGCTTGCAATCAAGTGATTCAAATCGTGACTTTGATCCAGACTTGTTAGATATCTTCCTTGAAGAAGCTGATGAATTATTGGTTGGTATTGATGCTGATCTAAATACATGGACAGCTGATCAACAAAATGTAGGTGCATTGAAAAACTTGATGAGATATTTGCACACCTTAAAAGGTGGTTCAAATATGATTCAAGCAGGTCATATTGGTTTAATTGCACATGAATTGGAAACAATTTATGAGAAATTAATCAATCAGCAGTTACAACCGAACCCACAATTAATCGCAGTCATTCGTGCAGTACAAGATGATATTGCAGATCGAATTCAAACTGTTCGTGATAAACAAGTCGATTATCCAGCTACACACGTACTTCAGTTGCTTCAGCAAGCAAATCAATCTATTGATTTTACTTCGTCATCACCTGTTACTTTTGAGCCTGTAGCCGAAAATCATGTTGCCGCTGTGATCGAAACGGATGATCTCACGGACTTATCAATTGATGAATTCTCATTGGTCGAAGCTCAAGAAGTTCTAGAAGATACTTCAAATGCTGAAATTGTTCATGAAGTTGCCCTTGATGATGATGTTCGTTCTCTTGTTGAGCAAACATTCTTAGAAGAAGCAGAAGAACTACTTGAACAAGCCAAAGGTCTATTAAGACAATGGTTTGATCAACGTGGTAATCGTAGTTTGCTCTTACAGTTACAACGTAATGCCCACAGTTTAAAAGGTGGTGCACGTATGGCTGAGTTAGATGCAATTGCGATTGTTGCTTATCATCTCGAGAATGCATTTGAACAGTTTGGTGTACATCATTTCAATTCAAATGTTTACGATAATCTTCTCAATACAGCACTGGCTTGGTTGAGTGATGCGATTTCCAAACGTCAGTATGCAAACTTTGACGGCTTAAAACAAAGTTTAGAGAATATGGAGTTTGTTGATGTTTCAGCACAACTTCCACAAAAGCTCTCAGCTAAAGATATTTTCACTCCAGAATATACAATGGAGTTTGTTCAAGGTGATGGTACAGAACCTCCATCAATGTTAGGTGAGTGGGAAACGACCGAACGTATTGAACAAAATAATGAGATGATTCGTGTCTCCGCTGACGTCATTGAGAAAATGATTGACTTGTCAGGTGAGAATGCGATTAACCGTTCGCGTATCGAAATGGACCTTGGTCAATTGGGCGGTACATTAACGGAGATGGAGCTTGCGATCAAACGTTTGGCAGATCAGTTACGCCGAATGGAAGGTGAGTTAGAAAGTCAAATTATCGCACGTCATGGTGGTGAGAACTCTCGCTATGCAGATTTTGACCCATTAGAGATGGACCAATATTCATCTTTAAATCAGTTGTCAAAATCTCTTGCGGAATCCGCGTCGGACTTGGTTGACTTTAAGACCACACTTTCTGAGAAGATCCGTGATACGGAAGGTTTGTTATTACAACAATCTCGTATTCAAGCAGAAATTCAAGAAAGTTTGATGCGTACCCGATTGGTACCTTTCTCTCGATTATTACCACGTTTACAACGTATTGTTCGTCAAACAGCATCGACTTTAAACCGACCAACAGAATTAATTGTTAACAATACTGAGGGTGAATTAGACCGTAGTATTTTGGAAAAATTGGTTGCGCCATTTGAACATATGTTGCGTAACGCAATTGACCACGGTATTGAAGACAGAGAGCAACGTTTACAAGCGAAGAAACCAGAAACTGGACATATCGCTTTAGATATTGGTCGTCAGGGTACTGATATTGTTGTGACATTTAGTGACGATGGTAAAGGTATCGATGTGAATCGCATTAAAGATAAAGCGATTCAAACAGGTTTAATGACTAAAGAGCAGAAACTTGACCATGAAGAAATTCTGCAATTTATCTTCCATCCAGGTTTTAGTACGGCTGCACAAGTTACACAAATTTCTGGGCGTGGTGTTGGTCTAGATGTTGTTCAGAGCGATATTAAAGCGCTTGGCGGTCATGTGAGCGTTAACTCTGTTTTAGGTAAAGGAACAACATTTACCATTCGAGTACCGACCACAGTAGCTGTAAGTGATGCCTTGATGGTAAAAGCAGGCGATCAACAGTTTGCCTTCCCACTTGCACAAATTGACCGTATTGTTCGTATTTCACCTGCGGCATTAGAACAATACTTTGAAAGTAAAGACGATTATTTCAAGATCGATCAAGAAAGTTATCGTTTACGTTATTTATCTGAATTTGTTGCTGGGCAGCCGATTCCTCGTTTAAATGGCGTTGTTCATTCATTGCCTGTATTGTTGGTTAAAGGTGCGCAGGGGCAAACAACAGCATTACTTGTTGATCAGTTAATTGGTTCTCGTGGACAAATTGTTGTAAAACCTATTGGACAACAGTTCTCAAGTATCGGGGTGATTGCTGGTGCGACGATTATGGGTGATGGTCAGGTATGTTTGATCTTAGATGGTCAAAATATTGCTCGACAAGCACAGTCTACAGCACGTAGTAAACAGGCTGATGAAACTTATACCAAGCAGCGCTATGATGAACGTCGCTTGATTATGATCGTCGATGACTCGGTAACTGTACGTAAGGTAACTTCGCGCCTATTAGAGCGTCAAGGTTATGATGTTGTAACTGCGAAAGATGGTGTGGATGCGATTGAGCAGCTTGAAACCATTAAGCCAGACTTGATGTTACTTGATATTGAAATGCCGCGTATGGATGGTTTCGAAGTGACAAACCTTGTTCGACATCATGAATTACATCGCGATTTACCAATTATCATGATTACATCACGTACGGGTGAAAAGCATCGTGAACGTGCTCTATCACTTGGTGTAAATCAATATATGGGTAAACCATTCCAAGAAGAAACACTCTTGGAAAATATTGAAAGTTTACTAACAGTGCGCTCATGAGGTAAAAATTAATGGTAAAAAAAAGCGCAAACTCAGGTTTGGGGCAAATTGACCAACAAGAGTTACAACATTTAATTACGGTATCAACAGGGTTTATTGACGCTTATATTATTAAATGTCATGAAAAAGTTCCAATGCTGCTACCGCAGAATATCGTGTTATCAGCGATGGATACACAAACCAATATTGATCATGTTGAATGGCATGATCTCAAACTTCCTATTTATGCTGTAAATGATCCAGCAAATAAAAATGGGGTAGCGTTGGTGGTTGAAGGTGATGACGTTTCAGAACGATTTGCTTTGGTTTGTAATGAAATGCCTGAATCCATTCGTTTACGTATTTCTGAAATTGTAGATGAAGAAAAAGACATTGATGACAATAACGTATTTAAATATGTCAAGATTGGGGAAAAACAGTTTTATGTCCCTCATCTACAAAATATTCAAACCCAACTAGGGTTATAAATAAAAAAGGAACTCAAAAGAGTTCCTTTTTTATTGCCTCAACTTGTATGTTAAGCAAGTAATTCAACTAAAATTTGCTCATAAATCTCAGCAAGTGGCTCTAAATCATCGACATTTACATGTTCATTGATTTGGTGAATTGTTGCATTTAATACGCCTAATTCTAGAACTTGAGCGCCCGTAGGTGCAATAAAGCGGCCATCTGAAGTTCCTCCACTTGTCGATAGAACAGTTTCAACACCAGTCACATTTTTGATCGCTGTTTTTGCAGCATTCACTAATTCACCAACAGGGGTGAGGAAAGGTAAACCTGATAGTGTCCACTGAATATCATAAGTTAAATTATATTTATCCAAAGTCTCAAGTACGCGTTGTTTGAGAATTTCAGCTGTCACTTCAGTTGAGTAGCGAAAGTTAAAAGTAACTTTTAGTGTGCCTGGGATTACGTTGGTTGCACCTGTTCCAGCTTGTATATTTGAAATTTGGAAAGAGGTCGCAGGGAAATATTCATTGCCATTATCCCAAACAGTATCGCACAGTTCAGTTAAAGCCTTCGATGCTGAATGAATAGGATTTTCTGCTAAATGAGGGTAGGCCACATGTCCTTGTTTGCCATGAACAGTCAAAATCGCATTCAAAGAGCCACGACGACCATTTTTGACGATATCGCCTAATTGATGTGTGCTCGATGGTTCGCCTACCAAGCACCAGTTCATTTTTTCGTTACGTGCTTCTAAAGTTTCAATGACCTTCACTGTCCCGTTGATTGAAGGACCTTCTTCATCAGATGTAATCAAAAATGCAATAGAACCTTTATGGTTCGGATGCTTCGCCACAAAACGTTCAGATGCAACCACCATTGCAGCCAGTGCTGTTTTCATATCTGCTGAACCACGACCATATAATTTACCGTCACGAATACTTGGTAAAAATGGATCTGAATTCCAAGCATCTAAATGGCCTGTAGGAACGACATCTGTATGACCTGCAAAACAAAAAACAGGTGCTGTAGTGCCTCTGCGTGCCCATAAGTTATCAACATCTTCAAAACGCATGTTTTCGATATTAAAGCCAATTTTTGCTAAACGCTCGGCCATAATATTTTGACAATCATGGTCAACAGGGGTGATAGAAGGTTGGCGTAGGAGCTGTAAACTAAGTTCAAGAGTATCGGAATGGTTCATGCGAGATGTGGTTAAATCTGGTGAAATCTGAACCGATATAATAGGGGAATATGATAGAGAAAGGTATGCAAAAATAAACCTTATCTATATTTAGATAAGGTTTTGCGAAGGGTGTTCACTAAAATTACATTTTATCCTGAGTTTTTTCAGCAGTTTGAGTAACTTTGTCACCCGCTTTAGATACATCCTGCCCAAAACCCTTAAATGTATTACAACCAGTTAAAACAAAAGCAGTCATGATTGAAGCAACTAAGATTTTTTTCATCATCTTCTCCGTTTAAATGTAATTATGATGTTCTTAGAGGCTAAGAAAAAAAGCAGAAAATAAACATAATGGTTTGATAGTAGAAGTGTTATAAAATGTTACTTTATAAAAAATAATCTGATGAAGAAGATCTAATGAATAATAAAGACGGTTGGCGAAACATATAAAATGAGGGGCTAGGTGTTTCATGATAATAAAGACCATTTGTCCACCATGTTGCATTTTTTGAGGATGGTTGCTGATTAGGACATAACCATTCATGACGTTGTAATCGATAGTAATCTGTTGTGGGAATATTAGTTCCCCATAATCCCAAACGTCGGGATGAGTTGACCCAGTTGGGGAGTGCAAACTGATTCAAATCAGTCGGTAAATATAATTGCCCTTTCATAATCGCAAATCTTCGTTGAATCTGATGATGATTTGCATCCGCAAACTGAAATTGACGTTGAGTGAAATGCTTCAATTTTCTTTGTAATGTGTCTTCTCGATTTAGCCCATACCATTGCGCTAAGTCTAAGTTACTTTCACCTAGGTAATACTTTAGCGCAACTTCCCAGTGTTCAATTTCTTGCGTGTCTTTATTTAAAATGACGAAATCTAGTTCACCTAGCGTAACCGATCCTACAATTTTTTGAATGCTATGGCCTAAAAGTTGATAGTGATGATACTTATCATCTAATAACCAAAACCAAAGTAAGTTCTCGAATCGTAGCCCAAGGCGAGTACTTTTGAGTTGAGCAAGAAAATCAATGAGGGCTTGTGGATGTTGATCAAGTTGCTTTAAGCGTTCTTCATAGCGTTCATAATGAGTTTGCCAGATTTGATCAGAATGGAGCTCAAAAGTATGCTTTATCACTAAATCTGGCGGGATTCGAGCTAAAATATTTGGACTCGCGATGCAAAAAGCCAAGTGACGTACTATAGGATTCTTAAACTGCAACCAAGGTTCAAAAAAAAGGGTCGTACTCATTAGGCTCGACATGCTGTTACTCAATCATGGAAATAATAAGTTAAGTTTAAGAAAGAGCAATAAAAACAATTTATACTAGCATGGTTGTAAACATGTGTTGGTTAATTACTCAATGAAAACATTGTTCTGGCGTAGTTTAGTTGTGATTTTTATTATTTTAGGAATCATTGGAGCAATTTTACCAGGCATGCCAACCACTGTGTTTTTAATCCTTGCAGCATGGGCTGCATCGAAAGGATGGCTTGAAATGGATGCTTGGCTCTTAAATCATCCTAAATACGGACCGACCTTACGCAATTGGCGTGAAAATGGGACAGTACCGCGTAAAGCAAAATGGATAGCCAGTATTATGATGCTAATGAGTGGTATTTTAATGCTGTTTACCAACGCACCATTCCTTGTCAAAATTTTTACAGATCTCACTATGTTTATTGTTGCTGTGTGGTTGTGGTTAAGACCCGAGCCTGAGCGAGGATAAACAAAGCAACGCTTTGTCCGAGCGCAAGACGAGCAGCTATGCTGCGAGTGGCGAGTTAAGAAAAGCAACGCTTTGTCCGAGCGCAAGACGAGCGGCTATGCCGCGAGTGACGAGGATAAACAAACTTAAAGCTTTTCCTTAATGGCAAGACCTCGCACCAAATATGACCCATATGCCGTGAGTTACGTTGTTAAGAAAAGCAATCCTTAGCGCTGAGAATTGATTAAAACACTACTTTTGCTGATCTAAAACAGCATGTTTGATCTTACTATGCTGTTTTGTTTTTTATATTTAATAGGACTTACGCACTATTATTTATAGATTCTCTGTGGTAGCAGATGATTTTTATCGAGAATAAAGTCATCAATGAAGTTTT